>NZ_CP004078.1:980000-1299090 GCF_000612505.1 Paenibacillus sabinae T27
TGGAGAGTATCCCGTCGGTTCCGCCATTGATTTACCAGTTGTTGATTCACCATTACACCGATTCATTTGACTATGGCGGTCGTGGCGAAGGGGTTAACGCACCGGATTGTGGCTCCGGCATTCGTGGGTTCAAGTCCCATCGATCGCCCCATTTTAACTAAAATGTTTCGTATTCTTGTTGGGGATTAGCCAAGCGGTAAGGCAACGGACTTTGACTCCGTCATGCATAGGTTCGAATCCTATATCCCCAGCCACTTATACGAGCCATTAGCTCAGTTGGTAGAGCACCTGACTTTTAATCAGGGTGTCGAAGGTTCGAGTCCTTCATGGCTCACCATGTTTCATTCTTTGCGGTCGTGGCGGAATTGGCAGACGCGCACGGTTCAGGTCCGTGTGGGCTAACCCCCCGTGGAGGTTCGAGTCCTCTCGACCGCACCATATTTTGCGGACGTGGCTCAGCGGTAGAGCATCGCCTTGCCAAGGCGAGGGTCGCGGGTTCGATTCCCGTCGTCCGCTCCATATATGCGCCCTTAGCTCAGCTGGATAGAGCGTTTGACTACGAATCAAAAGGTCGGGAGTTCGAATCTCTCAGGGCGCGCCATTCAATACCTAATTTCTTAATAACGGGATGTAGCTCAGCTTGGTAGAGCACCTGGTTTGGGACCAGGGGGTCGCATGTTCGAATCGTGTCATCCCGATTTTCACCTTTGCGGGTGTAGTTCAATGGTAGAACTTCAGCCTTCCAAGCTGATAGCGTGGGTTCGATTCCCATCACCCGCTTACTGCGTCATAAAGACTTCTGCGCTGCAGAGGTCTTTTTTTTATTCACTTTTCATCCACAGTTGTTCTTATACGGCTTCAGATTTGTCAGGGGATTCTGGATTTGTTTCCTGAGGGGCTCCGTTACTCTTTCAAGGTGAACTGCTTCTTCCGCGCTTCTCAGCTTTTTCAAAATGTCATACACACTCGTGATTTCCCTGGTATCCATGATGATCTCTTTGCTGTCCGATGCTCCGGGCACTTTAAAACGCCAACGTTTATTTTCCATCGCTTACCGCTCCTCTTTGGTGGATTTCTTTTGTAATTCCATCATAATCGGAGAGGGGAATCATGTATAATGAAGGGAAATGATGGACGACATCACCGTGGCTGATAGCTAGGAAGAGGGGAGCGTACCGGGATGGATATTGGACTTCTGAAAGTGTTTAGGGCGGTCGCCGAGGAAGGGAGCATTTCAAAAGCGGCCCAAAGTCTTAACTATGTGCAATCGAACGTGACGGCAAGAATTCAGCAGCTGGAGCAGGAGCTGAAGACTCCGCTCTTTTACCGGCACAGCCGGGGGATTACGCTGACTTCGGCGGGTCAGACCCTTTTGACGTATACGGAGAAGATTCTGAACCTGCTGGAGGAGGCGGAAAAAGCGGTACTGGATTCGCCCATTCCCAAAGGCTCCATTACGATTGGCTCCGATACGACGGCTGCCATACGCCTGCCCTCTATTTTATCCGCGTATCGCGGCAAATTTCCTGAGGTTGAGGTCCATTTGGAAATCGGATTAACGGATCAGCTCATCAATGCGGTCCTGCAGTATGCGGTTAACGGAGCCTTTGTGGATGGGCCGGTTGAGCATCCGGACATTGTTCAGGAGCTTGTCATTAACGAGCGTTTGGGACTGATCCTGCCGGAAACGATGGATTTTCAAGGGCTCCGAACGATACAGGATAAGACACTGCTGATCTTGAACTCGGAGTGCATGTATCGGCTGCAGCTTGAGGAATGGCTCCGGGACGAGGGCTACCGCCTGGCCAAAGTGATGCAATTCGGCACAATGGAAGGGCTGCTCGGCTGTGTAAAAGCGGGCATCGGCTTTGCCGTACTGCCTGTATCTTATTACAATAGGCTGAATGTCAAGGATGGCATCCGCTGCTACCCCTTCCCGGACAGGTATCGGGAAATTCCGACGGTTTTTATACGGCGGCGCGATCTGTACATGACGAGCGCTTTTCATAAATTTATTGATGAGCTAAAGGAGCATCTGCCGGAAGCAGTGACGTGCGGAGCAACGGCTTTGGAATCCTAGAAGAATAAACAAGCGCAGGATCGGCAGATCCTGCGCTTGTTGTATTCCCAGGGAATTCGGGGATAACCCGGCTGTTATCCCCGTAATGGGGGTAACTTGGGGATATTAGAGTGCGGCTGGGACGGATAATCCCAGTTCTTCGGCAATTCGGGTTCCGAATTCCGGGTCAGCTTTGTAGAAATGGCCGATTTGACGCAGCTTGATATCCACAAGCTCGACAGGTTGCATCGAGTCGACGATGTTACGCACAAGGCGGGCGCGCTCGTCTTCGCTCAGCAAGCGGTACAAATCGCCGGGCTGGGTATAGTGGTCGTCATGATCGTAAGCGACACTGGCGGCCTGCCCGGAGACGTCGAACGGGGAAATCTTATGCTCGGGCGACTCCTTCGGTCCACCGAAGCTGTTCGGCTCATAGTAGACGGAGGCGCCGCCGTTGTCGCCGTAGGCCATCGCGCCGTCGCGTTGGTGGTTGTGCACCGGACACTGCGGACGGTTGATCGGGAGCTGGTTGTGGTTCGGGCCTACGCGGTAGCGGTGAGCGTCGGCATAGGCGAACAGACGGCCCTGGAGCATTTTGTCGGGAGAAGCCTCGATGCCCGGAACGAAGGAGCCCGGGGAGAAGGTGGCCTGCTCCACCTCGGCAAAATAGTTCTCCGGATTGCGGTCCAGAACCATGCGGCCAACTTCGATCAGCGGATAGTCTTTTTGAGACCAGACTTTGGTTACGTCGAACGGATCGAAGTGGTACGTATCCGCGTCTTCGATCGGCATGATCTGCACGTACAGCTTCCAGGCAGGGAAATCCCCATTTGCAATCGCGTTGAACAGATCCTCGGTATGGTAATCGGGATGCTCGCCGGCGATCCGGGCTGCCGTTTCCACATCCATGTTCTGGACGCCCTGCTCGGTTTTGAAATGGTATTTTACCCAAATGGCCTGTCCTTCCGCATTGACCCACTTAAAGGTATGGCTGCCGAACCCGTGCATATGGCGCAGTGTTGCGGGAATGCCGCGGTCGGACATTAGAATGGTTACCTGATGCAGCGACTCGGGGGAAAGGGACCAGAAATCCCAGACGGCGGTCGGATTTTTCAGATGGGTCTGCGGGTGGCGCTTCTGTGTATGGATAAAGTCCGGGAATTTAATGGCGTCGCGAATAAAAAAGACGGGGGTATTATTGCCGACGAGATCATAGTTGCCTTCCTCGGTATAGAATTTGACGGCGAAGCCGCGCGGATCGCGGACGGTATCGGCGGAGCCCAGTTCACCGGCAACGGTAGAGAAGCGAATGAACATGGGCGTGCGTTTGCCGATGTGTGACAGGAAGGCTGCTTTTGTATATTGAGAGACGTCCCTGGTCACTTCAAAATAACCATGAGCACCGGCGCCTTTGGCATGCACGACGCGTTCCGGGATGCGCTCCCTGTTGAAATGGGCCAGCTTTTCCAGCAGGTGAACGTCCTGGATCAGCGTCGGGCCCCGCGTGCCGGCGGTCTGCGAATTCTGGTTGTCTCCTACGGGAGCGCCCCAGCTGGTCGTTAAGTGGTTATCGTTTGAACTCATGGAAACATCACCTCATATAATTTAGATTTAGTATAAGTATTATAATAACTTTAATTTGATAAAAATCAATCTTTATTTATAATAACTTTAAACAAATTAAGGGGGCCGGAATCTGCAACGGGAGAGCGAGGGAGGCGGACATAGCAAGGACATCGGAATCTGCAGCGGGAGAACGAGGGAGGCGGACACAGCAAGGACATCGGAATCTGCAGCGGGAGAACGAGGGAGGCGGACACAGCAAGGACATCGGAATCTGCAACGGAAGAACGAGGGAGGCGGACACAGCAAAAAACCGCCCGCTGGCGCGGACGGTGGGGAAAGTAAAGTTACATATTTGAGTGGACACAGGCGGTCAGGAGGGAATGTACATTTTGCTGTAGTATTCCTCCAGCATGCGCTTGGTCGCAAATTCGGTTCGGGTCGTCTCGATGCTTCGGCGCATCATCTGCGTCCATTTGTCGCGGTCCTCGTAATAAGTCGGCAGGACGCGGTTCAAAAGCGTATCGTACAGCGCTTCGCTGTCATGCCGGTCCAGCAGCTCAAAATCGGTCGTCTCGAAGCCGTCACCGATCTGCCAGCCGTTCTCGCCGTCGATACAGGCTTCCGGCCACCAGCCGTCGAGGATGGAGCAGTTAAGTACGCCGTTCATGGCGGCCTTCATGCCGGAGGTGCCGCTCGCTTCCAGCGGTCTGCGCGGGTTGTTGAGCCACACGTCGGAGCCTCGCGTCAGCATCGCCCCGATCGTCATATCGTAGTTCTCCAGGAATACGACGCTTTTCGGATACTTTTTCATCATGGCTACGAGGTTGCTGACGATTTTTTTGCCGGTGTCGTCAAGCGGATGCGCCTTGCCGGAGAAGACGATCTGCACTTTGCCCGATTCGAGGTAAGGCTCGATAATGTCGGGACGTGAGAAGAGGAGATCGCTTCGCTTGTATGGGGCGGCCCTGCGCGAGAAGCCGATCAGCAGATTGTCCTCATTCAGCCGGATGCCTGAGCGCTCCTGGATAAAGCCGATCAGCTCGCTCTTGATCTCGGCATGAACGCTCCAAAGGTCTCCATTCTCTTCGTAGGCTCGGGTGATGCGTTCATCGACCCAAGTGGGCGTATGAATGGCATTGGTGATGGCAATGATCGGTGAACGTCCGGGAACTTCCTTCCACATTTTGTTCGCCGTCTCGCCGTGGAGCTTGGCTACCCCGTTGGAGATACGGGAGAGGCGCAGACCGGCGACGGTCATATTGAACGGCTCCCCGCCGATGCGCTCCATCTGGCTGCGGGTCAGCCCGTTGAAGGCGCCCATATATTCCAGACGGCTGAGCGGATGCGACTCGTTGCCTTCTTTGATTGGGGTATGCGTGGTGAACACAACCTCCTGCCGGGTCGCTTTCCAGGCTTCTTCGAAGGTGTCGCCGCCGGCCATTTTTTCGCGGATCAGTTCTACCGCCGCCAGCGCGGCATGCCCTTCGTTAAAATGATACACATCCACCGGGATTTCCAGCGCACGCAGGGCCTTTACTCCGCCGATGCCGAGCACGATTTCCTGGGCGATCCGCTCTTCTCCGAACCATCCGTACAGCTGGCCGGTGATCCAGGCGTCGGCATTCTCCGGAATGTCCGTATCCAGCAGATAGAGTGGGTTGTTGCCGAAATGCTCTGTTTTCCATACCTTGCATATTACGTCGAGGCCGCGGATTTTGACGGTGACCTTCACACCGGTATCTTCGAGAAAATCGTAGACATAGTTGTGAAAGGAATCATACGGATTGCCGTTCGCGTCGATTCTTTGGTCGGTATAGCCCTGCTTCCATTTCAGGCCGATGGGAATGATCGGGGCCTGGATGTCCTTGGCGCCCTTGATGTAATCGCCGGCCAGAATGCCGAGCCCTCCGGCGTACATTTTAAAATCGGAATGCAGGCCGTACTCCATGCTGAAATAAGCGACTGTCGGTAAGTTCTTCTCACTCAAGCTGATAAGCCTCCCTAATCTTCGGATTAGATTGAATTGCAACGAATTCTCCTGGCTTTATCGTGGATGCAAACGTTTGTGCCGAACAATGTAGACCGCCTTTTGAAAACGATTGCATAACTATTCTAGCATAAATCGGACGCCTGCGTAACTACGTTTTTGTTAATGTTTTCCGGAGCGGCCGGCCTTGGAAAAGCCTGGTTTGATAAAAGGCGCGGCAGGCTCTAATATAGAGTAAAACTTAAAAATCAGGTGGACGGAGGATCGCGTATGATCGTAGTGGTTGGCAGCTTGAATATGGATATGACGGTTCGCACCGGACGCGCTCCGGGTCCCGGAGAAACCCTGCTTGGCAAGAGCTTTATGCTGTCTCCCGGGGGAAAAGGGGGCAATCAGGCCGTAGCGGCGGCCCGGCTGGGAGGAGAAGTCACGATGATCGGCTGTGTAGGGCAGGATGCCTTCGGCCGCGAGATGCTTGAGGTTATGAGAGGGGAACACATAGATACCCGGCACATCGCCGAGCTTGCCGAACAGTCGACAGGGGTGGCCTCCATCGTTGTTGAAGAAGACGGTGAGAACCGGATCATTGTTGTGCCGGGGGCCAACCTTGTGCTCTCGGCGGAAGATATCGCCGGCATGGAGCCAGTCATCAGCGAAGCCGAGGTTCTGGTGCTGCAGCTGGAAATGGATCTGAACATGGTGGAGCATGCAGCAGAAATCGCGCACCGGCACGGCGTTCCGGTCATCCTGAATCCGGCTCCGGCCAGGGAGCTTGGCGCCGGGCTGCTGTCGCTCGTTACCATTCTTACGCCCAACGAGACGGAGGCGGGGATACTGTCAGGCATCACGGTGGACAGTGTCGACAGCGCCCGGGAAGCGGCGGAGATTCTGCTGCAAAAAGGCGTTCAGCATGTGATTATGACACTCGGTCCAAAGGGGGCTCTGATCGTCAACAAGAACGGCGCGGTCCATGTTCCCGGATTTCCCGTTCAGCCGGTGGACACCGTTGCGGCAGGGGATTCGTTCAACGGGGCGCTTGCCGTTCAGTTGGCCAAGGGCCGAACGCTGGAAGAAGCGGTCGTCTTCGCCAACGCGGTCGGCGCGCTCGCCGTAGGTAAAGCCGGAGCGGTCGCTTCCCTGCCTTATCTTGAAGAAGTTGAACGGTTTCTGGAGGAGTCGGTGCAGAGCCACGGGAAGCAATAGCCGTATCCGGGTGCGGCCGAAACGGTCATGACCGTTTTCTCCAAAAGGACTTGTGGACAGGTTCAGACCGGTTTGTGCGCAGCAAAAAACTCTCGTCCGTAGCGAATGGCGAAATTGCGGAATTCCGAAGCCGCGGGCGACAGATAGCGGCTGCGCACGCTCACTGCATAAATAAAGCGATCGTAAGCCGGATAAGCAACGCTTAGAACGTCGACATCGTAATGAGCCAGGGCGGGACAACGGGGCATCACCGCAATGCCGTAACCCACCGATACCAGACCGGCCATTGCGCCTTCCTCTTCCACTTCGCAGACAATATTCGGCCTTGCGCCTGCTTTGGCGAACAGACCGTCGAGAATCGGCCGCAGCTCGTTCGATTCAGCGAAGTATACCAGAGGATAAGCAGCGATTTCCTTAAGCTCGACGCTGCCCGATCCGGTCAGCGGATGATTTTTCGGGATGACAACGACCAGCTCCTGCTCCGCCAGGGGAACAAACTCCAGCTCGGGATCCCGCTCAGCATAAGCACAAAAGGCGATATCGTACAGATCATCCTTGAGGCCCTGAATCATCTTTCTCGTTGATCCCTGATGGAAAGTGAAGGAGATTTGACGATGTTCCTCCATAACGGAAAAAGATTGCACCAACGCCGGTACGAAATGCGTGCCCAGTGTGCCGATGAAGGCAAGATCAACCACCCCTGCGGAGGGGCTGGTCAGCTCGCGCAGCCGCTTCTCGCCTTTTTCCAATTCGTCCAGAGCGCGGTTGACATAGCCTAGAAAAAGCCTGCCATATTTGGTGAGCCGGATATTCCGGCCCTGTTTCTCAAACAGACAGGTTCCCAGTTCTTTTTCCAGTTCGGAGATGGCATGGCTGAGGCTGGGTTGAGTAATGGACAGCTTCACAGCTGCCTGTGTAATATGCTCCATTTCGGCGATCACCTGAAAGTACTGCAAATGCCGCAAGTTCATGTGGCCGCTCCTTTCCATTTAAAGCTTTAATTTAGCATAACATGTCCGATATAGAGATCATGTGAACATTTTCACTTGGAAGTTGGTTAAGACCGTTTAGCGGTAAGGTTTCATTTGTTTCTCCGTTAGGCTGGCTATAATCGTAAATATGCGTTACCTTAAGGAGTAATGTAACAAAGCCTGAAGAACGTTCAGGCCCGGGTACCGAAAGACGAAGGAGTTGGAAGAATGAGCGGCACAGTAACTGTAAAACAAGTCATCATCGGCGAAGACGAGCCGAAAATATGCGTTCCGCTGGTTGGCTTAACTGCCGACGAGCTGAAGGAAGAGGCGGAAGCGCTGAAATCGCTGGATTGCGATGTGGTGGAATGGCGGGTGGATTTTTTTGAACAGGCCGAGGATATCGAAGCGGTAAAAGCGGCGCTCGCCGGCATTCGTTCCGTTATTCCCGATCTTCCGCTGTTGTTCACGTTCCGCAGCGCCAGAGAAGGCGGGGAGAAGGAGATCAGCCCGGAGCAGTACGCTGCGCTTAATCAGGCGATTGCCGGGACGGGGCTGGTCGATCTGATCGATGTTGAACTGTTCACGGGCGAGGAGACGGTCAAGGCGCTGATCAGCGAGGCGCACAAGCAGGGCGTCTTTGTCATTGTTTCCAACCATGATTTCGACAAGACACCGGATAAAGAGGAGATTATCTCCCGTTTGCGGAAGGCCCAGGAGCTTGGCGGGGACATTCCCAAGATTGCGGTGATGCCGAATCATCCGCTCGACGTGCTGACCCTGCTTGAAGCGACCCACATCATGAAGGAAAAATATGCCGACCGCCCGGTGATTACGATGTCCATGTCGGGAATCGGCGTGATCAGCCGTCTCAGCGGAGAAGTGTTCGGGTCCGCCCTGACGTTCGGCGCGGCGAAGAAGGCATCGGCCCCGGGCCAGATTGCAGTGAGCGAGCTTCGCCAAGTGCTGTCCTTGCTGCACCGCAGCCTATAATGAAAAGAACGAACCCGTTGACCAGGCTGCGCTGGACAACGGGTTCTTATGCGAGATGTGAAAAATCCGGCCACGCTTCCAAGGGAAGGGCGGGAGGAACGGAATAAGCGGCGCGGGCAGGGATGGCTATTCAGGCTGCGCAGCTGGAAGGCGCATGAAAAAAGGCACGGGGATGCCTCCCTGTGCCTTTTTTTGTCATACTCTTTTTACTTCTGTATAGACTTTAACTCGCCATTTACGTAATAATACAGCTTCCCGTTCGGGTCGAAGAAGATTTCCGTTGCCTCGCCTAGCGACAATGCTTCTACCTTCTGATACGTAGCCGCATCGTATATCCCATTTTTACCAACCAACAGGTCACCGGTAGAATTCACTGCATAGATCGGTTCCGGTAATGTTCCGATGACCTTTGAAACATCACTCAGATCAAAGACCTTATTCTTTACGACCAGCTTTCCTTGACCCTCCAGCAGTAGAACAGGAGTATCCAATGGATCTCTTAAGAAATTAGGGTAACCCAGATTGGATTGGCCGAATTTCGTTAAGCTATTGCCGCTCACAGAATACGCATATACATTGGAGCCCGCATTTCCAGCATTCCAGCCAGACTGATACCAGTAATAGAATTTGCTCTTATCGCCGGAGAAAGCCAGTTCTCCAACTCCTGTAACCAGTTCCGTAGTTTACGGATGCAAAGGTTGCCGAATTGAACACGAGCAGCGTCGGCTCCCAATTGCCCATAACAATATACAGCAATCCCGATTTATGATAGATATGTCTGTCCGAGAAATCACCGGAATCCTTAACTGACGTGTATGGCAGATGTCTTACAACTTTGAGATCAGATAGACGAACTTCCGTTACGAGCTGATTCAGATCGTCATTCACGATAAAGAGGCTGGAACCGTCTTCCGATAAAGTCAATCCAGCCGGACGATACGGAAGCTTGACCGTGTTAGCTACAGTCTGTGTTTGAAGATCCACCACATACAGATTGTTGAACGCTTCATCGATGGCATAAGCTTTCTGATTGGCGGGGTCGTATGCAATGTCTGCCACCCTGCCATCCAGCTGGATACCGGACACCGGAGCGGGCGGGGCCGCTTCGAATGTATTCTTTTCTACGATTTCAATTACATTCTTTCCTGCAAATGCAGATATAGTTAATAGCTTATCGGTATCGTTAAACACGTATTTTGCGGTACCGTCCAAATGATATAGACCGGATTGCTTAAAGTTGCTGTAATCATATACTTGTACTGCATTGTTCTTTACCGTATAAAATTTGTGGCTTGGCAGATCAAAGGCGATATCGGCATACGTTTGTCCAAGTCCATATACATACTTCATATCGTCGTACATCTTGTTTGTAGCCATAAATACGCTGCCGACTCCGTTAAAGATATAAGCTCCATCCGGAGATATCGTAAAGTTCGGCGCCATATTGTATTCGCCATGATACGGAGAATCATACCCGCCGGGATATGAGGGCTCAACGTATTGCCCGTTCGTTACATTATAGGCACTAAGGTCTCTCGGCGACGAGTCCGTTGTAATCGTATAGAGCTTATTCCATACAGGATGCATCTGGATATAGCTAGCTTGCCTAATACCACTGGAGGCTATTTCCGCAAAGGTGTTTAAATCATACGATTTGATCTCGGTCCACTGTCCTGAACCCGAAGCCACGTAGAGATGGCCGGAACGATCGGCAGCGATATCGAACGGGTCAATCGCAATATTGTGCGTACCTTCAAGCGTAAAGGTCGCTGCGTCTACTACCGCAATTGCGCCTTGCTGCTGCGCGATATCTGTATAGGAAGAATGCTCCGCTTTCAGCAAGGATACATAGATTTTACCGTCTGCATACGTCAGACTCTCCGGCGCAAAGGAAAAGGAAATGGAGTCTTTGGTGCCCGTTTCGTAATTGATGCGATACAGCTTCTTACTCGATTTATCCGTGATATAAAGGATCGGCTCCGACGGGTGTCTTATCGTATCCGTTATCTGAAAATCCAAGCTTATATGCGCATTATAATAGGTTGTAGCAAAAGTAACATTGCTTGGTCCCGATTCCATACCGATTCCGGCTTTCGCTGCAGTAACCACATAATATCTTGTCGTATGCGGAAGATTTGAACTGTCAACATAAGTCGTGCCCGTTACGGTAACAGGCTGGCCGTTCGGGTCCTTCAAGGAAACAAACTCGCCCGTAGGTGTTGCGCTGTAATAAATGTGGTATTGATCCGCATTTGCAACCGGATCCCATTGCAGAGCGATCGCCTTATTCGATACCGTCGATGCCATTAGATGGGTTGGCGCCTCTAATTGATCGTTAATCGCGTCAAGCTCCCAGCCGCTACCGTTCCAGGTTGCAAAGACCTCAAACTGATCTCCATAAACCATTGCCAAGGTATCCCCATCAGCGAGCGGAACCGCTTGTGCCGGCATCTGGTTGTCAAGATCATGGACGGTATAGCTGTCATTGATTTGATAAGAGATGGTCTCGGTGCCGCTATAATAAACTTTAGCATACACGCTGTCGTTAACCGTAACGCTGGATAACATAACTCCTGAAAAATGCTGAGACGAGTTCGGATTGGTAACGTCATACGATGCCGGAGGAAGCGCTCCGCCCGAGATGCTGTAAACCCCTACGTCTTGTACCGTTTTGTCATATTCGGTCTGGTACGTATCCTGTGTAACCGAATTGGCAACATTCCATTTTACGGCCGAATAATCATAGGTTGCCGGGTACAGGGTGTATAGCTTGTCCTGTACAATAAAAGCGGCTTTTATATCCAGCACCTTACCCGGTTCGGGGGCAGGCTGCTCTACAGGCAGCTGTCCGGGTGCCGGAGATTCGGGTGCGGGAGATGCGGGTGCGGGCGTGGGTGCGGGAGATACGGGTCCCGTAGGATTACTCACTTCTCCTGGCGAAGGAACCGTTGGAACCGGACTGCTGCTTCCAACTTCCTTCCCGCCAATTACCACGACCTTCACCGTCTCCGAGAGAATGTACTCCTTTATAATTTGCTCGAAGCTAACACCTTCCGCATTAATCTCAGCTTTAAGGATGGTTCCTTCTCCTGTGATCTTCGCGGCTGCCTGCAGAATGATCTCCTTCAATACGGCATTGTCCTGCAGCTTGATAGCAGCCCCTTCTGAACCTGTGTAAGTTTCAAGCAGAGCTATGGTGGATTGATCGTAAATTTCGATCGTTACCGTCGTTTTTACTGCGACTTTTGCAAAAGTGCCCTCAAATTGTACGAGATCATTTACTGACGTACTTTCAACGGAAACCGATTTAAAGGCTTCGTTTCCCTGTTCTTCTTCCAGCTTTGCTCCCGATTTGACGACAGTGCTGCTGATGCTTGTATCGCCCTTCGTAAAAAGTCTGACTCGTCCGAGATCCTTTTGAACCACTACCTGGTTCATCGAAGAGTCTTGAATGACGATACTGTGTTCCCCGCCGCCGTTCACAATGGTTCTTCCTTCAACGGTTACGTGATCAAGCAGCACCTCGCCCTCGCCGATTCCCGCTGCCAGAATGAGGTCGCCTTTAATGACAGCATTCTTTAGGGTGACGCCGCCGCTGTTGATCGTCAAGTTCCCGCCAACCGTATTTTTCAGATCATAGGTTCCAGGCTGGTGTATCAATTGACCTACAGCTTGATCTAGCACCACTACAGCTTCAGCTCTTGTGATGGGTTTCTGAGGACGGAAGCTTTTATCCGGATATCCCTTCAGATAACCCTTGGAAGCAACCACTTTTATGTATGGTTTACTCCAGGCAGACATTTGCTGTTCATCCTGAAAGGCTTCAGTATCTCTCGTTATTGTCCCCTCTTCCAACTGCATAAGCTGGTAAATGATTTTGGCAGACTCTTCTCTCGTTATCGGTTGATCAGGCCTGAAGGTGCCGTCTCCGAACCCCGAGATGTAGCCGGTAAATTTCGCTTTGGATACATCGTTGTAAAACCATTTTCCCTGCGGGACATCTTTAAAAGTCTGGTCAGCCTTATGGGAAAAACCAAACGCTTTGTTCGCCAGCGATATGAATTCCGCTCGGGTAATGACTTTATCGGGTTGAAAGGTTCGATCGGCGTAGCCCGAGATCAATCCATTGCCAATCCATACTTTTATTTCTTCCTCGGCCCAATGACGGCTAATGTCATTTAATGAAGTTTGGTTTTCTGCATACGAGGGCCCTGAGAAAGATAAGACTTGCACTGCAAAAAACATAATGATAAATGCGACTCTACCTAATAACCTTCCCAACATACAATCTCCCTTTCATAACTTAATTAATGGCAACAAAAATAAGCCAACCCATGAAGAGATATAGGCAACCCGGCTGTCATACAAGGAGTGACCTTGCTTAGACCCGTGGCTTTGCGTCTCCGACTTTCGTACGGATTTGCCGTTTCTTATTCTACAGATTGACTTAAGACCAACCTACCAGGGCTTAATTGCCCAGGAATAATTATACAATCCCACCCATCATACAACAAAAGTCCCATTTATTCGATCTAAATTTTTGGGCCTGCCTGACCGAAGAAGAACTGCCGTAATGGGGGGACTGGTGCGACGCGGTAAATGAATATGCAGATAAAAAAAGCCAAGGCAAAAAGCATTTTGCCCTGGCTTAGCCTAGTGAAACTCGATAAACGCTTTAGTTCGATTTGGCCGTGTAGGCGTGTACGGCGTCTCTAAGGAAGCGGGCAAGCCCCGCTCCGCGCTTGTCATAGTAAGCGGTAAAGCGTTCGTCGTCCACGTACATCTGCGCGACCCCCGCATGGGCCTCCGGGGAGTAGCTGCCCCAGAAGAATGTGAGCCATTGCCGATGGAGATCGGCGGCTCGCTGCGCGGCTTCGCCGGCGGAGTCACCAGTCTTCATGCCTTCCGCCAGCGAAGCGAACATGTCCTCTTCTATTTTTTGAACGGCCGAATACTGCTCCTCGGTCATGTTCATCAGCTGTTTATTGGACCGGTTGACGGCTTCGTCGCCGTACTTCCCGCGCGCTTCCTTGCCGTAGGCCTGCTCGTTGTCTTCAATCATTTTTTGTTTAAAGCCTTCAAATTTCTCGGTGTCGCTCATTGTAATCCTTCCTTCCCTTTCGGCCAGTGTCTTCTCCACATTTGAGATCAGCCGGTCGAGTTGTTCTCTTTTGGCCAGCAGCCTGCCATGATGTGTCCTCAGCGCTTTCGTCCCGTCGAACGAGGGCGAGGTTACGATAGCCTTAATGTTCTCCAGACTTAGACCCAGCTCGCGGTAAAATAAAATCTGCTGCAGCAGATCGACCTCGGGCCGGCCATAGATGCGGTATCCGGAGGAGTTGATCCGGGCCGGTTTCAAAATCCCGAATTCATCGTAATAACGCAGCGTACGCGCGCTGATTCCCGCAAGTTTCGCGAGTTTTTGCACTGTGTATTCCGTGATGGCACCTCCTCACAAGCTCAATGTACACCTTTACGCTGCGTTAATGTCAAACCTTTTTTCAGCATAAAAAAAGCACCGATGGGTGCTTTTTCGAGGGTGCCGAAGCATGGGCTCTGCCGAAAAGGAAGGGCGGCTATTCTTTAGCTTTGACTCAGCCGGTTGGCCGGAGACGGGGAAGGAGAGATTGCGGAACGGGAGGTGGCTTTCTCAAGCTCCGCGGCAAAGAATCGCTGAAGCTCCTCAGCCTTGCGCGGGTCGTCCAGCGGAATTTTACCTGTAAAATAATGCTCCTCAACTAGCTCCCAGGTGGGGATGATCTTTTGCGCCAGAATTGCTTTGATCGCGATCTTGACCGTCTTGCGCTCACGGGCGTTGGAGAAGGTGTCTTTGTAGTATTTCACCTGATCCAGGTCCAGCTCGCCGTAAATCCCACGAAAAATATCGGCTGTCATGCGCGCGTCGCCCAGCGCCCGGTGCGCGGAGCCGGCGGATTCGAGGCCCAGAAGCTCCATGGCGCTTTCCACGCTGATATCGTTCTTCAGGCCTCGTGCGCGAAGAAGTCCTTTGAGCAGATCGTAGTATGGGGTCTTCAGCCAGTAGGTGTCGTCCAGCTTATGCATGCGGGTATCCTGGATAATGCGCTTCATATCTTCACCGCCCCAGGTCAGCAGCAGCACGCCATCCGGACTTTGGTCGAGCCAGCGCAGGAAGGCGGAGATTACCTTGGGAAAACGGGGGGCGATATCGATTTCTTCCTGAGGAATCCCCGTTTTTTTCTTGATGAAAGAGTTCAGCGTAGCGAAATACACGGGTTTGATCAGCGAAGTGAACTCGTCGACAGGACGAAGGGAAGCGTCAAGCCGCACGGCGCCGATCTCGATAACCTCCATCGGATGCTCGCTGGCAAACTTACGGCCGTTAAATTCAATGTCCAGTATGATATAATCCACAAAAGTTGCCTCCGTATATGTTGGACTGGCGCGATTTTGACGCACCGATTCTTCTATTTTAGCAAATTGTTCCCGGATTGACTTCCTTTGAGCGCCATTTTACAATTTATTAACCTGACCACGTGAAAAGGAGAGAAATAGTGATGGCAATGGAAATCGAGCGCAAGTTCCTGCTTCCGGAGTTTCCGCAGCAGCTCGTTCAGGAGGGGAAGCTGACTGTTCACAGCCGGCAGCGCATTGAGCAGACCTATTTGGCGATTGACGGGCCGCAGGAGCTGCGCGTGCGCAAAATCGAAGATCTCGCTTCCGGCGAGGTGCATTACACGCATACCTTCAAGAACGGGCTGGGCATCAGCCGGGAGGAAATCGAATACGAAATCTCGCAGGGCCTGTACGAGCAAATGATTCGGGCCGTCCGGGCGGTGCCGCTGATCAAGGAGCGAATTACCGGCGAATGGAACGGCGTAACGGTGGAAATTGATATCTACGATCAATTGAAGCTGTCCGTCGTCGAGGTCGAATTTCATTCCCTGGAGGAGGCTCAGAGCTTCGAAGCGCCGGATTGGTTCGGGCAGGACGTCAGTGAAGAGAAGCAGTACAGCAACAAGACTGTCTGGAAAGAGCTTCAGAAAACGGACCTGTAACGGCGGCGAAATGTTAAAAAGCGCAAAACAGGCGAAATCGTGCAATATACACCGGACTTTAACACATAAACGTGTTAATATATAAGGTAAATTCGAAAGCGCGAAATTCAGGGGGCTGAGTAGAAAAATGCAATATATTAGCACTAGAGGCAAGGTCGAACCGAAAGGTTTTATCGATACGGTCTTGATGGGCCTGGCCGATGACGGCGGATTGATGATTCCGGACGTGATTCCTTCCGTGTCCGCACAGACGCTGGAGGAGTGGCGCTCCTTAAGCTTTCAGGAGCTGTTCCTGAAGATTTTCTCCTATTATACGAACGGCGAAATTCCGGACGGCGACCTGAAGGATATGGTCAAGCGGAGCTACGCTTCCTTCCGCCATCCGGAAGTGACACCGCTTAAGGAAATCAATGATTCGCTGTATGTGCTGGAGCTGTTCCACGGGCCGACCTTTGCCTTTAAGGATGTCGCGCTGCAGTTCATGGGCGAGCTGTACTCTTATATTTCCAGAGTGCGGGGCGAAATTATTCATATCCTCGGCGCAACCTCCGGCGATACCGGAGCGGCGGCCATTGCGGGCGTTCGCGGCAAGGAAGGCATCAAGATCTGCATTCTGCATCCCCATAACAAGGTCAGCAAGGTGCAGGAGCTGCAAATGACGACAGTGGACGATGCCAATGTGCTGAACCTGTCGGTCAAAGGCAATTTCGACGACTGTCAACAAGTCATCAAGGAACTGTTCGGCGATCTGGACTTCAAGAGCCGGTACCATCTTCGGGCGATCAACTCGATCAACTTTGTACGGATTTTGGCCCAGACCGTCTATTACTTCTACGCTTATCTGCATCTGCCGCAGAGTGCGCAGGGCAAGACGGTCAATATCAGTGTGCCGTCCGGCAACTTCGGCAACATTTTCTCCGGCTATCTCGCCAAGAAGATGGGTTTGCCGATCGGCAAGCTGATCATCGCGACGAACGAGAACAATATTCTGGAGCGGTTCGTGAAGACCGGAGAATACAAGCCCGGCGATTTCAAAAGCACGCACAGCCCTTCGATGGACATCCAGGTGGCCAGCAACTTCGAACGCTACCTGTACTATTTGCTTGGCGAGGACTCCGCGAAGGTGTCCGATTATATGGCGAAGCTTCAGCGCGAAGGAGCCATTACGGTTGATTCGGCGCTGCTCGACAAGGTACAGACCGAATTTGCCGCGCTTGGCGTGAAGAACGACGAGTGTCTGAACGTCATTGGCAAGTACAAGCAGGATTCCGGCTATTTGCTTGACCCTCATACCGCCTGCGGCATTGCCGCTTACGAAGCGTATAACGGGCCGGGCGAGATCGGTATTACATTCGCGACCGCGCATCCTGCCAAGTTCGACGAAGCCATCTCCCTGCTGAATATCAGCCAGGAATTCCCGGCGCAGATCGCCGGTCTGTCGGCGCTGCCGCAGCATATGACCGTGGTGGAGCATGACAAGGCCGAGATCGCGAGACAGCTCGAGGTGTTCTATACGCTATCCGCCGAGATCGGATAAGGAATAAAAGAATGCCATTCAAGGGAGAGATAGCTGCATGACCATTCGTTTTGGCGTAGTCGGAACCAACTGGATTACAGACCGCTTTTTGGAGTCGGGACTGGAAAATGAAGATTTTCTGCTGACCGCCGTGTATTCCCGCAGCGAAGAGAAGGGGAAAGCATTCGCCGCGAAATACGCCGGAGCCTCCGTATACACCGATCTTGAGGCGATGGCGGCAAGCGACGAAATCGACGCTGTCTATATCGCCAGTCCCAATTCACTGCATGCGGAGCACGCCCTTATCTGCATCAATCACGGCAAGCATGTGCTGTGTGAGAAACCTGCCGCGTCCAACGCGGCGGAGCTGAGAAGCGTCATCGAAGCGGCGCGGCGCAATAATGTGCTGTTCATGGAAGCGATGAAATCGACGCTCGTTCCGGGCTTCAATATCATCAAAGAGAACCTGTATAAAATCGGCCGGGTTCGGCGGTACTTCGCCAGCTACTGCCAGTATTCCTCGCGGTATGACGCATTTCTTCAGGGGACGGTGCTGAATGCCTTCAATCCGGCATATTCCAATGGAGCCCTGATGGATCTCGGCGTTTATTGTCTTTATCCCATGGTCGTCCTGTTCGGGAAGCCGGATACGGTGAAGGCGACAGGCGTAATGCTCTCCTCCGGCGTCGACGGCGAGGGCAGCATTGTTATGCGTTACGGTGATATGGATGCCGTCGTGATGTACGCCAAGATTACCGAATCCTATCTGCCGGCGGAAATTCAAGGCGAGAACGGCACGATGATCATTGACAAGATCAGTCAGCCGTACGAGGTCAAGATTCGCTACAGAGACGGAATTGTCGAGGAACTGACTGTGCCGCAGACCTATGAGTCGATGTACTATGAAGCTGAGGAGTTTATCCGCCTGGTGAAGGCGGGGGAACACGAGAGCTCCGTCAATTCGCATGCCAACTCGCTGGCGACTGCGGAAATTATGGAAGATGCGCGGAGGCAGCTTGGACTCCGGTACGCCTCGGATCAATGGTAAATGAAACGGAGAGCGGAGCTTGAAGACATTTAAGAAGGTATACATCGAGATTACAAGCGTCTGCAATCTGGCTTGCAGCTTTTGCCCGCAAACGGCAAGGCAGGCGAAGTTTATGAATACGGAAACGTTCAGCGCCATTTTGGACGAGATCAAGCCGCATACATCGCATATCTATCTTCATGTCAAAGGCGAGCCGCTGCTGCATCCGCGAATTCACGAACTGCTGGATGCCGCGCATGACAAAGGCTTCAAGGTCAACATTACGACCAACGGCACGCTGATCCGCAAGGCGGGGCCCAAGCTGCTCGGGAAGCCGGCGCTGCGGCAGATGAACTTCTCGCTGCACAGCTTCGACGGGCATGAGGGATCCGAGGACCGCGATGGCTATCTTGGGCAAATTATTTCATTTGCCAAGGAGGCTGCTGCGCAGGGCGTCTTCATCTCCTTCCGGCTGTGGAATCTCACGCCGGACAATCTGACGAATCTGCAGAGAAACCGCAACCGCGAGACGCTGTCCGTGCTGGAATCGGCATTCGGCCTGGACTACCGGATCGAGGAAAAGATCGTTCCCGGCAGCAGCGTGAAGATCGCCGATCGAATCTTTCTGAACCAGGACCACGAGTTTCAGTGGCCCAGTCTTACCGCGCCTGAGGACGATGGCCAAGGCTTCTGTCACGCCCTTCGCAGCCAGGCCGCCATATTGGTCGACGGGACGGTGGTGCCCTGCTGCCTGGACGGTGAAGGCGTCATTAACCTGGGCAACGTCAATGAGACGCCGTTCTCTGACATCGTGGAGGGAGAACGGGCGAATCGGTTGTTCTACGGCTTCTCCCGCAGGGAAGCGGTGGAGGAGCTGTGCCGTCGGTGCGGGTACCGGCAGCGGTTCGGGTGAACCGGGCAGGGCGGCGACTATGATCGCAGGGGCCGGCCAGCGGCTTGCTGGGGCGTTTGGCTTATGAACGAGGCGACTCGCCGGGTTTGCTGCGGCTGTATCTAAATGATTGGGCCCAGCGATAGGATTGATATAAAAAGAACCTCTCCGTTAGGTTGAAATGGGTTGGCGAACCTTCCATTCTAACCAGGAGAGGTTTTTTTTGCGTGGATGCTTGAATGGGAGAGTGGAACAGAATTTCTCCCGTTTATTTTTCCCTGGAGTACTTATGCCAAGCATAAACTGGAATTTCTCCCGCTTAATCAGGCGATTTTCCCGAAATTGAATAAAAACCGGCAAATAAGCTGGAGTTTTTCCCGCTCATGGTCCGGTTTAGGCTCAAATTGCGATAATAAAAGGGAGCTTTTCCCGTTCGACTGAAGAAAGGATGTCGTTCTTGGCTCGTCCGGGTGGGAAACGGTCCACTTGAATAGGAAACGTTCACTTGGGTAGGAAATGCTCAATTGATTAGGAAACGGTCACCCGATAGGAAACGGTCACCCGATAGGAAACAGTCATCCGGTTAGGGTATGGTTACTTGATTAGGAAACAGTCACTCGATTAGGATACGTTCACTTGGTTGGGAAACGGTCCACTTGATCAGGAAACGGTCCGCTCGATTAGGATACGGCTCACTCGATTAGGAAACGGTCCACTCGATTAGGAACCGATTCCCGGTTATGAGTATTCCCGGGCCTTCAACGATTACCCGGTAACGCTGTAACCCGCCGGATGTTTCAGCTCTGCGTCGCTTCTCTGCCGGAGGCTTCGGTCGACGCCGTTAACCGCTCCGCCTCCCCGGAGGCGTGATAGGCGTTCAACACCGAGGCCAGCAGGCCGGGGAATCGGGATTCCAGATCCTCTGTGCGGACGCTGGAGATGCGCAGGGTGCCCTGCACCCGAACGTGAAGGATGCCGGCCTCCCGAAGTGTCCGGTAATGGTGGGAAAGCGTCGATTTAACGACGGGAACGGCAATATCGCCGCATCTCCGTTCGCCCGATTTATGGATCACATCCACAAGATACAACCGGATAGGATCGCTGAGCGCATACAGGACCGAGGATAATTGAATATCCTGGCGGTCAGGATGATTCAGCACTTTCATCGCATTAGCCTCCTATCGTTATTTGTTACAAGCGATTGCGTTCTTCTGTACGTCCATCTGCCTGACGGGGATAACCCCCGCTTTCGATTTCCGGAACGTCACGAAGGAATAGATGATCAAAGCCAGCCAAATGAAGGAAAAGCTGAGCAATTCGATCTGCGAGAACGGTTCGTTAAACAGGAAAATAGCAAGCAGCAGGCTTGTCGTCGGAGCGATATACTGAATAAACCCGACGAGTGAATACGGGAGCAGCTGCATGGCTTTGGCGAACAAGAATAAAGGCGTTGCTGTCGCTACGCCCGCGAGCAGGAGCAGCACAACCGAGACAGGCGCCAGAGAAGCGAAGATCCCCGCTCCGTGGGACTGAACGTAGATCAGGTAGGCAGCTGCGGCGGGAAGCGCGATAATCGTTTCTCCGGTCAGACCCAGCAGGACATCCAGGTTGGCTATTTTTTTGGCAAGTCCGTATAAGGAAAAAGTAACGGCCAAAGAAATGGCCACCCACGGAATCTGTCCGTATTGCAGGGCCATAATCAGAACGCCGACGCCGGCCAGAACGATGGACAGCCACTGTCCCGGCGACAGCCGTTCTTTCAGGAAGACCACTGCGAACAAAACGCTGATCAAGGGATTCATATAATACCCGAGGCTCGTTTCGATCACATGATTATTGTTGACGGCCCAAATGAACAGAAACCAGTTCGAGCTGATTAGAATGGAGCAGAGAACTACGGCGATGAGACCTCTTCGGCTGGAGCCCACGCTCTTTAGCCGCTTCCACTGCTTCGAGACGGTAACGAGAACAGCCACAAATACAAAGGACCAGGCAATACGATGCGCCAGTATTTCCCATGCGGGTATCGCGGTAAACAGGCGCCAGTATAAAGGCAAAAACCCCCATGCCAGATAGGACAGGACCGCATAAAGGATCCCCTTGTTCATTAATTGTACCCCCAGTACATGAAATCCAGAATGTCATTTCATTCTTAAGTTTGATGACAATCGAACTACAGAATAATCGCAATATAACATAAAGCCAAATGCTATGCAATGATTGATATGTAACCACAGGCTGAGCAGGCCGTCAAAACCAGTGTCGTCATTGCCTCGGGCGCGGGAACTCGAGCTCTGCTGCCTGACGCTGGCCTAAGGCCACTTTGAGGACAACAAAAAGCCTCCAGCAATAACGCGGTTCAGGACGGGAGTGCCCCTGTTAGTGAGACAGGGGTCGCTCCCGATCCGCCGTG
This sequence comes from Paenibacillus sabinae T27, assembly GCF_000612505.1. Taxonomy (NCBI): domain Bacteria; kingdom Bacillati; phylum Bacillota; class Bacilli; order Caryophanales; family Paenibacillaceae; genus Paenibacillus; species Paenibacillus sabinae. Next base: position 1,001,665 of record NZ_CP004078.1, read on the forward strand.
TTAGCCGGAGGCTTTAATATTAATGCAGTACGCCTGTCGGTTCGGCGCTGATCTTCAGCGTCTCATCCAGCCAGGAGAAGACGCGGTGATTGAACAGCAGCAGGGCGCCGAAATGGCAGTGTTCTTCCCCGCCGTCCTCCTTGGTGAGCTTCAGATAGGTCTTCGGGCAGGACAGTGCATCGTACAGTCTCTCAGGCTGCCCGGCGAAGAAATGATCCTCTTCCGCCTCGCAGACGAGCGTCGGGCAGAGCACCTGGTCCGCGATACCTTCCATGGTGCAGGGCTCCGTCTTCTCGACCAGCTCGCGGAGAGAGTTCGCCTGGAAGGTGAACATTCCGTTGTCTACCGCCCAACGGACGCCGCTGTGATGCTCCATGATCTTGGCTACGGTTGCTTCGTACTCCTCGAAGGTATAGTCCGTTCGGCCCGCCATGAATTTCTGGCCCATTTCCCGGAAGCGGAACGTGTGCACGCCGTCGTTGGCGATGCAGGCAGCAAGGCGATGCTCGAAGGCCGCCGCCCGGGGCGCGAGATAGCCGCCGAAGCTGATGCCCATCAGCGCGATGCGGCCGGGGTCCACCTCGGGACGGCTGACTACATAATCGACAACCGGCGTAATAACCTTCTCCCAGTCATGACGGAAAGGAATCCGCTGCTCGCGGATCACGGAGCCTTGACCGGGACCCTCGAAGGTAAGGCAGTGGTAGCCCCGCTGGAGAGCGGCGGCGGCTCCGCCGAAATACAGTTCTTCGCCCGTGGAGTCATAGCCGCCGTGAATAATCAGGATCGGACGGGGCTCCGTGGCGTCTGCCGCTGTATAGAAGTAACCGGAAAGCGTCGTTCCTTCGTACGGAATGCTGACCTGCTCCACTTTGGTATCCATCAGCTTCGCCGCTTGTCTGAAGGTGTCGCGGCTCAGCTTCCAGGTGGAGAGCATGCACGGATCTTCTGGGCTCCCGTGCAGGAAGAACTCCGAGGTGCGGTAATAGTTGGAAGCGCGGAGATACGCCTCCCGTGCGCCGATACGCTGGCCGGCGGCCAGTGCTTCATCCGCCAGTGCATGCGCGCGTTCGGCGACCCGGAACCATTCCTTGTGCCAGCTCTCGAAATCGCCCTCAACAATGCGGGAGGCGGTCACCAGGCATTCGCCGATATCCGCTCCACCGTATGGCGCATAGCTTACCGTCCGCAGCAGTTCAAAAGAATAGGCTTCATCATTGAAAATGAATTTCATAATTTTTTCGCTCCTTCATGGATCATGGAATTGTGTGTGACTGAATAATAGGTTAATATTAACCTATAACATAATTGGCTACATGTCAATAATAACTTATGTTAAATTTAACTTATAGTTGGAGTGAAAAGAATGAGTTCGATTAAATACGCCCTGCTCAGTCTGCTGGCCAGAGAACCGCTGAGCGGATATGACATGAAGCAGCAGATGAACGGGCGGGTCAGTTTTTTTTACAAAATCAACAACAACCAGCTTTATCCGACCCTGGCGAAGCTTGAGGCGGAAGGTTTGGTCAGGCTGGAATCGCATGAGCGTGAGTCCTACCGTCCGGCGCGCAAGGTGTACAGCATCACGGACAAAGGAGTTGAATTCCTTAAAGATTGGGTGCTGGAGGCGGATGAACCGCGAGCGTTGGACGATTTTATGCTGAAGCAGTACAATTCCTGGCTGGTGGAGCCGGAGGCGATGATCGGTGTTTTGCGGGCGAAACGAACAGAGCATGAAGAACGTCTGAGGATTTACCGCGCCAAAATCGCGGGCTTTCGCGAGCAGCAAGCCGTCTTTCCCGGCAGGGACCCGCTGTTCTCCTCGATTGCAGTCATTGAGATGGGCATCCGGAATGAGGAGAGCTATATAGAATGGTGCGACAGGGTGATTGAAGCGCTGGGTAGGGATGAGATATAACCCGAATTTCAGCGAAAAAATACCCGGGGCAAGGCTTTAGGGTTGTGTCTATTTTGTGACATTGCCTATATAATTGGAGTAGCTAGTCATGTGGAATATTCCGCCTTGCGCTGGAAGGAGACGATGGACATGTCGAAAGCAAGACCTCCCTGTTAATCTCTAAAATCGGGCCTAGAGCGCGCTCCGCCCAAGATTCCGGTTGGAACCGTCCAATCCGAATCGGGAGGAGATACGCGCATGACGGGTTTGCGCAATTTACGGGTGCTGTATGCGATGCGTTTTTTTGGCAGTCTCATTCCGGCTTATGTGATCGAGAGGCTGTATTGGGAAGAACGGGGCATGAGTATCCAGATGGTTGTATATACGGAGATGATTTTTGCGGTGACGGTTGTGCTGCTGGAGCTTCCGACCGGCATTATTGCGGACAGATGGAGCCGCAAGCGGATGTTGGTTCTGGCCTCGCTGCTCGGCTGCTTCGAGTTTCTGATTCTGCTCTATGCGGATTCGTTCCGGCACTTCGCGCTGGCCGTATTTCTCGCGGCAGTGGGCCGTTCGGCGGGAAGCGGCGCGGAGAATGCGCTGCTCTACGATTCGCTGAAGGCGGCCGGACGGGAGGAGTCCTTTGAGCAGGTGCTGGGCCGCCTGAATGCCGTCGACATCGCCTCCACAATGCTCGCCGCCATGTGCGGAAGCGTTCTGGCCGGCCGCTTCGGCTATGGGTTGAACTACTGGATTTCGCTGGCCAGTTCCATTGCCGCGCTCTTCTTCACATTCATGCTGGTTGAACCCGCCGCAAGCGGCGAGGCGGAGAGGGAGAAGGGGATGCCTGCCTCGGCCTCTATTGCGGGCTCCGTGCGCTTTTTCAGAAGCAACCGGGGCGTCCTGCCAGTCATGCTGTCCGGAATGGTGACGGGGGCGTCGCTGAACTTCATCGATGAATTCTGGCAGCTTTATCTGGACCGGGTCGGGATTCCGGCAGCGGCCTTCGGCTTGTTCTCGGCGTCGATATTTCTGCTCAGGCTCCCGGGCAATATACTTGCCTACAAGCTGAAGAGCCGCCTAGGGAGCAGGCTGCTGCTGACGGCGGTTACCGCCGTCCTTGCTGCGGGCTTCCTGTATCTGTCCATGGCGCGGAACGCCAGCGGACTGGCGTCGATCTTCCTGATCTGTCTGGCCGGCGGCTTGATCGAACCACTTGCGGCCGGATATCTGCATCACCGGATCGGCTCGTCCATGAGAGCGACGCTGGATTCGTTTCAGTCGCTGGGCCTTAATGTGGCGCTTATCGCCGCCGGCCTCGGGTTCGGCTATTTTTCATCCCGCTGGGATGTGTTCGGGGGCTATGGCTTTATCGGAATGCTGTGTCTGGCATTCGGCGTTTATTTCGCATTTGCGTCTTCAAAAATATAAAAGCAGCTCCTCCCGGTGAACGGGGTGCGGCCACGGCCGTCCCGTTATAGGGGGGGCTGCTTTTTTTGCGCTTCGGGCCGAGAGATTCTTTCGCTCGTTCGGGCAGCTTGCGGATGGGGCTGGCGAAGGGCGTTAGGATATTGAAGGGATAGCGCGAATCCGGGAGCGAAAATCGTTGAGGCAATGAACCGGGTTTTGCGGGTCGCCCAACTGCTGATTTGCGGTATAATGGGTTAAGGAGTGACTACCAGAAGTTAAAGAAGGTTTTGCACAAAATGAAGAAACATCAAGAAAGCCATACCGGAAGCCTACTTGCGTCATGGTTCAATTTCAAATTCAGGCTGCTGGCCGGAGGAGTTACGGTCGGACTATTGTCCGGAGCCGCAGTCGTGCTGTACCGGTACTCGCTGGAAACCGCGCTTTCTGCAGCGCATTCGGTCTATTCGTTCGAGCGAACCCACGTCTGGCTGATTCCGCTGTGGTTCATTGTTCTTATTCTTGGGGGCTGGGTAACCGGTCTGCTGGTGAAGAAGCATCCGATGATTGCGGGGAGCGGCATCCCTCAAGTGAAGGGGGTGCTGAAGGGGAAGCTCGAGATGAACTGGTGGCGGGTATTCCTTGCCAAATTCGCCGGGGGCACACTGAGCATCGGGGCGGGGCTGTCTCTGGGAAGGGAAGGCCCTTCCATCCAGATTGGAGCAAGTATAGCCCAGGGATTTAGCAAGGTGCTTGGAAAAATGAAAACGGAAGAAAATTTTCTGATAACATGCGGAGCCAGTGCGGGGCTGGCCGCTGCTTTTAACGCTCCGATCGCGGGTGTCATTTTTGCCCTGGAGGAACTGCATTCCAGTTTCTCGCCGTTCATCATGATGTCGGCTCTGGCCGCATCCCTCGCGGCGGATTTTGTGTCTAAGGAATTTTTCGGCTTGGGCCCGATCTTTCATTTTACCGGTTTGGGCGCGGTGCCCTTAAGTCAATACGCCCATCTCCTTGGGCTTGGAGCCGTTGTCGGCTGCATGGGTATCGGCTTCAACGGAGCGCTGTATAAGTTCCAGAATCTATACCGCCGTCTGCCGGTACGGCAGGAATTCAAGCCGGTGCTGCCGTTCTTGCTAGCCGGTCTGCTGGGTCTTGTCATGCCCCGGGTGCTGGGCGGAGGCAATGATCTGGTTAATGAGCTGATGTCCGGCCACTTTACGATCACGGCACTGTTTATTCTCCTGGCGGTCAAGTTCTTTTTTACACTACTGAGCTTTGGCTCCTCCGCGCCGGGCGGCATTTTTCTGCCGATGCTGGTGCTTGGAAGCATTTCCGGCGGTCTGTACACCCAGATTGTGAACGGGCTGGCGGGCTATCCAGCACTGGAAACCGGCCGCTTTCTCATTCTGGCTATGGCCGGCTATTTAACAGCCAGCGTGAAAGCCCCGATTACGGGCATCATTCTGATCACCGAAATGACCGGCTCGTTCACAAGCCTTCTGTCCACCGGCATTGTCTGTCTTACCGCTTATACGGTGGCGGAGATTTTCCGTTCGCGGCCGGTATACGAGGTGTTGCTAGAGCGCATCACAAGCAGGGGAGCGGCGGCGGAGCCGGAGGCGCCCGCCGGAAAATCGGTAATGGAAATCCCCGTTCATCCGGGGTCTTCGCTGGACGGGCTGCGCATCAAGGAGTTCTCCTGGCCGCCGCACTGCCTGATCGTCTCGATCCGCCGGGGAGAGCTGGAACTGATTCCCGGCGGAGAAGCGCGGCTTCAGGGCGGCGATTATCTTGTGATTTTGACGGATCACCGGTATGCTTCCGATATTCGGGACCGTCTGACGGACGCGGCGTCGGATTGCAGCGCGGTGTAGGCCGTGTGCGGTAAGAAGAATCAGCTCTGTAGTGACATTGAGAAGAAAGAGGCGAATCGCCTCAAACGGAATATCGGCTGTTGGGGAATGCAAAAAATAAGGCGCTGCTCCAGCAGGAAGATACATCAAAGGACAGCTCATCGCTTTATGCGACGGAGCCGTCCTTTTCTTTTGTGAAGATGATTTAGTTGGGACTTGTGAAAGGCCGGGAAATGGAACTCGCTCAAGATACCGCCAAGAATAAGTTCCGTGACTAAAGCGGCACCCCGGCTACTGCGGCAATTGTGCGGCTTCGCCCACCTCATTCCGCCGCCGGGTCGATCCCCGCAGAACGACGCTGGTATCCAGATAGATGGTTTCCTTATGGCGGTCCGGCTGTTCAATCCGGTTCAGCAGCGTCTCGACGACGCGGGTGCCGAGCTCGTATGGATAGGTATGAACGGTGGTCAGCGGCGGGTCAATGATTTTGGCGTTGGCAATGTCGTCAAATCCTGTCACTTCAATTTGTTCGGGCACCTGAACCTTCATTTCCCTGAGCGCACGGACCGCAGAGATGCCGATATCATCATTGGCGCATATGAATGCGGTAGGAAGCTTGGCCAGGCCTTTCAGCTGCGCCGTCATCCACTCGACGGACAGGTAAGGCTGCGTGTCGTCCGGCGTGATGCTGAAGGCGGGGTCCGGCTCATATCCGGATGCCCTCATCGCGCGCTCGAACCCGAGCCATCTCTCGTAAAAGCTGCGGCAGTGATACAGATCCCCGATAAAGCCGATATGCTCATGCCCCTCATCGATCAGCGTTTTGGTAAGGGTATAGGTGGCGAACTCGTTCTCGACCATTAGGATGTCATACTTGTGGCTGTCAAAGACGGTGTTGGGCAGGGAGTCGATGAATACGGTGGGAATTCCGGCGCCGAGGATCGTTTCAATGTAAGGCTTATGAAAAATCTCAATGCACACGATCCCGTCGATGTTAAACGGATTGATGTTGGCCGGCAGCGCGTTGTTTCGGATATCTTCAGGCTTGACCAAGGTCAGAATCAGATTGAAACCCCGGGCGCTCAGCGCTGTTTCCATGCCTTTGATCGTCTCGGCGTAGAAGCTGATGACGTTAATGTCGCCGCGGGTGAGCAGCGCGATGTTCCCCATGTTTATGCTGGAGAAATTTTTGTATTTCAGCTCGGCTGCCTTTTGGAGAATCCTCTCCCGGGTTCCCTCGGGGATTTGCGGATGATTGTTCAGCGCTTTGGAAACAGTGTTGCGTGACAAGCCCAAAGCATCGGCGATATCTTGAATGGTCACTCTTTCAGCCATAGACAGCATGCTCCTTTTTGACTCATGTTTTTTTCAAAATATAAGAATGTATAAGCTCAGAGCGCTTAACAAATTACAATCTTCTTATCATTTTTGTGTGCGAGTGCAAATAAAAATGTAAAGGATAAATGTGATAGAGGAATGTAAACAAAAATGCCCAAAACAAGAGAATAAAAAGCACAAGCAGCAGATTTCTATCTAGTATTGACGAATTTACTCGTTTTAACATCTTATTATATAACCTTTTTCAGTGGTTGCATAGGATATACTTGCCCAAGGAATCGGCTTGGGAGGCGTTTTCCTGAAGATAACTCTGATGGCCGGACTTTCTTTCAGACAGGCAAGGTTTTGAACGGATCAAGAGAAAATTTTTTTGTGAAAAAGCGCTTTAAAAGTGATTGACACTTGGAATTGGAAGCGCTATACTTCAATTGCGTCAAAGTTCTTTACATTTGTAATGAATAATGTAAATAAATTGAGATTAGAGATGTCTATTAAACGTGCTTGTGGAGAGAGCCGGAAGTCGGGTCAATGGAGGTTAACGATGACTGAAACGTACCATGAGCTTTACCGCCCGCAATATCATTTGACACCGCCGGAGGGGCCAATGAGCGATCCGAACGGTATGGTGTTCTATGAAGGAGAGTATCATCAGTTTTATCAATTTACGGGTCGATGGGGGCATGCGGTAAGCCGCGATTTGCTGCATTGGGAGCATCTGCCGCTGGCGCTTGTAACCGATGATCTGGGCGACATCTGGTCCGGCAGCGCCGTGGTGGACTGGAACGACAGCAGCGGTTTCTTCGGCGGCGGCAGCGGTCTGGTTGCCATCTTCACCCACTTCAAGGATGGCTTACAGTCCCAGAGCATCGCTTACAGCCCGGACAAAGGCCGGACCTGGGTGAAGTATTCGGGCAATCCGGTCATTCCCAATCCCGGCCTGAATGATTTTCGCGACCCGAAGGTACTCTGGCATGAGCAGACGGGCCGCTGGGCGATGGCGGTTAGTGTGGACCGGGCCATTCACTTCTACAGCTCGCCCAATTTGCGCGATTGGCAGTTTGAAAGCGTGTTTGAAGGTACCGGCTGCCAGGATGCGGTATGGGAGTGCCCCGATCTGTTCCAGCTTCCCGTTCTGGGAGAGCCGGGCCAGAGCCGCTGGGTGCTGCATGTCAGCATCGGGGACAACGAGGTGACGGATGGCTCCACCGCCCAGTATTTCGTCGGACACTTCGACGGCCGCCGCTTTGTCTGTGAGCATGAGGGCAGCGCTCCCCGGTGGACCGATTACGGGCAGGACTTCTATGCCGCTGTTTCCTATTCGGATATTCCCTGGGAAGACGGCCGGACGATCTGGCTCGGCTGGACCTCCAATTGGCAGTATCCGTTTCATTCACCCACCGAGCCTTGGAAAGGCGGCATGTCGATTCCAAGGACGCTGGTGCTTGCAAGAAACGGCGCCGGCGAGCTTCATCTGGCGCAGCAGCCGGTTCAGGAGCTTGAGAATTTGCGCGAAGAGCCGGTCCGCTTCGGTCCGCTGGAGGTGAAGGATGAGATTCTTCGCCTGCCCTTCTCGGGGCTTTCGTACGAGTTCGAGGCGGAAGTAAGCTGGGACCGCACGGCGGAGTGGGGAATACGCGTCAGGGTCTCGGATGACGGGGAGCAGCATACTGTTCTCGGATTCAGCCCGGAACGCGAAGAGCTGTTTCTCGACCGCCGCAAGTCGGGCTTCAGCGAACTGCCGAAGCGCACGGGTGGAACGGCGAATTTTGCCAAGGTATTCCGGGCGCCGAGAAGCGGTGAAGACGGCAGGTTGTTCTTGCGGGGCTTTGTCGATGATTCGGTCATCGAGTGGTTCGTCGGAGACGGTGAGGAAGTGTTCACATCGCTTGTCTATCCCCGCCTGGAGAGCGGAGGACTGGAATTGTTCGCCCGTGGCGGAAACGCCACATTCAGCCATTTTACGGTTTATCCTCTGAAATCGGTTTGGACATAAGCACATTATAGAAAAAAATATTTTGGAACAGGATGGTGACCTTCTGTGAGCAATACGCTGCAAAATGAAACGGTGCCAATCACCAATAACCGCTACAGGCTTCAATATCATTTAATGCCGCCTGTCGGCTGGATGAACGATCCGAACGGACTCATTTATTATAAAGGCGAATATCACGCGTTCTACCAGCACTACCCTTACGGCCCTTATCAGGGACCGATGCACTGGGGACATGCGAAGAGCAAGGATCTCGTGCATTGGGAGCATCTCCCGATCGCGCTGACACCCTCGATGCCATACGACAGCGGTGAAAATACGGTGTACGGCTGCTGGTCGGGCAGCGGGGTGGACGATGGCGGCGTGCTGACGCTGATCTATACGGGGCATGTGGAAAGCAACAATCCGGTTGAGGTGCAGTGCATTGCGCGCAGTACGGACGGCATTCATTTTGAAAAAGGGCCGGTTAGCGTCATTGATGGCCCCCCGGATGCGGAGTGCTTCGGCTTCCGCGATCCGAAAGTGTGGAAGCGCGGCGACAAATGGCATCTGGTTGTCGGTTACGGCAAGGACGGCAAAGGCAAGGCGCTTCACTATACCTCAGCCGATCTGGATGAATGGGCCTACGAAGGGATTGCGGCCGAGAGTGACGGAACGATGGGCGATATGTGGGAATGCCCGGATCTGTTCCCGCTTGGAGAAGCGGCGGACAGTCATGTGCTCATCTTCTCTCCGATGAATATTGCGCCCGTCAAGACACTGTATTTGTCCGGACAGTTCGACTATGATACGGGGAAATTCAGCAATCAGCATAAGGACCGGGTGGACTACGGCTTCGACTTCTACGCGCCGCAGACCTTCGAGGATGCGTCGGGCCGCCGGATTATGTTCGGCTGGATGAATATTTGGGGAGCGGAGATGCCGGAGAAGGAAGACGGCTGGATGGGCGCCTTCACTCTGCCGCGTGTGCTTACACTCGCGGAAGACGGCAGCCTGCTGGCTAACCCTGCCGAGGAATTGAAGGCGCTGCGGGGCAGCCATGTGGACGCGGCCAACGTCCTGCTGAAGGACAGTGAAGATTTCATTCCGGGTGGAGCGGCAGGAAGCGCGCTGGAGATTGAAGCCGTTTTTGCGGCCGATTCTTCGTCCGATGCCGAGTTCGGCCTGCGCGTGCGCTGCTCGGAAGACGGCTCGCAGTATACGGAAATTTCCTATAAAGCCTCCGAAGGCGTATTGCGGATGAACCGCGACCATGCCGGAGCGGGCGAAGGCGGCGTCAGTGAAGCGACGCTCGCTCAGGCGGAGGACGGACGGATCAAGCTGCGCGTATTCCTTGACAGCTCTTCGGTAGAGCTGTTCGCCAATGACGGACGCCGGACGATTACGAACCGGATTTATCCGCTGGAAAGCAGCCTCGGCCTCAAGCTGTTCTCAAGAGGCGGAGATACCCTGCTTGAAACGCTGAATATCTGGCAGTTGGAGCCTGGGCAAACGGCAGGAGCAGGAGAATAATTGGACCCCGGGGTATGCCTGCTGTGGCTAGGGAAGAAATCGAATACCTTAAGCAAGACAGAATGAGCTAGAGGAAAAAGGCGGCCTGAAACTTGGGTCGCTTTTCTTCAGCAGTAATGGACAGCGCTTACATTATATCAAGAATGGGAGTGAATGCGTTGGGAAGAGGGAAGAAGCTTCGGGGGAAAGTATGGTTAAACGCTTGGGTTGCCGTACTGCTGCTGGGAACGGTCATATTTCCGGGTTCCTATTCGGTGGCGTCGGCGGCGTCGGTAACAGACGTTACGTATGGGGAAAACATTTCTGAGAGCGCTTCAACAAGTGGTCTTAACAGCAACTTAAGCGGGTGGACGACAAGAGACAAAGGGAGCATTGAGGAGACGGCGGATGGCCTGAAGCTGTCGTCCTCGGAGAACGGCTTTGTACTGTCTGCGGAGCAGGGAGAAAGCTTTAGCTACGAAGCGGACGTAACGCTGCTCCAGGACAGCGGGGTCGTGTCGCTCGTCTTTCGCTCGAACGACAGCGGCTGGGGCTCGTATATGGCGCAGCTTGATCCGGGCGCTGACATCCTCAGACTGAAGGATGCGAACGGCGACCGGCTGCTGAAAGCGGAGAGCGTGCCGCTGGAAGCCGGGCAGACGTACCATCTAAAGGTGACGGCGGAGGGCGCGTCGCTAAAGGTGTACTGGAACGGGGGAAGCGAGCCGTTGATTCAGGTAAGCGATTCTGCTTACACCGGCGGGTATTTCGGCATGCATGTGTGGAACAGCTCGGCGGTGTTCCAGAATATTGATATGCAGGTCATCAACACAGAGACGAGGCCGGGAACGGTGAACAGCAACCTGAGCGGCTGGGCGGCGAAGGACAAAGGGAACATTGAGGAGACGGCGGATGGCCTGAGGCTGTCATCTTCCGAGAACGGCTTCGCGCTGTCCGCCGAGCAGGGAGAAAGCTTCAGTTACGAAGCGGACGTAACGCTGCTCCAGAACAGCGGGGTCGTGTCGCTCGTCTTCCGCTCGAACGACAGCGGCTGGGGCTCGTATATGGCGCAGCTTGATCCGGGCGCGGATATCCTGAAGCTGAAGGACGCGGACGGCGACCGGGTGCTGAAAGCGGAGAGCGTGCCGCTGGAAGCCGGGCAGACGAACCACCTCAAGGTAACGGCTGACGGCGCTTCGCTGAAGGTGTACTGGAACGGCGAAAGCGAGCCGCTGGTTCAGGTGAGCGATTCCGCTTACACCGGCGGGTATTTCGGTATGCATGTCTGGAACAGCGCAGCCGTGTTCCAGAATATCTATGCCGGCCCGATCGGCGACCCGCAGCCGATTGACATGTCTGGCGTCAGCAGCAATCTGACGGGATGGACGCAGCGAGGATTTGGAAGCGTTTCCTCAAGCCCGGAAGGCCTTCAGCTGTCCGGTGCGGGAGCTGCAACGGTCATGTCGGACACATACGCCAGCGACTTCACTTATGAGAGCGACATTACGCTGAAATCCGCCGATTCGTCTGGTTCCCTTCTTCTGCGCTCGGATGCAGAAGGGCGGAAGGCGCTGCTGGTTCAGGTCGATGGCAAAGCCGGCAAAATCCGGCTGGCCGATGCGGGCAGCGGACAGGCGGACCGCCTGTGGATCGAGAAGAGCATCGCGGTCCTCCCGGACGTCAGCTACCATGTAAAGGTTAAAGCAGAAGGTACCCGCATAAATGTCTATTGGAACGGCAAATACGATCCGATAATCAGCGCTGAAACGGAGCTGTATTCCGTAAGTGGGGGCCTTGGTCTTCGCGCGGCGGGAACGACAGTGTTTCAGAATATTGAAGTGAGTGATCTGCTTACGAATATAGAAGGTCTGACGGTCGCGGAGGCGTCCTGGACGAAGGATCTTCGGGGTCTGAAGGGAACGGCGCAGGGCAAGCAGTGGTCCAGGCATCTTTCCCAGGCGCAGGCGAACGATTTCGTGCTGGAGGGTGACGTTACCATCGCCCCGGATACTCCTTCCGCCGAAGCGGGGCTGCTGTTTAGGGCAAGCGCCGACGGCTCGGAGGGCTACTTTCTTGAATTGAACGCGGATGACGGCACGGTACAGCTGATCAAGTCCGGAGCGGGAGGGCAGGAGGTGCTGGCAAGCGCATCGGATATTCCTCTGGCAGCCGGGAAGCAGCATCATGTTGAAATTCATGCCGCGGGACCGAACATCTCGGTTTATGTGGACGGCTACGCCCAACCGGCAGCAAGTGCCGAGGACGCAAGCTATGCTTCAGGTCTGACCGGCCTGGCCGTAAAAGGCGGCAGCGCCTACTTCCAGAATGTCTATCTGACGCCGTCAAGCGGGTATTACAGCGAAAGCTACCGACCGGCCTATCATTACACTCCAGCCCGCGGCTCGGCTAGCGATCCGAACGGACTGGTGTATTTTGAAGGAGAATACCATCTGTTTCATCAGGACCGCGGACAGTGGGCCCATGCGGTCAGCACCGACTTGGTTCACTGGCGGCGACTGCCGCTTGCGCTGAAATGGAATGACATGGGCCATATCTGGTCTGGATCGGCGATTGCGGACGAGACGAATGCTTCAGGGCTGTTCGGCGACTCCGGGGGCAAAGGCCTTATCGCCTACTATACATCCTTCAATCCCGACAAGACCGGCGGCAACCAGAAAATCGGGCTGGCTTACAGCAAGGATAAGGGGCGCAACTGGCAGTATTACGGGGACGGCGCGGTTATCCAAAATCCGGGCTATGTAAGCCCCAATGAACCGGGGAACTGGGATTTCCGCGATCCGAAGGTCGTCCGGGACGAGGCGAATAACCGCTGGGTCATGGTCGTTTCCGGCGGCGATCACATCCGATTCTTCACCTCGGAGAATTTGATCGACTGGACGCTGACCGACAATTTTGGCTACGGCAGTTATATCAGAGGCGGAGTGTGGGAATGTCCCGATCTGTTCCCTCTTCCGGTGGACGGCGACGCCTCGAACATGAAGTGGGTGCTGATGCTCAGCACGGGCGCCAATCCGAAGACGAACGGCTCGGATGCGGAGTATTTCATCGGCGATCTGACTCCCGAGGGGAAATTCGTCAACGATAACCCGGCAGGAACGGTGCTGCGAACCGACTACGGCAAAGAGATGTACGCATCGACTTCCTTCGCTAACGTGCCGAACGGACGGCGGATCGCTTTGGCCTGGATGACCAACTGGGACTATCCGTTCAGCTTCCCGACCTCGCCTTGGAAGGGAGAACTGACGGTGCCGCGCGAATTGTCGCTGAAGACGACAGCGGACGGCCTTCGTCTGGCGCAGACACCGATTGAGGAGCTTGAAACCCTGCGGGGCGCGCCGTTCTCGGTTGCTGATACGGTCGTCTCCGGGAATACGGGCAATATTCTGGCCTCGTCCTTCGGCAATGCTTATGAAATCGAGGCCCAGCTTGAGCTGCCTGACACGGGGGCCGCTTCGGAATTCGGGTTCAACCTGCGGGAAGGGGGCAGCCAGCGGACCGCTGTCGGTTACCGGACCGGGGACGGCACATTGTTCATCGACCGCACAGCTTCCGGACGGACCGATTTCTCATCCAAATTCTCCACCCTGCATGAGGCCCATGTGCCGGCGGTGAACTCCAAGCTGAAGCTGCGTATTCTTGTGGACCAATCCTCCATCGAGGTGTTCGCGGCGGACGGCACGGCGGTCTTCTCCGATGTGATTTTCCCGGGTGCGGCGCGGAGCGGCATGAGCTTTTATGCCAAGGGCGGCGCAGTTAAGGTGAAGTCCATCAAGGTTTATCCGCTAAAAAATATTTGGAACAGCGAGTTTCAGCCTGGCGATTCGGCCGGCCGGATCATTCTGGACAGCAGCCTGCTGGAGCTGGGCTCCGGGGAATCCAAGGAGATCTACGCGAATGTGATGCCGCATGAACTTGCCCAGGAGCTGACCTGGACCTCCAGCGACGAGTCGGTTGTTAAGGCCGAGCCGACCGGTACCGGCAGCGCCGAGCTGAAGGCTGTGGCGCCGGGGACGGCGGCCGTTACCGTGCAGACGTCTGATGGAAGCTTGTCGTCCGTCATTCAAGTGACCGTGGGCATTTTCCATACGAATCTGAACAACTGGAAGCCGAATTCGAGCTGGGCGGTGACCTCCGAGGGCATCCGGGGCACCTTTGACAGCGACTCCAACTATATGTCGGGGGATCGGGCGGCGGACTTCACCTATGAAGCCGATATGATGCTCCCGGACACCGGGGGAGCCGGATCGATGCTGTTCCGGTCGAACGCCGACGGTACAAGCGCCTATTACTTCAACCTTGATCCCAATATGAAGTCGGCCCGGCTGTTCTATATGGCGGATGGCCAATTCCAGGACCGGCAGGTGCTGGCGAAAGTGCCGATGGCCGTGACTACGGGAGTGAAGCATCATGTCAAAATCACCGCCGCAGGCACGCGAATTACCATCGAGCTGGACGGACGGCAGATCATCGACGTGGACGACGATACCTATCTCCAGGGCGCATTCGGCGTAAATGTATTCGGCGGGGATGCCTATTACCAGAATGTCAATGTAACCGGGGCAACGCCGGCGGACGATACGCTATACCGTTTCATAAACGAGGGTACCAAAGCGGCGCTCGCTGCCGACAGCCAAAGTTCCCTCGCCATGCTCAGAACGGCGCCAGGAGAGGAATCGGTCAATCAATACTGGAGCTATTACCCGATCAAAAATAACGCCTTCACGATCCGGACGGGAGGAAGCGGCAAATCGCTCGACTGGGATACGGGGGCTAACAAGGTTCAATTGTACGCTTATCTCGGCTATGACAATCAGCGTTGGCTGGTGAACGCTAACCCGGACGGAACGCTGACGATTCTGTCCAAATTCCAGCCGGACCGGGCGCTGGAAGCCCGGGAGGATGGAACGGTGGCGCTTGGCGCCGCCGACGGCTCCGACCGGCAGAAATGGCGCGCCGTGAAAGTGGAGGCCGGAGGCGGCGAGCCAGAGCCGCAACCGTCGGCTGCTCCGTCGGCTGCTCCGTCGGCGGCACCATCGGCTGCTCCGTCGGCCGCGCCGTCAGCCGAACCGTCGGCATCGGCTTCTGAGAAGCCGTCGGCGTCACCGGCACAGCCGACCCCGGCGCCAGAGCCGGCGCCCGCTCCGGCCCAGACGCCCGCAGCGTCTCCGCAGCCGGAGAGCGCCGTGACCGGCACGGCCGATCAGGCTCCGGCCAACTTCTTCACCGCGTCCAAGACGGAGCAGGGGGGCGGATCGGCGCTGGCGATCACGCTTGCCGGCGGCGCGCTGAAACAGCTGGCCGCCGGCAAGGCGGCCGATCTTCAGATCAAAGTCGGCGTGAAGCAGGACGTTGTAGTAAGCGGCTTGTCGGCCGCCGAGTGGAACGGGCTGCTTCAAGGCGGCAGCCGCCTCACTGTCGGCACGCCGGAGCTTACCCTGACGCTGCCGCCGGTATCGCTGGGCGATGCGATCAAGGAGCTGGGCGGCGATGTAAAGGCGGAGGACATCGGAGTGCGCCTGTCCATTCAGCGGAGCGGAGACGCCGCAAGCACGGAGAAGACCGCCGCCGGTCAGGGCTATCGGCTGCTGGCCGATCCGCTGACGGTGAAGCTGACGCTAAGTTACAAGGACAAAAATGTGTCGGCGCCCTTGAATGCTCCGACGGAGCTGCTCCTGCCGCTTCCGGCGGAACAGGCCGGAACGAAGGGCGGAATTGCCGCCGTTTCGGTTCAGGATGGTGGACAGCTGTTCGCGGTCCCGGCTGCGCTTAGGACCGTGGATAACACCCGGTACGCCGTGATCCACGAGGCGGCCGGTTACCGGACGTACGCGCTGCTCGGCGGCAGAACGTCCTTCTCCGACACCCCGGGGCACTGGGTTCAGGGCATCGCGCAAGACCTGGCGGACCGCCTGATGCTCGCGGGCGACGGCAGCGGCCAGTTTGCACCGGATCGCAAGGTTACTCGTTCGGAACTGGCGGCGCTCTCCGTCCGGAGTCTGGGGCTCATGGGCAGGGAGATCGCTTCCCCCGCCTTCAGCGACATCCCAGCGTCCTCGTGGGCATACGGCCCGGCGGAGCTTGCTCATCAATACGGGCTCATCACCGGCTTTCCCGGCGGCGTCTTTGACGGCGGCAGCGAGGTGAGCAGGGAGCAGGCTATGGTGATCGTCTACAATGCCATCTCCTTGATTAAGGGCGGCCATTCTCAGGCTGACTCCGCTAAGAAGGTGGATAGCCTGTCTGCTTACCGGGACCGCGGCGAGCTGTCTCCATGGGCTTCGGCTGCCGCAGCCTATCTTATTGAAAGCGGCATAGTCCAGGGAGACGGCACCAGTGAGCTAAGACCGAAGGATACGCTGACAAGAGCGGAAGCGGCCGCCTTGATTCACCGCGTGCTTCAGGCAAACGGCTGGATTGACTGAACTGGCGCCTAGCGCTTGAGCGGAGCATGTCCGCAGGGTTCGTGGAACCTTGCGGACACTCCGCTTTTTTGTGTGGGATGGGAGAGTACGGCGGGACGGTTCCTTTATCCCCGAAGACAGGCAGAGTGTGGTGGCGGCTGGTATAATGGAAAGACCTATGGAAACAGGAAAGAGGAACGACATGAAGACACTGCTCGTTACCGGCTACCGTGCGCATGAGCTCGGTATTTTTGACAATAAGCACCCCGGTATTCCCTATATCAAAAAAGCGCTCGCATCCCGTATGCTCCCGCTGCTGGAAGAGGGCCTGGAATGGATCATCACCCCGGGACAGTACGGCGTCGACCTCTGGGCATGCGAAACTGCGCTTGAGCTTAAAGCAGAATACCCCGGCCTGAAGCTGGGCATTATCGCGGCCCATGCCGCCCCGGAGGAAAGGTGGAAGGAAGAGAAGCAGGAGGAATTTCGCCGGATTGCGGCGGCGGCGGATTATTACGGAGCGGTCAGCAACCGTCCTTATAAAGGAAGCTGGCAGTTCCGGGCGAGGGACGAGCTGCTGATGCGCAAAAGCGACGGCCTGCTGCTGGTATATGATGAAGAGGCGGCGGAGGGGAGCCCGAAGTATCTTAAAGAAAAAGCGGCAAAGCTGGAGGAAGAGACGGGATACCCGCTGCTCACGATTTCGATGGACGAGATCCAAAGCATGGCGGATGAGGACAATCAGTCGCAGTACGATTGAATCCGGTTTCGCCATATGGCGGCTGTCACCTGAAAGCCATACAAAAAGGAGCCGCCCAAGCAGCTCCCCCTTGACTGGATTGGTCCTGTAGCCAGCGCCCAGCAACCCCGTCAGAAAGGCTTGAATACCATCAGCACAATAAGAATAAACGCGGCGGCATGGGTGACCTTTTCCCATCTCGCCGAGAGCTTCGACAGCCGCTTATACGATTCCGGCAGGCGCTCCCCGTTCTCTGTATGGAGGATTTGGAGCTGCTTGTTCATCTGCCTCGGGAGAATGCCCGCAACGATCACCTGAACGGCGAGGTAGATGGCGATGGAGGCGATATACCAGCCTGCTTTAAACAACGAGGGTTCCAGAATCGCCATGCCAATGCCCGTTAGCAGCAGCAGGATGCTGCCGATCTTCGGGAGGATTTCCAGCCTTTTCAGCATGGACAGGACAAACTTGGCCTGACTGACCGTTCTTGCGCTTTTGGCGATAAGAGGAAAAGCAAAGGCCGCACCCAGCCCCATAACTGCGGCGGCAATGTGGACAAACAGCACATAAATGTACATTCCCTACTCCCCCCATCAACAGATGGAAATGTCAACCTGTTGGCTATTATATAGTCAAAGGTTAGGGAAATTGTCACATGTTTCGCCGTTTGGGAAAATTTTTTTTCAACGAAAAGAGAGGGAGATGCAGGCCTATCGGACCTGTGTCTCCCTCATCGCCTATAATTAGATAAAGCTGCGCAGCGACGGCGGCTTGCGGGCTTTGGAGTGCCGCTCGAACGCGTAAGCCAGCCTGATCAGCGTCGGCTCGGCGTAAGCCATGCCCGCAAACGTCACGCCGAAGGGCTCGCCGTCCGGCGTATACCCGGCGGGCACGACGATCGACGGGTAGCCGGCCCGGGCCATAATTCTTGAGCCGAAATCGGCGGGGAACAGCAGGGCGTCCAAGCGGTGCTCCCGCATGACGGCGTCGATGCCCTCTTCCTTGCACAGCCTGAGATCGGCCGCCCTGTCGCGGAGATACTGCGGCTCCGTCAAAGCGCCGGAGGTTCTGTACTCAGCGTCAAGCAGCGTCGATTGGCCATAGCGGAGCGTTTCCATCGGATGGGCGTGGTTGAAAGCGATGATGTCTTTCAGCGTGCGCATAGGCGCGCCCGGACCGAGCTTCGCCAGGTAGGCGTTCAGCGAATTTTTGAACTCGTTCAGTAGAACCGTGGAATAGCGGACCTCACGCGCTGTCGGAACATTTGCGGGATCGACGATCACCGCCCCGTGGTCCTTCATCAGCTGGACGGCCGCCTCATACAGCGCAATCCGGTCTTCGCCGACTTCCTCGAAATAGTAATCGCGCGGAATGCCGATTCTTGCGCCCTGAAGGCCGTTCCCGTCCAAAAATTCGGTGTAATCCCCGTGGGTTCTCCCGAGCGATGCACCCATGGCGGCATCCGTTTCGTCCTCGCCAAGCATGGCATTCAGCAGCAGCACCGCGTCGCGAACTGTTCTTGCCATCGGTCCGGCCGTATCCTGCGAGTTCGACAGCGGCAGGATGCCGGAGCGGCTGAGCAGCCCGACCGTAGGCTTGATCCCGACAATGGAGCCGAGACTGGCGGGGTTGAGGATCGAGCCGGAGGTTTCCGTTCCGACGGAGACCGTGCAGAAATTGCAGGCGACGGCCACGGCGGAGCCTGAGCTTGAGCCTCCCGTCGGCTTCGAAATATTGTATGGGTTCAGCGTCTGCCCGCCGCGCGAGCTGTATCCGGACGGCATGCCCATGGTCATGAAGTTGGCAAACTCGGTCATGTTCGTCTTGCCAAGGATCACCGCTCCCGCTTTCCGCAGCCGGGACACAATAAAGGCGTCTTCCCCGGCAAAAGAATCCGCAAGCGCAAGCGACCCGGCGCTCGTATGCATTTTATCCCCCGTGTTGATGTTGTCCTTGAGCATCACGGGAACGCCATGGAGCGGCCCCCGGGCGCCGAGCCTTGCGCGCTCCGTATCCATGGCATCCGCGATAAACAGAGCGTCCGGATTCATCTCAATCACGGAGTTTACCGTCAGCCCGTTCTTGTCATGATCCGCGATGCGTTCAAGGTACATCAGAACGAGCTGTCTGGATGTAATTTCGCCGGAGTCCAGCGCTGCCTGAATCTTCGTAATCGTCGTCTCCACAATTTCAAATGCCATCCTTCGCACGCTTCTTCCTGTGATGTAATCGCCTTCAAATTTAATATAAGCCAGTTTGGCTTGGCTTCATAGTCTGACTTCGATTTTATTGCTGAGGAAGCAGCGCTCGGCAAAAAAAATAAAGCGGAAGCGGTCCGGCTATATTCGAGGCCAAACTCGTTTCCGCTTTTTCAAGACGTAAAGCCCCGGACAAGAGAAGCTAATCCTGCAGCTGCGTAAAGCCTTCTTCCGCCAAATATTCTCTCGCTTCGTCCGGCGTTTCAAAGGCCATTTCTAAACTCAGGCCCGAATAGAGATACCACAGGTCGTCCTCGGCTTTAAGTGTAAGCTTCTCGCCTTTCCCGTTCACCCAGTTCGTCTCGGCCGCAAGCCGCTTGCGCTTCTTGGCTGACGGCACCGCTTCGGGCAAAGGCTCGGAAAGCGAAGCGATGGAGGCGTCCAGCAGGCGCCGCAGTTCGTCCTCCGTGAAATCGCGGATGTTGACAAGGCCCTTGTCGTCGGTGGGGTACCCCTTGAGCAGGCCCGCGTATACATAACCGTTGCCGTTCGGGTGGAGATGAAACGCGACCGTTTTTTTGTCGTGCTGGCTTTCTTCATAATGGTAGTTAACCCTTCCCAGAGACACGTCTTTGCGCTGAAGCTGCGGGTAGGAGTCTAGAATCTCGATTTTTTGTTGAAAAGTAAGCATGCGGTCAGCCTCCGTTGATCGAATCGGTTCGGCCGGGACTTGGCAGTAGCATTTATCCCCGGCTTTCGCTTTCTGATTATAGCATGACCCGGGGTTTCGCGCCGCCTGGGGAGCTTTATCCCCATATCCGTAGTGTAAAATGTGGATAATGTGGAAAAATAGATTTGAATTAGAGAAATCATCCACTGGTAAATAACAGGATGCGGCGTTATATTCCATTTATAACATGACGGAGGTGGCTATATTGATTCCAGTGGCGGCGGCCATCATTTATAACTCGGAAGGCAAAGTGCTGATTGCGCGCCGCAGGGAAGGCAAGTCCCAGGCGGGACTGTGGGAATTTCCCGGCGGCAAGATCGAAGAAGGCGAAGACGCCTGTGCCTGCCTGCGGCGGGAATTGAGGGAAGAGATGGGCATTGACATTATGCCATATGCCTATTTTGGCGTTAACGAGCACCGCTACGGCAAAAGCTTGATTATCCGGCTGATCGCCTGGAAAGCAGAATACTGGGGAGGCGAGATCGTCCTGACGGATCATGACGACTGCCGCTGGGAGCATCCGGGGGAGCTGGACCGGTTTCATTTTGCCCCCGCCGATCTTCCGTTTGTGCGGAAGCTGGGTCTGGAACCCGGTGGACGATGAAAGCCTGTAAGAATGTTCTTTTTGTTATATAATTTACCGTCCGCAGACGGTATGATAGATATAGGGAAGAATACCAATAAGGAGTGGGAATTTGCAGAAGACAGGCTATAGAATGCTGTTCCACATCGCCATATATGCTGTTTTGTTTTTTGTGCTGCCTCTGTATTATCGGAGCCATCCGGGGACGATGGAGGATCTGGGCAGGATTGTCATGCTGTTGGTGATGATCTGTCCGGCGGCGATCTTTATTTTATCGGGAGAGCTTGGTTATCGGGCAGGGTTTCTCCCGCTGGCGGCGCTTCTGCCGGTTCTTTTGTTTACGCTTTCGGTGCTGACGGTGTTTGAAGGCCAAGTCACCGGTTTTGTCTATTCGGCGGCCTACGGCGTGATCTCGCTGGCTGGGAATGCGATCGGTTCTTTTTTTCGGAAACGGAGAAGGAAATAGACCGGTTTGGGAGGGGACTCAAGATGACTACGGACGAACAAAATTTTAAGCTCATTGTCTTGTCGGAAGCGGGGAGGGAATTCATCTTGAATGAAGACCCCAAGAAGCTTCTGGATAATGTATTCAATAGACTGTCCGTCCATTTGGATCTGGATGTTTATTTTAATTATATTTTTGACGAAGAGACGCAGCGGCTCCATTTGATGAATTATCACGGCATTGGCCCGGGTGAACATGTGCCGATCGAGTGGCTAAGCCTGGATGACTCGGTCTGCGGAGAAGCGGCCACGCGGCGTTCCCGGATCCTCATTGAGGACGTTCAGCGTTCAAGTGATCCGAGAGCCTGGCTGATCAAGGGGTTCGGCCTGAAATCATACGTCAGCCATCCGCTGATTTCCTATGGGAAATTTGTGGGCACGCTGTCCTTTGGTTCACGTAAACGTTTATTTTTTTCCGATCTGGAATTGGATATTTTGCAGACGGTTTGCAGTCAGGCGTCCATCGTGCTGGATCGCGTTCTGCTGATTTCGGAGCTGAAGCGGAAGAACCGGGAGCTGGCCCAAAAAAACAAGGAGCTCAAACATTCCGAGGAGCAATTGGCCACCATTTTCTCCGTCATTCCAAGTCCTGTGCTTGTCCTTTCCCTGGAGACGCAGCAGATCATTGCGTGCAATGACGCGCTGTTAGCTTTGCTGGACATCAGCCGGGAAGAGCTGTTTAACCGGTATTGGCCCGAGCGGCAGCGTCCGGATTCGCTGATCAAACCGATTTTGGACGCCTCCATGAAGGCTTTACATAAGAGCCATATGGAAGTGTCTTTTTCCGATGCCTCCGGCCAAATGAAGATTTGTCTATGCAATGCGGTTTCCGTCGATATCAACCAAACCCCCGGCATGCTGGCCGTCTTCAGCGACCTTACGGAGCACAAGGAGTACGAGAAGGAATTGGTGAGGCTCGACCAGCTTCATCTGATCGGCGAAATGGCGGCGGGAATCGGCCATGAGGTGAGAAATCCGTTGACTACGGTACGCGGGTTCCTTCAGCTTATGAGGAAGACGGCAGTCGAAAAATCACCCTATCTCGACGTCATGATCGAGGAACTGGACCGGGCGAATTCCATTATCTCCGAATTTCTCGGGCTGGCCAAAAATCAAAGAATCGATATGAAATCTAACGGGCTGAACGCGCTGATTGAAAAAATCCTTCCTCTGATTCAAGCGGACGCGACAGTTGCGGGCAAGACGGTAACCGCCGAGCTTGGTCCGGTCCCGCTCATGCTTATGGACGAAAAGCTGATCCGTCAGCTCATTTTGAATATGGTCCGGAACGGGCTGGAGGCCATGCCTCCGGAAGGGTATTTAACCATCAGAACCTATACGGAGGATGACAGCATCGTACTGTCTGTGGAGGATAACGGTAAAGGAATTCCTTCCGATCAGATTGAGCATATCTGGAAACCGTTCTTCACGACCAAAGAAAGCGGCTCAGGCCTTGGCTTGGCCGTCTGCTTCAATGTTGCCGACAAGCATGGCGCCAAAATCGACGTCGTTACGGGACCCGCCGGCACGACTTTTACAGTCAAGTTCAAGAGATTGCCCGCATAAATTCACCTTTCGCAAAAACACAACTCCGCACTTTTCTTCAAAAATTCATATATTCTCGCAGGTTTCGCCGAATATCGATCGTCAAATAAAGTAGCTTCTTCTGTACCTGGCGTTTCCAATGCTAAACCTGCCCAAAATCGGGGTCCCAGCGGTACTTGGCCGCTCGGATTTCCTTCGCCCGGACATCGAGGCCGTTCCAGGCCTCATGCGGATAAGCGCAAATCAATTGATGCAGCCGCAGGAAACGGTCGCGGGGCAGCAGATGGGCGTATCGGCCGATGAAGGCGGAGTAGAGCAGGGCGTAGCGCTTCATGCGCACCGCCGATCCGGCCACCGCGGCGAGAAGCGAGGCGCCGTCCTTCATTTCAAGAATTTGCGCTTCATACCGCTGGACATAGCGCAGGGTGCGGTCCTTAATCAGATCCCGCCGCAGTCTCGCAACCTCGCCGATGTACTCCGCGAGCAGCGGCTCGAAATCCTTCAGCAGCAGCTGCTCCATTTCCAGATCCATGTCCTTGCGCAGCCGGAAGCCGTGCAGCAGGGCGACGCGCTGCCTCGCGATGCGGTCGCCGCGAAGCAGCACGGCGATTTCGCGCAGCTTCTCGTAAGCGAGCGTATCGTTCTCCCGCAGCACGGACACGGCCTCCTGCCGGTTGATCTCAAGGCCTTGCCTGATCGCGCCGATATGCCGGCCAAGCAGCTCGTCCAGCGCGCGCAGGTTCTCGGCCGCACGCGCCTTGCGCTGGGCGGCGACGAGCGCAAGCAGCAGGACGAGCCCGCCGGCCAGGCACAGCGCAAGCTGCGCGCCGCTGGCTGCGAAATAGGCCGAGATAAGCGTCAGCAGGACGACGGCCAGTAGTGCGGCCGCCATGCGGCGTCCGGCAAGCGAAGCCGCCCGGCCTTCCACGGTGACCAGGGCGGTCCTGCCGCAGTGCTTGCAGCGTTCTCCGGGCAAAGCGGTGAACGTGCCGCAGCGCTTGCAGACGCGCAGCTTGTCGAAGGAATATCGCGGGGCTTTGAAGGGGCGGAGGACGACCGGTTTTTTCTTAGCCATGGGTGCGGTCGCCTCCGTTCAGCGCGGCCAGCAGCCGCTCGTCGATCTCTTCCCGGCTAACCGGCCTGCGTCCCCGGAGGAAGTAGCCGAGAACTCGAATAACGGTATAAAGAAACGTAATTCCAAGTATAACGTATGAAATCATGGAGCTGTCCTTTCCTGGAGAACGGTTGTCTTCGAACATTGTTCGAAAAAGGCTGACGGACGCCGCCCGTTGCCGCTCGCTCAGCGTTCCTTAAGTTGAAGTTTACAGGGTTTAATTATATCATAATGGCAGGCTATTGACAGAATTTAGCTGTACTGATCGGTCTTTCCCGCCGCCCTATCAAATCATAAGAGGAGTTATAGTCATGCTTCGTAACGATGTTCAAAATAGAAGGGTTTTATCGTTTTTTGCCCGGTGTCTTCCCGCGCTGCTGCTGGCGCTGAGCCTCGCGGCCGGACCGTTCGCGGCGGTTCCGGTATCCGCAGCTCCGTCCTCTTCTCCGGGAGCGTCTTCGCAGATCGACGCCGTTCTGGTGCTCGATGTCAGCAATTCCATGAAGACGAGCGATAAGAGCAACATCGCCGGCGAGGCGATGAAGATGTTCATAGATATGCTGTCTGCGAAGGGAGACAAGGTTGGAGTCGTCGCTTATACCGATGAGGTGCAGCGGGAGAAGGCGCTGCTGACCATTAACTCGGCCTCGGACAAACAGGATTTGAAGGCTTTTATCGATGGCCTGGATAAAGGCGCATACACCGATATTGCCGTGGGCGTCGATGAAGCGGTCAAGGTGCTGCAGAACGGCAGCGACCCTGCCCACGAGCCGATGATCGTGCTCCTTGCCGACGGCAACAACGATCTGAACGAAGCGTCCGGCCGGACGCAGAGCGAGTCGGACAAAATGCTCGGCACGGCAGTGGAGACGGCCAAGAAGAACGGATATCCGATTTACACGATCGGCCTGAACGCGGACGGCAAGCTGAACAAGGCCAGTCTCGCGAAGCTGTCCGACCAGACGGGCGGCAAGGCGTTCGCTACCGATACCGCAGACGATTTGCCCGATATTTTGAGTGAAATTTTTGCCGACCATCTGAAGCTGAAGGTCGTTCCGGTGCAGTCGATTACGGCGAACGGCAGCTATCAGGAGGTGACGGTGAACGTTCCGAACGCCAGCGTCCTGGAAGCGAACATTTCCATTATGTCCCGGGAGCCGGTAACGGCGAAGCTAACCGACCCGTCGGGGGCGAGCGTGGCGATTCCATCGAGCAATGTGCTGCTATCCAAGTCTTCGACGTACAGCCTGCTGAAGCTGCTGTCCCCGAAGGAAGGGGACTGGAAGCTTCAGATCAAGGGTGTGCCGAAGGATAAAATCGACATCAATCTGATTTTCAATTATGACCTGGAGCTTAAAATGGACGTTCCGGCGTCCAAGACATACAAGAAAGGCGACAAGATCGGCATCTCCGCCCGCCTGTATACGGGCGGCGCGCAGGTACAGGAAGCGGAGCTGTACAAGAACATGAAGGCGACGCTGCTTGCGACCGACCTGGACTCCGGAAAGACTGCGGAGCTTCCGCTGGACAATTCAAGCGGCGAGTTCAAGGGCAGCTTTGAGGTGAAGGACAGCCATAACTATGAGCTGAAAATCCGGGCCGAAGAGAGAAGCTTCTACCGCGAGAGCAATGCTGTACAGATCAATGCGGGAGGGTCTGCTGCCCAGGCGCCCGCCGGAGCCGGAAGTGAAGCGCAGGATAAAGGCACTCCATGGACGCTGATTCTGGTTATTGCCGGAGCGCTGCTGGTTCTGGCCGCCGCCTTCGTCATCTGGATGCTGTGGAAGAAAGCAAGCCGCGGTTTCGTCGGACAGCTCGTGATCGAGGTGATTGACGGAAATACCGGCGAGAAGACGTATCCGCAGTACAAGAAGCTGACGGGCTTCAGAGGCAAGTTCAACCTGCATCAGCTGCTGCAGCTTGCCCCTGAGCTTAAAGAAAGCGAGAAGCTGGTCTTCACGCCGGGCAGCAATGACCGGCTGCAGCTTCGCGGCGGCGAAGGGATTTCGGTCGAGAAATCGGGCCGTGCGGTCGACGCCACCCGGGGGCTGGAGTTGAAGAGCGGAGACCGCGTCTCGGTTCCGCTCAGCAGCGTAGACAAGACGATAATGCTGGAGTATTTGGTATAAGATTAGGGGGATAACCATGAAACCGGTCGTAAGAGAACATATTCAGCAGCTGGACGTATCGCTTGGCGGAGGCATCGTCAGCGACAAAATCAGAGTCGACACGATCGACAATCCGATTCTTATTATCGGTCTCGGCGGCACGGGCATCGATGCCCTGCTTCGGCTGAAATACCAGATCAACCGCCGCTTCAAGCTGCCGGAGGACCCGATTTCCAAGAAGAAGCGGGATAAGCCGGACAATGTCGAGTTCCTCGCTTTCGAGACGAACGAACAGGACCGCGGCAAGAAGTACAAAGGCATCGGCCTTGACCCGCAGAACGAATTCGTGCTGCTGGCCAACGCCGAGATCGGCGGGCTGCTGCAGAACCGCAGCATTCTCGACCCATACATTACGGAATGGCTGTCGCCCGAGCTCAGCATTACAGATGGCATGAACGGCGCCGCCGGGGTACGTCAGGCGGGAAGGCTGCTGCTGTTCACGAAGATCAATCAGGTCGTGGGCGCGATCGACAAGAAGATCAAGACGCTGTCTGTCGGCACGAACAAAAAGCTCATGGTCTTCCTGCTGACCGGATTGTCCGGCGGCACGGGAAGCGGCGCTTTTCTCGACATCGCCTATATTGTGCGTGGCATTATCGAGCGAGATTACGGCTCAGCCGGAATCGACCGGGTCAATACACTCGGGTATCTGTTTACGCCCGACGTGAACCTGTCGAACAAGAGCCTCAGCGAGCACACCCGCGAATACATCCGCAAGAACGGATACGCCGCGCTCAAGGAGCTGGACTACTGGATGAACGTGGACAGCCGGGGCGAGCGGTTCCGCCAGCAGTACGGCAATATTTTGACCGTCAATTCGCCGCTTCCTCCGTTCAATCTGTGCCACCTCATTTCGGCGACGAACACCGAGGGCAAGCTGCTGGAGAATGCATATGACTACTGCATGAACGTGACGGCGGAGAACATTACGAACTTTATGGCGAGCGAGGAGAAGCAGTCGGGCGAGGAATTCGCCATCCACGACTACATCAGCAACATCCGCACGAACATCGCGCAGATGCACAAGAGCTATCCCGCCAACTATGAATACAACATTATCGGAGCGTCTTCGGCGGTGCTGCCGATTGAAGAAATGACGACTTACCTGGCATACCGCCTCTTCGACAAAATGGAGAAAATGTTCCATCAGGCGCCGGGCCAGGAGGATGTCGAGAAAATAGCCCGCAAGCTCGGGATCGATCTGGAGAGCATGATCAAAGCTTTTGAAGCACGTGTGCCGGAGCCGCTGCCAGGCTTTGAGAACAGCGAGCGTCTGAGCCATTCCAACGTCATCAAACATCAGGTCGTCGATATGGACACCGAGCTTGAGCAGAGCTTCCTGTCGCGCGCAAGAGAAGAGTACATCAAGGTAAGAAAGCAGCTCCCGGGCGAAATCGTCGGACGGTTTGGCGAAGAGATGGAGCGGACGTTCCTGCATCCCGAGCAGGGGCCGTTCTATGTGTCGCGGCTGATCTTTACGGAAAAAGGCTTCTGCCTCCTGAAGCTGATCCAGTCCTACATTGAAGCGCTGCGGGAGAATCTGCTGCGTCTGCCGCGCGATATCGAGACGGCCCGGGAAGCGGCGGAGGATAAGCTGGGCGATGCGCGAAGCGCTTTTGTCTCGAAGGAAAAGAAGAAGAACGCCTATATCGACGCGAAAATCAACGAATACTGGCTGCATGCCGATGTAGACCGGACGGAGCGGATGATTGAGTTCTATGAGGATCTGTTCGAGCTGCTGAACGACGAGAACAGCCGGATTTACGGCGTGTTTACGGAAATTTTGAACGCGCTGAGCTCAATCTTCGCCAAGAACGGGCATATTCTCACAAGCGGCGAAGAACAGACGGATCACAGGGGCAACAAGACGTATTACTGGAACATTGTAAGCGTGCCGGACATTTCGCAGACGATCTCGAAGATTATGGATCAAAAAGACGGCGACGACCTGATCCGCGACTTTTCCCGGGAAATGCTGCGGAATTCCAGCCGCTGGGTCAGAGAACAGGAGATTGACGTCGTCCGCTCCATTTCCGAATTCCTCAGCGACAAGTTCGGGGATTTGATCACCCGGTCGATGGAGGATTTTCTCGTGATGAAATACGGCAGCGAAGAGCCGCTCGACAAGCTTGTGGAACGTACGATCGCCGGAAAGCTTGACGAGGAAGCCGTGCCGGTCTTCCACCTGAGCAACAGCTCGGGCAGCCTGCACTTCCCTTCGTGGGGCTTCGTGTCGGTGCCGGTGAAGGCGCCGGGCATCCTGAAGGGCATCCGCAACTACCAGAATAACGCGCTCGGCAAATCGCAGTTCACGGTTAAGGAGAGCGAGGTCAAGAACCGGATTTTCTGGCTGAATACGCGCAACGGGGTGCCGCTGTTCGTCTATACGCCGCTGCGGGTGTATGAAGAAAACTATGAGCGGACCATTCTGGACAAGGAAGGCATCGGTCGCCATCTGGTGCAGACCGAAAAGAATAACTGGACGTATCTGCCGTCGCCGATTCCGGAGCAGTCCTGGGGCGACACGTACAGCAACGCCAGAGTCAAGGAGTACAACGCAAGGGTGCGCGGAGAATTTGCCAAGGCGCTGGAGGCCGGAGTCATTACGGAAAAAGGTCTGGACGAGAACACCAGCAACCGCTATTCGGTCGTGTTCACAAAGCCCTTCGATATTGACGCGTTCCTGCGCGGATACGATCTTCAACTGGAAGCGCCGCGCCCGAATCTGGGCGAGGTGAAGAAAGCCGCCGACGAGCTGGGGAGGCTCCGTGAGAACGGGCTGGAGCGCGAGGGCGTGAAGGATATTTTCGGCAGCATCAACCGGGAGCTGGCGCAGGAGAATCTGATCCGTACGCCGCAGCTTACAGCAAGGTTGCGCGAGGAGCTGGTAAAATACGAAGCGCTCACCGCCAAAGCGGAAGAGCTGAACGCGGTGCTCCGCCAGTATCTGGACGAAGAAAAATGGATGGATCAGTTCCTGGAGGCTCTGTACACGGATACGATCGTGAAGAAGGGCGCGCTGTTCGTGTACGACAAGGACGAGGAAGAGGAGAGCTGGGAGCCGTTCGCCAACCTGATGAAGGAACGCAGCTATGTGGAATACGCGGTCTACCGCCATTTCCGGGCGCTGGACGAGAAGAGCCGCAGCGTGCTGCTGCGCAAAAGCGCGCGCCGCGCCGCGGAATTGACCGCGTCCGAGGATGTGTCTCCGCTGCTCTACAAGCTGGATAGCCTGTATGTGAGCGTCCTGGAGGCGCGGGACAGCCTCGAATACGAGCGGGTGGAGCATGCCGATGGCGACGAGATGTACGCCTTCTACAAAGGCATGACCGGAAAGCTTGGCAGCATCCGCAGAAAGTTGAAATAGGCCTATGATCAGATCGCTGGCAATGCGTTATGCGGCGGAGTACGCCGCCCGTGAGGACCGGCTGCAGGATCAGGGGGACGGGCGCAGCAGCATCCATTACCCCGCCCTGTTTCTGTTCGTAGGCGAGAAGGCCGCGCCCGCTATAGGCCCCGTGCTAGACAGCTGCCGCCGCAAATGGGACAACGCCGGCGGCGTTATGGCGCTGCACGCCGTTCCCGAAGGCGGGAAGGCGGAGCAATCCGCCGTCCCGCAAGGTGAACCGGCGTCCGGCGGCTTCGCATCCGAGAGCCCTGCTTCCGGGATTTCCTCCCGAAGCGGGGCTTCGGCACCGCTCTTGTCCGGCGGGCCGACTGACCGGCTCCGGACGATGACCCTTCCCCGGACCGAAGGGCGCGATCCCCGCACGGTCCGCCGGGACCTGTTCCTTGAGTTCCAAGGGGAACAGCGTTATCTCGCGGAGATGAACACCGCGCTGCGGCGCTTGACGGACAGCATGGCGGATTACGGCAGGCTGTATTCTTCCTTTGACGTCATCCATCTCTCCATCATCACTCGGGTCGACGACCCGCTTAATGTGCTGCTGCCGGAAATCACGCTGCTGACCCGTGCCGTGCTCGGCCAGTCGTTCAAATCGGTGCAGACCGATCTGTTCACGCTGATCAGTGAGCGGGAACAGGCTGAGAGCTTCGGGCTTTCCAGCTCGGCGGGAATGGCCTTCCTGCGCGAGCTGGAGGGCATGCAGTCGCCGGATTACGAACGTACCGCTCCGCTGCTCGTGACCGAGGACGGACTGTCCATTCCGGTCAGCCACGGTCCGGCGCCGCTGTTTGACCTTGTCTACGTCCTGTCGGACAAGAATGAGCGCGGCACGTCGCCGGCGGGCGGAATGGACGACAATTACGAAATCATTTCCCACATCAGTCTGCTGAAGAACGTGATGCGGCCCTCCGGCGACAGCCGGGACCAGGCCGGTTATAACAATATGGCGTTCAAAAGCGGGATCAGGGGCAGCACGGGCCGGCAGGGATACGCTTCCGCCGGCTTCTCCGGCGTCAAGCGGCCGAACCGGCAGATCGCCCTGGCCGTGCTGTACCATACGTTCCGCCGGATCACGGAGGAGATGTCCGGCGAGAGCCGTCTCGGCCCGCGCGAACGTCTCGAACGGCTCGGCTTAAGCCAAGGCAGCCTGCGGGAGCGGGCCAAGAAGCTGCTTCCGGACAAGGAGGGCATTCTCGAAATGACCGGCCTGATGAGTCATGGGCGCCCATCCTATAGTGAGCTGAAACGGCTGTCACTGCGCGAAGCGGAGGAACGGCTGTTTGGCAGAGGCGGCGAGGCTTACTTCAGCAGTAATTTCGCTTCGCCCGCGGCGAAGCGGCTGGAAGCCGCCGACCCGCTGCGGGAGTGGAAACCGCTGCTCGCCGCTCCGGAAGGGGGAAGCGAGGGAGTCACGTTCTTCCAGCTGGCGGAGTGGACCGCCGACCGGGACGATGCCGGCAGTCTGCTTTATGGGCTCCGCCAGCATATGGCCGGGCTCAGAGCCGCGATTGCCTTATCGCGTGAGGAGCTGGAGCTGCTGTACGGGGATAGCGTGGACCGGCTGCCCTTCTCCAAGGTGCCGCTTATGGACAAGCGGACGGTCCGGAACTTTATTCACTATCTGTTCGCAGAGGTGTACGGCGCCAAGTATGAACTGCTGCTGCTGGAGAACGAGCTTGCGCTGTGCCTCCGGCTCGAAGCCGCGCTGGAGTCGCTGCATTCGGCAAGCGTCAAGCGGGTGAAGGCGATGGAGCGGCTGGAGGAGGAGCTTAAAGCGGCAGCGCTGGACAGCATCGGCCGGGCGGAGGGCGATATCGGCCGGAATATTATGGAGTATTACCGCGCCGTGACGGATGAAGTGATCGGCGAGATCGAGTCCCGGCGCGGCCCCGGCGCCCTGCTGAGCGAGCGGTATATGGGAAGTGTTCCTGATCTGCTGGACCGGGGCGCCGAGGCGCTGCTGGAGCGGCTGATCGGAGTGTGCGTGCGGGAGATTCTGACGGCTGAGCCTTTCGCCCTTTCGTTCGAGGAGGAGCTTCTGCGGCGGGCAAATGTCGCGGCGGCGTACGACAACCGGGAGGTATTATCGAAGGAAGAGCTGTTCCGGCGCCTGTACCGGACGCTGGAAGAGGAAGCGGCCATCCATGTCCGTCTCTTCGAGTACACGCAGGAGCACCGGCATGAGGAAAAATATTTCTTCGGCGACAGCGGCTCGGAATTTCTGCGTTACGCGCTTTCGGCTGACGAGACGACGCGCATTTACCGGTTGGGCGTTGTGCATGAGCGGCGGCGCAGCGGCGTAGAGAAGCTGAATCTGATGGGCGGATTCCATCTGGAGGATCTGCTGTACTACCGCAATGGCCGGATTTATTATGAGACTTATATGAAGAACGGTTACGAGCTGCACGGCGTGGATGAGGAGTCGCTTCCCGCTCTGCGCTAGAGGCTTTCCGAAAGGATGATGAATCGATGCAGCGCAAATTGAATCTGCTTCTCCTCTTGTTCAGTCTGATCGGCGGAGCGGTCGCTTTTGTGATTGGCGAGCTGATGCTCGGCCGCCTGCTTGGAGACTGGCCGTCCATTCTGGTCGTCGGTCTGTACTTTGGCGTTGTGGCGCTTGGTGCGGGGCTCGGCTGTCTGCTGGCCGAGATGATTTCGCCCAGCCTGAACGGCTGGTCGTGGCGTCGGCGGTACCTTGGCTTGTCTTGGAAGCTGCTTCCGCTGTCCGTCGCCCTGCTGCTGGGCGCGGGGACGTTGATGGAGTTCGTATACGAACTCAATTTCGGCGGCCTGAGGCCAGTTAAGGATATCGTGATGGTCATCGATGATTCCGGCAGCATGGAGCAGAGCGACCCAGGCAACAGCCGCTATACGGCTGCGCGGGACCTAGTGATGCGGATGGACGGGGATAACAGGGTCGCGGTGCTGACATTCAGCGACCAGGCGGCGGTCGTTCAGCCGCTGACTTCGCTTGGGAAGGCTGGGAACCGGGAGCAGGTGACGACTGCGATTAACACTCTGCGGACGACCCAGGGCGGAACGAATCTTAGCGGGGCGCTGTCGGAGGCGCTGAACGTCATTAACGGCGACAGTTCCTCCGGACGGGGAGCGATGGTCATTCTGCTGTCGGACGGGGTAAGCCGGCTGGACACCTCTACGGAGCTCCGCGATTACGTGGACCGCGGGATTGCGGTTAACACGATCGGCCTCAGTATCAGCGATCCTTCCGGCCCAGCCCTGCTGAAGGCCATCGCCGGGACGACCGGCGGGCAATATTACGATGTCGCTGACGCGAACCGTCTGGCCGATATCTTCCGCCAGATTTACGACCGTCTCGGCGACCGGACGCTGCTTACAGAGCGGACGGATAACACGCAGAACAGCCCTTATTACGCGGCACTGCGCGTTCTGTCGCTGGTATTGATCGGGGCTGCGCTCGGACTCGGGCTCGGCATTGTCTTCGACAACCGCCATCTGGCCAAAAGCTTTGGCCTCGGCGGCATCGTGTCCGGCCTGCTGGCCGGGCTCACGCTGGAATTCGGCCTCGGCGGACACGCCTTCGTAAACGCGATGGTGCGGCTGCTGGCCGTGCTGCTGCTGGCCGGAGTGATCGCGCTGTTCACCGCGGTCGTTCCGGTGGGAGAAGGTCGGCTGACCCGCCGGGGACACGGAGCGAAGCAGCCGTCCCGGCGTCCGTCACAGGGTTATTCACCCCGCGGGAACCGGAGCAGCAAAGGCTTCCGTACCGCTGACAAAGATCACTAGGAAAGGGGCTGCGGCCTATGAGATATATCGAGCATTCACCGGACCTGCCGGGCATCACGGATATCATCTCGCGCGTGGAGGAGCGGACCTGCACGCTCCGGTGGCGCTGGCCCGAAGGCCTGCAGGCCGTCTATATCCATAAAGGCCCGGGGGGCGGAGATCACCTGGAAGAGGACAGCTGCCCGCCCGGAGGCCTGAAGCTGTACACGCGTGAAGAATACAAGGCGAATGGCGGCTATCACGACCGGCTGGAGGAGATCGGTCTGGTGGTCTACACCGTGCTTGCCCGCGTGACGGAGAACGGAGAGACGCTGCTGGTCCGGCAGCGTGACGGCGCGAACCTTGCGACCGTCAGCGCGGGCAAGGCGCTCATCCGATACGCGATTCACGCCAAACGGGGCTTGTTCCGCAAGGAGCAGACCGTACATATGACGATTACGGCGGAAGTTCCCGTCGGCCGGGAAGTGCTGTGCTATGTCAAGAAGCACGGCGGTTATCCGGCCGACAAAGAGGATGGCATTCTTTTTCCGTTCGTGCAGGATTTCGCGCCGGGCCGCAACGCCCTTCCGCCGATTGAGATCGGCAGGGACGACCGGATCCGCATCTTTTTTACCGATGGGCCGAAGTACGGCCGCTACTATGAACTGGTGCCGGAATGAGACCGGGCGCGAAGGCCTGCACAATTGATACAGCAGAGAGCTTCAGGTGAGGTACACGGAGGAAGGTTTAGAACCGAATCGCCCGGGTGCAAGCTAAGCCCGATTACCTGTTCTGCTATTTTTAACGGCGTTTATTATTTTGACTTCTATTTCTACGAGAAACGTACCTGCGTCTTAAAAAGACGCCGTCAGGAGTTTCTTCTTGGGAGGATGAGCATATGTCTTTTTTCAGCCGCTTTTTGAAGAAGAACCAGCCGCAGCCGCGGCCGCTTTTTTACGATATCGTATGTCCGTACTGCTTCAGCAAATTCGACCCGTCGGAAGTGCTCTTCCGGGCCATGCACAGCCGGGAGGACGACGAGGATTACGCGCTGGGCGAGGATGATGAGCTCAATAAATACCGCGAGCGGTTCGGGCTCGATTCGGTGGACGATCTTGAAGCGATTATTCGGCCGTCCGACATTCCGGAGGAGCATCATCATTATACGGATCATGTGCTGACTGGGCTGACCGACCGCTACGGGGTGCTTACGCGGAGACGTCTCTGCCCTCACTGCCACAACGAGCTGCCGGTCACGGCGGGAAAGGTGCCAAGCAATATCATCTCCATTATCGGCGCTTCCCAGGTCGGCAAATCGGTCTACATGACCTCGCTCATCCACACGCTGCAGCATACGACCGCCGGCCACTTCGAGGCCGCCTGCATGCCGCTGAACGCCGAAATCAGCCGCAAATTCCGCAGTCTGTACGAGGACCCGCTGTTCGAGCGAGGTGATTTGCTGTCTTCGACCCAGAAAGAGAAGATGCAGGAGCCGTTTATTTTTCAATTCGTGTTCAAAAATGAGGACAAGCCGCCGCTGACGCTCGTCTTCTTCGATGTCGCGGGCGAGGGCATGGTCGATCAGGACTACCTCGGGCTGCACGGCCAGCATATCAAAAATTCGGCGGGCATCCTGTTCATGGTCGATCCGCTGCAAATCCGCTCCATCCGCGAAAAAATCCGCATCAATATCGGCGACCGCCCCGGCGAATGGGTCTCGCAGTACGATGAGCCGCGCGATGTGGTGCTGACGCTTTTCGGCGATTTTATCGCCTATCAGGAGAAGAGCAAGACCGACATTCCGACCGCCGTTGTGCTGGCCAAGAGCGACATGCTGCACTCGCTGAAGGACGAGGACGGGGATTACATCAAGGCCAACAGCAATGTATTCAACAATTACGTGCACCGCGGGACGCTGAATCTGGACGAGGTCGGCAATATCGACGGCGAAATCAGCCGTTTTATCGGAAAAGTGGACCGTCCGTTCAAGGATACGATGGATGTCTATTTCTCCAATACCGCCTATTTCGCGGTTTCGGCGCTTGGCAGCAATCCCGTCGATCAGAAAATCGAAGGCGTCGTCAGCCCCATCCGGGTGGATGAGCCGTTCCTGTGGCTGCTGCACAAGCTGAAGTTCATCGAAGGGAGCGATTAAACGGTGAGCATTCATTCGGAAGCCGGCGTCGCCCAGCAGATGTATACGCGGCAGCGGCGCGGCGTTTTCCGCTCCACGGAGGGCTTTGACACGGTGGCGAAGTCAGAGAGTCTGGACAATAATTTCGTCAAAAAAATCCTTCACCCGTTCTGCCTGTACGACGCTCCGGCGGAGCTGGCGGCCAGAGGCGAGAAGGACGAGTCGCAGTATCCGCCCGCACTTCATCTGTTTCATCCGGACAGCGGGGAGACCGTGCTTGGACAAAGCGTCTTCCAGGCGGCGGATTTCACGGGGCTGCGCAGCGCCTTTTTCACCCATAATTATGTGCTTCCCGCCTCCCGGGCCGAAGAAATCGTGCGGGATTACGGTGACTATCTGCATGCGGATTTTGCCGAGGGATTCAGCGGAGAACCGGGAGAACCCCTGCCGGAGCTAGGCGGCATCCCGGTGTCACGGCGAAACCGTCCCCGCCCGGCGGA
Organism: Paenibacillus sabinae T27; assembly: GCF_000612505.1. Classification (NCBI taxonomy): domain Bacteria; kingdom Bacillati; phylum Bacillota; class Bacilli; order Caryophanales; family Paenibacillaceae; genus Paenibacillus; species Paenibacillus sabinae. The sequence goes on from NZ_CP004078.1 coordinate 1,037,431, forward strand.
CGTTCTGAAATCGCTTGGCGTCGACAGAGCAATCTTTAACAATCTGCTGCAGGCGATCATGCAGTCGGTGTCCGGCAAAAAGAAAATGTATATATCGCTGAACGTCCCCGTGAGTGAACTGTCGGCGCGGGCGGCCGATCTGACCGAGGTGCTCCTCGGCTGTCTCCCCCTCGAATTCCGCCGCAGACTCGGTGTCATCACGTATGCAAAAGAGCCCCAGAGCCGTAAATACATCCACCTGACGTTTGTGGAGAACGGCTCGCTGCGTCCCGGTGACCGGGCGATCGAGAAGGACTTTATTTTTGATCTTGCCGCCGGACGGATAATGAACGCCGATTTCCCGGCCTCGTCCCAGCCGTTCCTTGAGCTCGCTTGGGAGCTGCTGCTGCGCGGGAAAGGGGCTGCGGACGATTTTGCCGGGTTCGCTGACATGATGCTGGGAGGCGAGCCTGCGGAACGGAAGCTGTCACTGGCGGCTTATAACGAGCTGGCGGTTTTTTACCGGATCGAGCAGGGAGACGAGGCGTTATACCGGGAGAACAAAAGCGCCGTCCTGAACGGGCTGCTCAGCTATCTGGGCGGAGAAGGGGCGCTGGAGTCGAAAATCCGGCTGAACGACCTGTTTCTGGAGCGCTTCGACCGCGAATTCGACGCCGTCCGGCAGAAGGCGATACCGGAGACGGCCGTTCTGGAGAGCTTCCGGGATTATTTTTCGCTGAAGGGCCATAATTACCGGACGCGGATCGTCGATTACTTTATTAACGGGATGCTGAACGCGCAAAATGCCGGCCGCACGGATTCTCTGGAGGAAGCGTTTGGCGTAGTTGAGAGCGGCGGGGAGCTGGCTGCCGCCTTTTTCCGCAAGCTGCTGACGACCCCGGTCTTTGCGCGTCTTCTGTTCCAGCCCTATGTGGAATCCCGGCTGGCGTCGGCCGCGAACGCCGCGGGGCTGCTGGAGTGGATAGGGCATTGGGACCGGTTCATGCCTGAAGCGCTGCGTCAACCGGCTGTCCATGACGCGCTGCTCGATTATTTGCCGGAGAAGCTGGAGCGGGAGCGTGATCCGGTGGGAGCCGTGGCGGCGATCCATAGCCGCATTGAACAAGCAGAGAAGGACCGCCGCCGGAGAGCAGGCATCCGCCCCGAAGCGCTGGCGCTCCAGAAGGAGCTGGCCGCCGCGGCCGACCGGTATTTGCTGGAGCGGCTGTCGATTGAAGATATTACGCAGGAGCAGCTGCTGGAGCTGTCATTTGTCCGCTACGCCCTCGATATGGGCGAATGGGACCCGCCGCTTGACCTGCACAGCAGGCGGAAGGCGAATGTACTGCGCACGGCGTACCGCTGGTTCGGGGAGGAGAACCCGGACGAGCATATTTTTGACGGCCTGTCTCCGCAGGAACTGGACGATGTGCAGCTTCTGGGACGACGCTGGATGAAAGAGAGCCCCGGAGCCGAGCCTTTTGCCCGCCTGCCGCTGGCCTTCTACCACAGCAGCGCCCGCGAGGGAGGGCCGCTCGAGTATGATGCGCTGCTGGAGCATGTCCGGAGGAAGGAGGAAGGCGGCAAGGAAGCGGTCTACCGTTTTCTGGCCTGGTCGCAGGACAATCCGCTGTTCACCATTTCCTCAAGGAAGCTCCAGCCGGGCTACCGGCGGGCGATTTTAAAGTATTTCGCCAGCCATGACCGTGAAGCGTTCAAGAGCCGCGAATTCCGAAAAACATATATGGCCCCGGCGGGACCCGCGCTGCAAAACGTATATGGAGAGGCCCGGGGGCAAGCGGCCTCGCCGCTGGCCAAGTGGGTGCGCCGCCGCCGGTTTCAGCTGATGATCTTCGGCGCGGCCGTTATCGTTCTGCTGGTTGCAGGCGCCCTTGCGGCCCGCCTATTGAAGGGCGGCGGAGACGAAGCGACTCCGGCCGCCTCGCCGCAGCCTTCGCCGACGCAGTCTGCGGCTGGCGCGGGCTATCTCGAAGCCGCCGCCTATCTTGAGCGCGGCGGGGGCGGAGGCTCGCTGCTGTTCGCCTTCGCCTCCCCGGACGCCTGCCGCGAGTTTAATCCGGCGGAGATTGAGGTGGATGCCGGTACCGGCCAGGCTGAAGTGTATAAAGTGGACAGCCTGGTCCATGACTGCGGGCTGCCGGGATCGGCAAGCCCTTCGAATGCCGGTGGAGCAGCGGGTTCCGCCGGCGCTGCCGGTTCGGGAGCGGCGGCCTCCGGTGGGGGAACAGCTGGAAACGCCGGCAGCGGCCAAGGCCAGGCGGACACGGTGTCCGCCGATGAGAGCAAGGCCGCCGGGGATTCGCTCTCGGCCTCGGCCGGCCCATCGGCAGCTACCGGCGGGACCGTTCCTGCAAGCTCGCCGTCGCCGCCTGGAGAGCCAGCCGCCGGGTCAAGCATTGCGGACTCCCCGGCACCGGGTTCATCCGGCGGGAGCGGAGGATCTTCCGCTGTCGCACCTAACCAGGTGAAGGTAACGCTCGTTTCCGCCCCTAAGCTGACGGCCGGCAGCACGGTGAAAGCCGAAGACTATACGCTGGTCCTTATGGAAGCTCCGCAGGCGGCTCCATCCCCTTCGGCAAGCGCGAGTTCTCCGGCGGAATAGCGGAGAATTTACGCGTTCAATTTCATGGCTTAATGGCTTTTCATGTATGGACAACCCTTGTGATAACCGATATGATAAAGATTGTCAAAATTTAATATAGTCTTAAAAAAGGTGCAGGCCGATTACAAGCCTGCTTAAAAGGGAAGCCGGTTGGAATCCGGCGCGGTCCCGCCACTGTATATGCGGAGCGCTCCTCTGAAACAAGCCACTGTTCAAGGCGAACGGGAAGGCCGGAGGGGAGGCGATGAGGCATAAGCCAGGAGACCTGCCTTTTTTCAGTCAAGGTTCAGTGTCCTTCGGGGGGTGAGGGCATCTGGCATTTACGCGCGGCCGATGCCGGGAGTGGCTTATACAGCATGGATTCCCGGCTCGTTTTTCCGAAAGACCGTCCCTCCGGGGCGGTCTTTTTTTATGGTTTCGGAAGACTCCCATAATACTCAAGAGAGAAAGAGGTTGAAGAATGAAGAGCAGGATTTCTTCCAGAATTCTGGCGCTGGGAATGGCATTATTGATGATTTTTTCCTTGCTGGGCGTGTCCTTTGCACCGGCGGGGCATGCGCTTGCCGAGGCAGCGGATTCCCAGGGGGCGGGGACTGCAGATACCGGAGCAGCAGCGGGTGCGGCCGTGGCCCAGTCGATCGGCGTAACCGATGCCGTGTATTCCGCGGCAGAGTCCATTTTGAAGCAGGGGGTAGTCTCGGAATGGCAGGCGATCGGCTTGGCTCAAGCCGGTTACAAAGTGCCGGATTCCTACACTGCCGCACTTAAACAAAAGGTAGAAAAGGAGAAAGGAGTCTTTTCCGCCGTTACCGACTATGCCAGATACGCTTTGGCGGCTAAAGCGGTCGGAGAAGATCCTGCAAATATTGCAGGTTATAATCTGATCGAGCCGATCTACAGCAGCAGCGGCATCACCGGACAAAGTCTAAACAACGCTGTCTATGGCTTGATCGCGCTGGATTCCGGCAGCTATACGGTGCCGTCCGATGCGAATTGGACCCGCGACAAGCTGGTTCAGCACATTCTTTCCAGTCAAAACGGTGACGGAGGCTTTGCCCTTACCGGCGGAGGTCTGAGCGAGCCCGACCTTACGGGAATGGCTCTGGTTGCCCTGGCCCCTTACAAGAGTGATCCGGCTGTTGCGACAGCCGGGCAAAGAGCGGTGCAGTGGCTGTCCGCTCAGCAGAATACGGCTCACGGAGGCTATGGAGAGAGCAGCGAGAGCGTCTCGCAGGCCATTATCGGCCTGACCGCGTACGGTATCAATCCGGCCGGCGCAGACTTCACCAAGAACGGCAGCAATCTGATCAGCCGTCTGATGAGCTTCCGTACGGCAGATGGGGCCTTTACCCACCTGTTGTCCGGCGGCGGCGACGCTTTTGCCACGGAGCAGGCACTGCAGGCGCTGACCGCCTACAACCTGTTCACGGCCGGCGGCGACAGCAATCTGTATAATTTTATCGCGAACCCTCCGGCGGCACACCCGCTTGTCCGGGTGTCCGTAGCGATCGAGGGGCCAACGGCATCCTTGGGCGAGGGCAGCGTGTACGGAAGCAGCGCACTGGATGCGCTGAACAAGCTGGCGGATACCAAAGGGATTGCGGTTGTCAGCAAAATGACCGCGTATGGCGCGTATATCAGCGAAATAGCTGGCGTCAAGGAGAAAAAGTATGGTGGCTATGACGGCTGGATGTACATCGTTCAGCGCGGCGGCCAGTGGGTCAGCGGTTATACCGCGATTAATGACTTTGCGCTTCAGGACGGAGACCGGCTCTATGTCTATTATGGAGACTACGGTGTCACACAGCTGGTGGATTCCGTAACGCTATCGCCGGTTACGCCGAAAGAAGGCAAAGCTCTTGAAGTAACGGTTCATAAAAAATCCTGGGACTTTAACGGAAATCCCATCATCGCGGCGGCTTCCGGAGTTACCGTCTCCATCGGCGGCAAAACAGCCGCTACGAACGATCAGGGAGTCGCCTCGTTCGGAACGGATCTGACGCCTGGAACGCAGGCGCTCCAAATTACCGGCTACCAGGACAATGCCGCGCCGACAGTCGTGCGTTACACCGGGACGGTTACGGTTCTGCCGAAGGAAGTGCCGGTGTCTTTGGCAGTAGAAGGACCACAGGGAACGATTATGGAAGGCTCCATAAACGGGTCAGTAGCGCTTGAGGCTCTTCAAAGACTGGCCGATGCGACTCATACCGCGCTCGATATCACGCAATCTTCATTTGGAAGCTTTATCAGCGGTATCGGCGGAATCACCGGCGACATGAACAACTGGTGGTCATTTGTCGTTCAACGCGGGGGCGAATGGATTTATCCGAGCGTCGGATTAGGCGACTTTGAGCTTCAGGCTTCGGATAAGGTGCTGGTCTATTATGGAGGCTACTCCACCCAGGTTGTCCACTCTGTGGAGCTGTCACCTTCGCAGCTGCAGCCGGGGCAGGCTTTTACGGTTAAAGTCAATCGGGTTCAATGGGTATGGAGTGAAAAAACCTTCAGCTCCGAACCTGATATTTCATTGGCTGCCGGTGTGAAAGTAAGCATCGGAGGACAGACGGCGATAACGAATGACCAGGGCGTCGCTTCCTTCGGCGGCCTGTCCGCCGGCAGCTATACAATCGAAGTGACCGGTTATCAGGCGGGCGCAGCGCCAAGCGTGGTGCGGTATAAACAGCCGGCAGCCATTGCCGCCCCTCCGGCGGTTTCCAGGGCAACTCTTTCCGTTGTCGGCGACAGCGTAAAAGGAACGATTCTGCCAAGCACCTCCTTTGCTTTAAGCGCCGGGGACAGTCCTTACAGTCTTCTTGTCCGCGCACTGGGCGGCAAAGTAGAATCGCGGCCAATTTCGGGAAGCGAATATGTCTATTCGATCGACGGTCTGGCCGAATTTGACCGGGGCGGTGAGAGCGGATGGAAATATTTTGTCAATGGAAACGAACCGCCGTTCGGCGCGGATAAGTATGTGCTGAAGGACGGAGACGATGTGCTGTGGAAGTATGTGACCTCTGTGACGGAAACATCTTCCGGCGGCCCTTCGGGTACAAAAGATCCGGCAGCTTCGGGTGTGTCGATCACTTCCGCCAATACTCTGCCGCTGAATCAGGTTGGCGCGACAACAGCGGTCAGCGGCACGCCGATGACTTCTGAGAAGTCCGCCGAGCTCGCCAAGACACTGACGGCGAACAGTGTATCCTTTGCGCAGCTGGCTACATCGGCGGGAGCTGCCTTGAAGGATGCGGCCGGAGAGGTGCAGCTGCAAATTCCGGCGGGAGCGGTGGAAGGCATCGCGATTACCATCGGCGTGCAGGAGCAGCCTTCGTCCCGGCCGGAGCTGGTATCGGGCATGTACGAGTTCACGCCAAACGGAACGAAATTTGCCAAGCCTACGGATTTGTCCATCCAGTTTCCTGTAGGTACACGCAACCCGCAAAATCTGGCGCTGGCCTGGCTGGATGAAAAGACGAATCAATGGATTCCGGTTCCAGCCGCTCTGGATCTGTCGACGGGAACGATTACCGGCAAAGTAAGCCATTTTACCAAATATGCCGTAGTCGACCGCAGCAAATGGGAGGCTTCCGGAAATGAAGTGAAAGCCGACATTTCGGCGGCGGCCAAATGGATTCTGTCGACAGGAGAGCTTAGCGACTGGCAGGCCTTCGGCCTGGTCCGCTCCGGCAACGCGCTTCCGGCAGGTTATCTGGCAAGTGTGCTGAAGCAAATTGCGGAGAGCAAGGGCGAATTCCGCAAAGTGACCGATTACGAACGGCTGGCGCTGTCCATTGCTGCCGCAGGCGGAGACCCGAGAAATGCGGCGGGCTATGACCTGACCGCCAAGATTTACAATAACGGAAATCTCACGAACCAGGGCAGCAACGGACCGATCTTTGCGCTTCTTGCGCTGGACAGCGGAAACTATTCCGTTCCGGCGAGCGTGGTCTGGACCAGAGCCAAGCTGGTGAAATGGATTACGGATATCCAGAACACGGATGGTGGATTCCCGCTTACGGACAACGGGGAGAGTAACGTGGATCTGACCGCGATGGCGGTCGCCGCGCTGTCCGCGCATAAGGAAGAAGCCGGAGTGCAGGCAGCCATTGACAAAGCGGTCGCCTGGCTGTCGGCGCAGCAGCTCGAAGACGGCGGCTATAAGCTGTCCGGCGAAGAGAACAGCGAGAGCGTGTCGCAGGTCATCATCGCCCTTTCCGCAGCGGATATCGGACCGGGGGATGCCCGGTTTGTCAAAGCGAAGGGAAGTCTGCTGAGCAATCTGGCAACGTTCAAGCGCAGCGACGGCGGGTATGCGCATACGGTGAGTGGCGGCAGCAGCGGACTGGCGACCGAGCAGGCGCTGCTGGCTCTGACGGCATACGATCTGTATCTGAACGGACAAGGCAAGCTCTACCGTCTGGCCGATGCCCCGGCTGTGGCTCCAGTCGTATTCGCTGACGAGAAGCAAATCTCGGCATGGGCGCTGTCGTCGGTGCATCAAGCCTTTGACCAAAAGCTGATGGAAGGCGTCGGCGGCTCGAAGCCCGCGTTCGCTCCGAAAGCGGCGATTACCCGAGCTCAGCTTGCAGCTCTGCTTGTAAGGCTGACAGGCAACGCGCCTGGTGCCGCATCCGCCGTTTCCGGCTTTGGCGACGTCAAAGCCGAATCATGGTATTATGGATATGTTATGAAAGCGAAAGAGCTTGGCATCATCGGCGGGGTAACGGCAACCTCGTTCAAGCCGAACCAGCCGGTCAACCGTCAGGATATGGCGGTGATGATTGCGAGAGCCTATAAGCTGTCGCCTTCGTCCAAAGCCTTCTTCAATGACGGCGCCGCAATCGGCAGCTACGCGATTGACGCTGTGAACGCGGTAACCGAGAAGGGGTACATGACCGGATTTGGCGGCTCGTTTGATCCGTCTGGTGCCGTAACGCGGGAAATGGCGGCTGTTGTGGCCGTCCGGCTGCCTTAGCCTTAGTCTGCTGGAGCGTTCGCTTTAAGCGGCAGGACGCTCCAATTGTCTGCGGGAGCAGTACCTTGCGCTCGATCCGCAGCGTCGCTCGATCGGCAGCGTAAGAAAAGGGCCCGATCTCAGGTAACCCGATGGTACAAGCAGGAAAACGTCCCCTTTATTTTTGCTAAAAGGATGTTTACGGTTAATCGAACTGGAAAAACTCCGGTTAATCGGCCGGTTTTCCTTTGTTTCAGGCCAATCCCCCTGATTTAGATGGAGATTTTCCCGTTTGATCTTGCCGGCGGCCCTTATACGGATGGATAAGCGGGAGAATTTCCGCTTTGCCCATTCCGAATGGAATCATAGAAGCTTTAATACAATGAACGGGGGCGCTCTGCTGCCCTCGTTCTTTCCCTTTAGACGGAGGTGTTCCCATCTTGAAGTTCATCCGAACAGCGGGCGCCGGTTCCTTGGCGCCCCTTCTGCTCGCAGCCGCGCTGCTGCTGCCCGGCTGCGAGCCGGGCACAGACGAGGCGGCGGTGTCCCCGCCGCCAAGCACCGCCGGAGGCGGCGCAGCCCCGGCTTCGGCTTCGCCCGAAGCCGCCAAGGGCACGCCCGGCGCAAGTCCCGCGCCGGGCACGGCAGCAGCGGCGACTGCATCCGCCGCTGGGCCAAGCACGGCCGGGCTCGCCGGCACGGCCCGGCCACAGGCTCCCGGCGCTTCGCAGCCGCCGGGAGATCACGCCGCCGCGCCGTCGGGCGGCGGCCAAGACCGCCGGGGCCGCTGCGCCCGCCCCGGCGTCCACGGGCGCGCAGCCGCCGGGCCAAGCGGCTGCTACGCCCGCTTCGGCTGCGCCGAAGCCAAGTGCGGCCGCGAAATCGGCCGCCCCGGCGCAGCCGAAGCCCGCGGCGACGGCGGCCAGCCCGTCGCCTTCATCCGGCGGCGATCGACCCGCCGCCGAGCAGGCCGCCGTCACCATGTCCATTGTCGGTGACGATGAGCTGGGGACCATTCTGCCGCCGACCACAGCCACGGTGGAGGAGGGCGACAGCGCGCTGGATGTGCTGAAGCGGATCACCCGCCAGCACAAAATCCAGATGGAGTACCGGGGCGCCAAAGCCGCCGGTTACGTGGAAGGCATCGCCAACCTGTACGAGATGGACCGGGGCGCCGAGAGCGGCTGGATGTACCGGGTGAACGGCAAGTTCCCGAGCGAGAGCGCCGGGGCTTACAAGCTGAAGCCCGGTGATACGGTGGAATGGCTGTATACGCTCGATATGGGCAAGGACCTGGGAGCCTCAAGGTGAGCGGCTTCCGGTCCATGCATCCGTCGGTGGCCGTCGTCTATTACGCCGGTCTGCTGCTGTTCACGCTGCTGCTGTTCCATCCGGTGTTCCTGCTGACCGAAATCCTGGCCCTGCTCGGCCTGATGCTGCTTCAGGGACAGGGGCGGCGGATCGCGGGAAGCCTGGGATTTGGCCTGATCGTCGCCGTTCCGGCGGCGCTGCTGAACCCGCTGTTTTCGCACAGGGGAGCCGTTATCCTGTTTTATTTTCTGGATCAGCCGATCACCCTGGAAGCTGTGCTGTACGGGCTGATGATGATGGTCGTGCTGATTGCGGTGTTTGTTCTTTTTCTTTCGTACAACTATACGGTAACGCCGGACAAATTCATGTACCTGTTCGCGTCGGCCGCTCCCAAGAGCGCCCTGATTACGCTCATGACGCTCCGCTTCGTTCCGCTGTTTCAGCGGCGGCTTCGCCGGATTGCGCAGATTCAGGCCGCGCGCGGCGTGTCGGTCCGCGAAGGCAGCCTGCGCTCCCGCATGTCGGACGGCATGACGCTGCTGAAGACGCTGCTTACCTGGTCGCTGGAGGAAGCGCTGCAGACCGCCGACTCCATGAAGGCCCGGGGATACGGCATTCACCGCCGAACCTCATATGCAGTGTACCGGCTGGAGCGGCGCGATATCCGCGTCTTGGCCGGGCTTGGAGCGGGCGCGCTGGGCACCCTGTGGGGCTGGTCTCAGGGATATGGCATGCTGATGCTGTATCCCCGGCTGAAGCCGCCGATGTTTACCTGGCAGGAAGCGGCGATGTACGCCGCCTTTTGCCTGTTCGCGGCGCTTCCTCTCTGGGTAGAAGGAAAGGAGAAATGGTTATGGAGATCGTCCGCGCGCATGAGCTGTCCTTCCTCTATCCGGGGGAAGAAAGGCCTTCACTGGACGGGCTATCATTCACAATAAAAGAGGGCGAATTCGTCGTCCTCTGCGGTCCTTCGGGCAGCGGCAAAACGACGCTCCTCCGGCATTTGAAGCGGGAGCTGACGCCGGTTGGGGAAGGAAGCGGCACGATCTATTACAAAGGCACAGAGCTGCCGCTGCTGCCGCCGGAGACCGCCGCCGGGGAAATCGGGATGGTCTTCCAGAATCCCGAGGCGCAGATCGTAATGGAGACGGTATGGCAGGAGCTTGCCTTTTCCATGGAAAATCTGGGCCTTTCCCCGTCCGTCATGCGCGGAAGGCTGGCCGAGATGGCCGGGCTGTTCGGGCTGGAGCCGCTGCTGTACAAGCCGGTGCATGAGCTGTCCGGCGGGCAGAAGCAGCTCGTCAATCTGGCGTCCGTCCTGCTGCTGCATCCCCGGCTGCTGCTGCTGGACGAGCCGACCTCCCAGCTGGACCCCGTAGCGGCGCGCGAGTTCATGTACCTGCTCCGCCGTCTGAACGAGGAGCTGTCGATGACGGTTATCTTAAGCGAGCACCGGCTGGAAGAAGCGCTGCCGCTGGCGGACCGCGTCCTGCTCATGGAGAAGGGCAGAATTGCGGCGGACGGCAGCCCGCGCGGCATCGTGCGCGCCGCGGGGAGCGGGCTTGGAGAAGAACACCAAGCCTATTTGCCCGCCGCTTCGCGCCTGTTTCTGGCGCTGTCAGCCGCAGCCGCAGGGCCTCACGGTACGATTCCGCTGACTGTGCGGGAGGGCAAACGCTGGCTGGAGTCGGCGGCCGGAGCTTTATCCTACTGGCCCGGTCCCGGCGCTTCCCCGCGGGCGCACAAGCCTTCCCGCGCCCGGGAGACGCTGCTGGAATGCCGAGAGGCAAGCTTCCGTTACGAGAAGGACGGGCCGGAGATATTGAAGAAGCTGGATTTCTCGCTGCACCGGGGGGAGCTGACCGCCATCCTTGGCGGCAACGGCGCGGGCAAGTCCACCCTGCTGCAGCTGATGGCCGGGCTGCTGAAGCCGCAGCGGGGCCGGGCGGCGATGCCGAAGGGCGTTACCGCCGGTTATCTGGCGCAAAATCCCTTGCTGTATTTCAGCCATGACACGGTGTCGGAAGAGCTGCGGCACATGGCGAAGCACGCCGGGTTGTCCGCTTCGGAGGGCGAGCGGGAGGTTGCTTCGCTCACGCGCGCCTTCGGGCTTGAAGGCGTGCTCGGCAGCCACCCGCATGACATCAGCGGAGGCGAGCAGCAGAAGACGGCGCTGGCGATGGTGCTGCTGCTGCGGCCGGATATTCTGCTGTTGGATGAGCCGACCAAGGGGCTTGACCCCGGCGCCAAGGAGCATTTGGCGGAGCTGCTGCAAGCCTTGACGGAGGACGGAAAAAGCGTGACATTCGTTACGCACGACGTCGAGTTTGCGGCCCGGTACGCTTCCCGCTGCGCCTTGCTGTTTGACGGAAGCATCGCGGCGGAAGGGACGCCAGATGCTTTTTTCGGCGCGAATTATTTCTATACGACAGCCGTGAACCGGATGGTCCGCGACCGGCTGCCGCAAGCATTGACCGTAGAGGATGTGATAGCGGATTGGCAAAACTTCGTTTCCCGCTCCTGATCGCACTGGGCCTGTTTATCGGCGCGCTGGCGCTGTCTTCCGCGCTCAAGGACCGGCATTACCTGCTGCTGAGCCTGGTGCTGCTCTGCGCCGCGCTCCTTCCGCTGTTTCTGAGGCTGGAACGCCGGAAGCTTGAGCCAAGAGAGCTGGTCCTGCTTGCCGTTCTGGCCGCGCTTGCCGCCGTCAGCCGGATTCCGTTCGCCGCGTTGCCTAGCGTCAAGCCGGTGTCGGCCATAGTTATTTTGTCCGCGTATGTATTCGGGGCGGAGGCAGGCTTCCTGATCGGAGCGGTTGCGGCGCTCGTCTCGAATCTGTATTTCGGCCAGGGGCCGTGGACGCCGTGGCAGATGTTCGCCTGGGGGATGGTCGGCCTGACCGCCGGCTGGCTGCGAAACACGCGCTGGATGAGGACAAGACCCGGACTGCTGGTATTCGGCTTTATTTGGGGGTTTCTGTTTGGCTGGATCATGAATATTTGGCACCTTATCGGCCTGCCCGACGCTTTCAGCTGGGGACTGGTGGCCGTAGTTTATGGGCAAAGCTTTTATTTCGATTTGGCGCATGCGCTGTCCAACGTCGTCTTTCTGTCCATTTTGGCGGGAGGCTGGATTAAGGTGCTCGAACGGTTTCGCAAAAAATACGGGCTGCTGCGGTAGAACGCAAGCAGATCTGTCCATGAAAGCCGGCGGATAACAATCCGCACGGCTTTTTGTTGTATTTTGTCGACTTTTTCAATCAAATCATTCAATTCACAAAGGAGTTTTGCCGATAAACAACTTGTATATGTAAAAAGTCACCCGGAGAGTGAGGATTGCAATGAAAGATTTGAAATTAAAGTTTAAAATGGGACTAATTGTGCTTATCGTCCTGTTTGCGCTGATCAGCGTGGGAGTCGTGGGGATCGTTACCGGGCAGCAGCTGGCGGACCGTTCCAAAGTCATGTACAACGAGAATCTGCTGCCTGTTCTGTGGTCCTCCCAAATCCGGATCAACAACGGATCGATCGAATCCGATTTGCTGGAGCTTATGATGACGACTGACGCAGCCCAAAATGCGGAACTCGCCGAGGATGTCGAATCGAAGAAGGCGAGCAACGACGCCCTGTCCAAGAAGCTGGTTCAAGCTTCCAGCGGCAAGCCCGAAGCGGCAGCCAAGCTGAAAGAATACGAATTGCTGCTTGCGGATTACCGGAGCCAACGAGAGCGGATCATTACGCTGGCCAAGGCTAACCGCAATGCGGAGGCCTATGCCCTTTTTTCCGGAGAGTTCAGCACACTGCGCATCAAGATGGTTAATCTCCTTGAAAATGCCGGAAGTCATCTTCAACAGGATGCAGAGAAGCAGTACAAGGACGCTATGGCCAAAGCAGAGAACACGCGGCACCTGAATATCATCCTGATTCTTGTCTTTACCCTTCTTTCCCTGCTGGCCGCTTTCTTTATCGTTCGCATGATTACGATGCCTCTGGCCATCCTGCGCGAGAGCATGGGGAAAGCAGAGCAGGGAGACTTGACGTCTGAAGCGGCGTACAGCTCCAAGGACGAAATCGGTCAGATCAGCGGCTCGTTTAACAGCATGCTGGCAAGCCTGCGCCGTATGCTGCAGGGCGTGTCGGAGAGCGCGGAGACCTTGTCCGCTTCTTCCGAGGAAATGAGCGCAAGCGCCGAGCAGACTTCGCTGGCCTCCAATATGATTGCGTCCACCGCTTCGGAGCTTGCGACAGGGTTTGAAACACAGATATACAGTATCGCCGAGACGAACGCCTCCATCCAGGCGATGGCCGAGGATATCTCGTCGGTGGAGAGCGGGAGCGAGCAGATGTCGGTCCTGATGGCCAAAGCAGCGGATTCCGCCGACCACGGAGCCGACAAGGTCAACCGTATTGCGGAGCAAATGACACAAATCAACGCAAACGTGACGGAAACACAGCGGATTATCGTTTCCTTGGCCGAACTGTCCGGGAGAATCAGCGATATTATTACGACGATTAACGGAATTGCAGGGCAGACGAATCTCCTGTCTCTGAATGCCTCCATTGAGGCCGCCAGAGCCGGTGAGGTGGGACGTGGCTTCGCTGTCGTGGCGGGCGAGATCCGCAAGCTGTCCGAGGAGACGGCCAAGAGCTCGCTTCACATTACCGATATTATTACACAAATTCAGCAGCAGACCGGCGAAGCTGTCGAATCCATGGCTCAAGGGGCCAAGCTTGCGACAGAGGGCATGGCCGGAAGCGGCGAAATTTCCGAGGCGTTCTCCGAAATCGTCACATCCATACAGGATGCCATTCGGCAGACCGAATCGATCCGTAAATCGGTGAAGCATGTGGCCGAAGAATCCGGGGATTTGGTCGCCGTTATGGAAATGGTGAACGAAATTTCGCAAAAAGGCGGGGCGGGCGTCGAGGATGTCAGCGCGTCCAGCGAGGAGCAGATGTCGGCGATGGAAGAAATGTCGGGCTCGGCCCGCTATCTGGCCACGCTCGCGGAGGAGCTGCAGAAGAATCTTGCCGGGTTCAAGCTGTAAGGCTAGCAGAAGCTTTGCAGCCTCAAATGAAAAGGCGGCGATCAGGCCCACACAGGGCTATGATCGCCGCTTTTTTTGGTCTTGCTCCGCTCCGCTTTGCTTTGCCGGAGGGTGGCAAAATATGCGGAAGCGAATAAAAAACGCCTTAGTCCGCCGCAGCGGCCGAAGGCGTTTTTTTCATAAACCGGGTCTTAGCTGTACCAGCCCCAAACGAAGATGTAAAGTGTGCCGAAGATGGTGACCAGACCGACGAACAGCGCGTAGGCGATGTTGATGTACAGCTCTTTTTTCGTATCGGCCGATTCCCCGATGTGCATGAACAGGAACAGCTGCAGGGAAGCCTGAATCACAGCGGTGATGCTCAAAATAATGATATTCGCGGTATGGGAGAAATCTCCGTAAATGACCGCCAGCGCCGCCGCGGAAAGGACCAGAGAGGCAATATAGCCGATTACATGGCGAATGGGAAACAGCTTCTTCATCATGTCACATCAGTCCTTTCAGGTAGACGAAGCTGAAGATGAAAATCCAGACAACGTCCAGGAAGTGCCAGTACAGCGAGAAGATGAACGATTTATTGGCTGTAGCCGGGTTAATCCCTTCCCGCATGAGCTGGATCATAATCGCGGAGCCCCACAGGAAACCGAAGGTTACGTGGGCGCCGTGAGTGCCAAGCAGTACGAACAGACTGGACAGGAACGCGCTGGTCTGAAGCGTCGCGCCTTCATGCACATAGGTTACAAACTCCGAAATCTCGATGCCAAGGAACCCGAGGCCCATCAGCAGCGTGATGCCGAAGAAGACGAGCGTGGCCCGCTTGTATTGATGGCGCATGGCGTGAACGGCCAGACCGATCGTGAAGGAGCTGGTGAGCAGCAGGAAGGTCTCAATCAGCACCGGGCCGATCTCGAACAGCTCGCTTCCGCTGGGACCTTCGGCGAAACGGTTCACCAGAACGAAGAATACGGTAAAGAGTGTGGCGAACAGCGCGATCTCCGCTCCCAGGAAGACCCAGAAGCCGAAGATGCGGTTGCTATTCTCGTGCGTGCTATATTCAAGCGGTTTGGAGGTATCTACTTTCATACCGTTCCACCCCCCAATTTCTTTTCTGTCTTGATCACTTTGTCAGCCGGAATATAGAAGCCGTGATCGCGTTCGAAGGACATCGCTGCCAGGACGATCAGAACGCCGACGCCAGCAACAATCGCCGGAATCCACATGCTGAAGACCAGGAAGAACCCGAGGAAGAAGAAAACAACGCCAAGGACAAACGGCTTGCCGGTGTTGCTCGGCATATGAATCTTCGTGATCGGCTCTTCGAACAGCGGTTGCTTGTCGTGCTTCATGGCCCAAAAAGCATCGCGGGATTTAACTTTTGGAACAACCGCGAAGTTGTATTCCGGGATCGGGCTATGGGTCGCCCACTCCAGCGTGCGTGCATCCCAAGGATCGCCGTTCTCGTCGCGCGGCATATAGCGCGTGCTCCAGTAAATGTTGTATACGAGAATAACGAAGCCGATCGCAAGTCCAAGCGCGCCGGCGAACGAAATCATGTTGAGCGGGCCGAAGCCTGTTTCCGCAGAATAGGTGTACATCCGGCGCGTCATGCCCATGAGGCCGAGAATGAACAGCGGGAAGAACGCCACGTTAAAGGAAATAATAATCCACCAGAAGGCGTGCTTGCCGATCCGCTCGTTCAGGCGGAAGCCGAATACTTTCGGGAACCAGTAATGGAAGCCCGCGATAACGGCGAATACGGCGCCCGGAATGAGAACGTAGTGGAAATGCGCGACAAGGAACATCGTGTTATGGTACTGATAGTCGGCGCTGGCCATTGCCAGCATGACGCCGGTCACGCCGCCGATCGTGAAGATCGGAATAAAAGCGAGTGAATAGAGCATCGGCGTCGTAAAGCTGATCCGCCCTTTTCGCAGGGTGAACAGCCAGTTGAAGATTTTGACCCCTGTCGGAACGGCAATGGCCATCGTCGAAATCGAGAAGAAGCCGTTGACCATAACGCCTTGACCCATCGTATAGAAGTGATGCGCCCATACGATAAAGGACAGTAGGGAAATAATCAGCATACTGGCCACCATCGAGGTGTACCCGTACAGATTTTTCTTGGAAAAGGTTGCGATAATTTCACTGTAAATACCGAAGGCCGGCAAAATAACGATATAAACCTCCGGATGGCCCCATACCCAGAACAGGTTGGCCCAGAGCATATCCATGCCTCCATTGGCCATGGTGAAGAACTGGGAGCCGAACAGGCGGTCGAACATCATCAGCGCCAGGGCCACGGTCAGAACCGGGAAGGCGAAGACGATGATAACGTTCGTGATCAGCACGGACCAGGTGAACATCGGCATGCGCATCAGCTTCATGCCCGGAGCGCGCATTTTCAGAATCGTCACGATGAAGTTGACGCCTGTCATCAGTGTGCCGATACCCGAAATTTGCAGTGCCAGCGAGTAGTAGTTGTTGCCCACGGTCGGGCTGAACTGGTTACTGGCCAGCGGGAAGTAAGCGGACCAGCCTGCGTCAGGCGATCCGCCGACGACGAAGGAAATGTTCAGCAGCATGGCCCCGAAGAAGAAGAGCCAGAAGCTGACCGCGTTAAGGCGCGGGAAGGCAACGTCGCGCGCGCCGATCTGCAGCGGCACGACGACGTTCATCAAGCCGATAATAAACGGCATCGCCATGAAGAGAATCATAATCAGGCCGTGGGTCGTAAAGACCTCGTTGTAGTGCTGCGCGTCGAGAAATTTCATCTCCGGCGCCGCCGTCTGCAGGCGCATCATCAAAGCGTCGATGCCTCCGCGGAACAGCATAAGCAGGGCGGCCAGGATGTACATGACGCCGATCCGCTTGTGGTCGACGGTCGTGAGCCATTCCCGCCACAGCCAGCCCCATTTTTTAAAAACGGTTAAACCGACGACAATCCCGATCGAGACGAGCGCGATGCTGATCATCGCCCCGTAGATCAGGGGTTCGCCGTGAACCTTGAATTTCTCCAAGTCAAAATTCATTGGGAGGACTCCTTTCAGATTGTTCGAGTAAGTCTACAATTAATGGCTCTGGTGCGTAGCTTCAGCCGCAGGCGAGCTGGGCAGAGGAGAGTTCAGTTCAGGATTCGGCTGACTGTCGAATTCGCTCTGCTTCTCCGGAGCGGGAGACGGATGAATGTCCTTGTTCTCCTGGTGCTCCATGTTGCCGTTGTCCATCTCCATGTTGCTGTGGTCCATGTCCATATGCTCGCTATGCTCTCCCGGAGGAGGGCTGAACGACAGATGCGTGGACGAGAACGTTTCCTGTCCGACATGAGCCGTAGCCAGCAGCGATTTGAACTTGTCTTCGGTCAGCTTCGGAGCGGTAGCCTTGACGTCTTTTATCCATTGGTCATATTCTTCGGCGCTCATCGATCTAGCCGTGAACTCCATTTGGGCATAGCCCTTGCCGCTGAAGTTCGTATTTCTTCCAAGGAAATCGCCCTGGGTTTCCGAGACAAGATTCAGATAGGTCGTCATATCGCTCATCGCGTATTTCTGTCCGCCGAGCTGCGGAATCCAGAAGCTTGAAATCGGCCCGAAGGAATAGAGCCTGAACTCGACCGGACGATTGACGGGGAAGTTCACATAGTTAACGGTTTCAATGCCTTCCTCCGGATAGCTGAAATGCCATTTCCAGTTGGAGGACGAAGCATAAATGACCATCGGTTTCTGATCCTTGTAGCCCTCGGGAACATTCTCCACGGCATTTGTCGTCTTCACCGTGACAACCGAGAGGAAGGCGACGATGATGATCGGAATGGCGATCCAGGTGGTCTCCAGCCATATATTTCCTTCTTCATGCGGAGGAATGTACCCTTCGTTGCTTTTTTTTGCACGGTACTTCACGAGCATGATAATGTAGAGGATGTAAACCACGGCCAGGACGCCGAGCATCGTCAGAATGGACAGGATGATCGTGTCGGACAGCGTTTTTGCGGCGGGTCCCTTCGGATTCAGAACGGTAATCGAACTGCATCCGGGCAGCAGCAGGAAAAGGCTGATAAACAATGCGTATAAAGGCCCTTTTTTGTTCATGATAAACTCCTTTCCTTAAATACTGGTTTTCATTAACCGGAAAACATTAACCTCTATCTATATTAGAAATTCCTTAAAGGGAATGCAAAATACACAATATAGTCGTAATACCATATAAATCCTATAAAGTGGCGGTTTATTTAACTTTCTGTGTAGAAACTGTTACAAAACTCGAGATGATGTGATATAAATCACTGTCACTACGCTGTTTTGTGCCCTTTTTTAATTGTTCATATTTTGTTCATGAATTCATTAATGTTGCTAAGTTTGTCACAATTAAATGGCTGTTCCGTACGGTGTTTCGACGGCGGTAACAAGTTTTTTGCCTGGTGGTTACATTCTCTCAAATTCGTACAAGTCTATTTGTGGTAAGGTTTAGAGAGAATCCGAACTACACAGGATGGGAGACTTGCCGCTTTGTCAATTAAAAATCTGTTGTTATGCGCCATTCTCTTTATCATCATCATCGCATGGGGGCCGGGAGCGATTGCTGCGGAAAGCGGCGGTATCAAGCTGGCAATCAATGATAGTGTTACGGATATACGCGCTGTGTCCGTGGAGTATTCGTTCTATGTGCCGGTTCGCGAGCTTGCGGAGAAGCTGAAGCTCAGCCTTACGGGCACGCCGGAGGATCTGAGTCTAGCTGGAGATGCTGGAAGTCTCAGAATCTTGCAAGAGGGCAAAGGAATCACGGGGGACGGGACGGAGATAAGCCTGACTGTCTTTAAACGCGGAGACAACCTGATGGTTCCCGTGAAAATCGCTTCGCTGCTGGGATATGCCGTGTCCTACCGGCCCGATCTGCATTTGCTGCGGATTACGGACGGGACGCAGACGCTGGACGACGATGCTTTTGCCGCGAAGTTCAAGAACGAGCTTGCGCCGGAGGAGCCGGCCGAGCCTGCCCCGGACCCGTCTCCGGCCGCGTCTGAATCTCCGGGATCTTCCGCGCCTCCACAGGATTCTTCCAAGCCAGTAGCCCAGGGGAAAATCGTCTATTTGACCTTCGACGACGGACCGTCGGCGACGACCGGGCAGCTGCTCGATATTTTGGATGAGCATGGCGCGAAGGCGACCTTTTTCATGCTGGGACCGCGCATCGAGCGTTTCCCGAATCAAGTGAAGCGCATGGTCCAATCGGAGCAGGGCCTCGGCCTGCATGGCATGACCCATATGAAGAGCAAATTTTACGCCTCGCCGTCAGCGGCGCTTGCCGAAATGAACCGGGACAATGCCTTGCTTAAGGCAGTCTCCGGAGAATTCACCAAGCTGATCCGCACGCCTTACGGCAGCAAGCCGTATTTTACGAAAGCCTTCAGAGATGAGGTGCTGGGCAGCGGTTACCGTCTCTGGGACTGGAACGTCGATTCGCTGGACTGGAAGTATGGGAGCGAGGGTGATTCCGTCTATGCCAATGTGGTCAGCCAGGTGAACAAGCTGGAGAAGGGCGGCGCCGCCCCGATCATTCTGATGCATGATCAAAAGGCGACGCTCAAGGTGCTGCCCCGTATTTTGGAGTATCTCCAAAAGAAAGGATACCGATACGAAATCATCACCTCCGGAATGAGGCCGGTGAATTTCTGGCATGATACGCGTTGAACTTGTGCGGGCTCCCAGATAGAATTTCAAACTTAAAAAGCGTCCCGAAGAGCTCTATAGGCTTTCGGTGACGCTTTTTTTGCTATTTTTCGCCGAATAGGTAAAGGCACAGCATGTCGGCCAGCTCCGCTTTAATGCGGTCTGCTGAAACGCTTCCGCCGAAGAAGACAATCCGGTCCACGACGCTGCTGACCGACTCGAAGACAACAACGGCCGCAGCTTCCAGATCGCCCACACGCAGCTCCTGCTCGCTCAGCTTCAGAAGCTCCACTGTTTTGCGCCGGCCTGCGTCGTATTGGCTTTCAAGCATCTCCTTGATCCCCTCGTCGGCCAGCCGCATAGCGGAAAGCTCCCGATGAAAGGTGATGTATGGAGCGTGGGATTGGATAAGGCTGTCGATCATATGGGAGATGACCGTACGTTTGTCAGACTGCCCGTCGCTTAGCTGCGCTACCTTGGCATCGATATGGTCCTGCATTACTTTACTGTGAATTTTAAGAACATCAAGAAACACATCGCGCTTGTCCGTGAAATAGGAATAGAAGCTTCCTGTGGAGACGCCCGCAGCGGCGGCGATCTGCTTGGTGTTCGTTCGGTGATAGCCTTTTTCGGAAAAGAGTTCGGCTGCCGCCTGAACAATCGCTTCCTTGGTCTTGATGCTCCGGTCCTGCCGGGGCTTTCTTGTTTTGTCTGCCAGCTGTTCTTCAGTTTCGTTCACGCGAAAACCCTCCTCAATCAAAATTGTAAGGAAGGTGGAATCGAGTGTCAAACAAAAGTTGAACTATAGTTCATTTTTTTCATTGACAAACATGAACTAAAGTTCATATAATCTTGAACGCGAACTATAGTTCATGTTTTAACGAGGGGAGAGTTTGTAGATGAGTGAAAAGATGAAGAGGGCATTTGCGTTCACAGCCATCATTCTGGGATTTTTTATGGCGCTGCTGGATACGACGATCGTTAACATCGCCCTGCCGGAAATGAGAACGTATTTTGGGGGAGGCGTCGCGGAAATTTCGTGGGTCATGAACGGTTACAATTTGGCTTTTGCCGTCTTTATTTTGACGGCTTCCCGGCTGGCAGACCAGTTCGGGCGCAGAAAGGTGTTTCTCATCGGCATCACCTTATTCACCGTCTCCTCGCTGCTCGCCGGATTTGCGCCGAGTCTGGAAGTCTTAATCGGACTGCGGGTTATACAGGGTCTGGCTGGAGCGATCATCGTGCCGGTAACGATTCCGCTGACAACCACGACGTTTCCGAAGGAGATGCATGGCATAATTATCGGGATATGGGGGGCCGTCTCGGGCCTTGCTGCGGCCAGCGGACCGGCGCTCGGGGGAGTGCTGACGGAGAATCTGGACTGGAAGTGGATCTTTTTTGTCAATGTGCCGCTTGGTGTGCTGAGCTTGATTCTGACGCCGATATTCATCAGAGAATCGAAAGATGTCTCTGCCGGACGGAGAGTGGATTTGGCGGGTACGCTGTTCATTACCGGGAGTATGTTCTGTTTCGTTTATGGCCTGATCCGGGTCGATGATTGGGGCTGGACCTCTTCGGCCGTTCTGCTGCTCTTCGCTGCCGGTTTGCTTTCCCTGCTTCTTTTTCTGTATGCGGAGCGTAAGGGTGCTGAACCGATGCTTCCGCTGGAGCTGATGAAGATCAAAGCCTTTAACGGAGCGGCTCTGACTTTGCTGATTGTCGGTGCCGGGCTGATGAATATTTCGCTGCTGACCACCTTTTTTATGACGCGTATTATGGGAATGACCGAACTTAAGGCGGGGTTGATTCTGTCGATGCTGGCAATCGGTTCGACCTTGACCTCGGCGGTTTCCGGACCGCTGTCCGGGAAGTTCGGAAGCCGGTGGTTCGCCGCAGGAGGAGTCGTGGTGATGGCAGGCGCCACCTATTCCCTTGGCGGGTTGACCTCCGCCTCGCCGGTGAGCGGCATTCTGCTGCGCCTGGCATTGGCCGGCATCGGAATTGGCCTTACGATGGCTCCGGTCATGTCGGCGGCGGTCCGGAATGTACCCGAGGAGAAGGTCGGCATTTCCTCGGGTGTCATCAATATGACAAAGGCGCTTGGCAGTGTTCTTGGCGTAGCCATCATCGTCACTGCACTCCAGCAGAATCTTGACGATAAGGTCGGAGCCGCACGCAGCAGCGCCGTGCAGGTGGTCCGGAACGACGCAAAGCTGCTGCCGCCCGTGAAGGAAGCCCTGATGGCGTCGCTGCAAGGCGCCGGTTCCGGGGGTTCGGCCGAAGCGGCTTCGCTTCCTTCGCCGGAGAGCGCGGCGGCGGCAGTCGGCTCGCAGCTTCGGGCGGCCGCTTCGAAGCTTGCGCCGGAAGAACGGGCGGTGCTTGAGCAGTCGGCGCAAGGCCAGATGCGCGAGACGGAAGCCGTCGTAGATCGGATCGGCCGCGAAATGAAGGAGGCGGCGGTGAAGGGGTTCAGCCGCACCTTTGCGCTGGCCGGGCTTCTGCTGCTCCCCGGGATTCCCTTCGCCCTGATCAGCGACCGGGCCCGGCGGCGCAGCGAAGGAGGAATTCCGGCTGCGGAGAAAGGAACGCTGCTCTAAATAAATCAAATAGACGAATAGGCGGTATCCCTTTCGCCTCCGCTGATTCTGCCGTCCCCAAGGAGATGAGGAAATCTCCCGGGGGACGGCTTGTTCCATTTGGGTGAAAGTGTATTGACAATGATTGCTAACTGTATTATTAATAATAGTACAGTTAACACACTTGCTCATTCAAAGGGAGCTATGAGCCCGTGAGCGGGGGAAGGGGGAGTCGCATGTGTTCGAGCTGGACGTTCGCAGCCGCAGACCGATTTACGAGCAGTTAACGGATAAAATCAAGGAATTGATTTTGTACGGCATTTTACGGTCCGATGAGCAGCTTCCGTCCGTACGGACGCTGTCGGCGCAGCTTACCGTGAATCCGAATACCATTCAGAAGGCTTACCGTGAACTGGAGCGGGAAGGCTATATTTATTCCCGGCCGGGAAAGGGCAGCTTCGTTTCGCCTGCGCAGCAGGGGACGAACGCAGCCAAGAAGGCTGAAGTGCGCGAGGAGCTGCTGCGACTGATGGCAGAGGCCGTATACCTCGGCTTTACCGAAGCGGAAATCGGCGAATTATTTAAACAGACGTCGGAGAAAAAAGGGGAGGAGGATCAGCCATGATCGAGATACGGGAGGTCAGCAAAATTTTTCAGGACCGGAAGGCGGTTCAGGGAATGTCCTTGACCATACATAAAGGGAACATATTCGGTCTGCTCGGCTCCAACGGGGCGGGCAAGACGACGCTGCTTAAGACGCTTGCGGGGATCTACATTCCCGATGGGGGAAGCGTACGGATTGACGGCAAGCCGGTGTTTGAGAACCCTGAAACCAAGGGGAGAATCGTATTTATGCCGGATTTTCCTTATTTCTTCCCTCAGGCTTCCATCCGGCAGATGGCCGATTTCTACAGCTCCGTCTACCCGCACTGGAGCCGGGAACGCTTTGAGGAGCTTGGCGGATTGTTCTCGCTGGACCCGAAGCGCAAGCTGAACCGGCTGTCCAAGGGGATGCGGCAGCAGGCCGCTTTTTGGCTGGCGCTCAGCTGCATGCCGGATGTGCTGATCATGGATGAGCCGCTCGACGGGCTCGATCCGGTAATGCGGCGGCTGATTAAAAATGTGCTGTTCCAGGAGGTGGCCGAGCGCGGCCTTACCGCCGTCATCTCCTCGCATAATTTGCGCGAGATTGAAGACCTCTGCGACCATGTCGGCATTATGCACGAAGGGGCGCTGCTGATCGACAAGGAGCTTGACGAGCTCAAATCCGACACGCATAAAGTGCAGGTCGCTTTCCGGGATGAACGGCATGAATCGGCGCTGTCTGGCAAGCTGAACATTCTGCACCACGAGCGGCGGGGGAGCGTCTCCCTCTTTATCGTAAAAGGAGACCGCGAGCGGATCGCGGACACCTTCCGGGTCTATAACCCGTACGTTCTGGATCTTCTGCCGCTGACCCTGGAAGAAATCTTTATTTACGAAATGGAGGGAGCGGGCTATGACATCGCGCCGATTCTACTTTAACCGGGGGATGCTCCGGCAAAACCTAAGGCAGCACTCCTGGATCGCCGTCGTGTACCTGCTCGGTCTGCTGTTCGCTCTTCCGCTGCAAATGTTTCTTGGCGGAAATCCTGACTCGCCGCCGCAGAAGGTGAAGGATCTGTTCTACATCAGCGGCTCACTGACCATGCTGTTCACGCTGTCGCTGCCTGTGGCAGCCGGTCTGCTGCTGTTCCGCTACCTTCAGCATAAAGGGGCGGCGGACATGGCGCACAGCCTTCCGCTCCGACGGAAGCATCTGCTGACGGTCCAACTGCTTAGCGGTTTCATTCTGCTGCTCGTTCCGGTGTGGCTTACGGCGCTGGCCGCCGGCGTGGTGCGGACCTGGGACGGGAACAGGTTTCTGTACGGCGGAGCGGATGTATGGGCCTGGGGAGCCATAGTCAGCCTGCTCTCGCTGTTCCTGTTCACCTTGACTGCTTTCGCCGGCATATGCCTCGGTATTACCGTGCTGCAGGGCATTGTGGTTTATATTTTGCTGATTCTGCCTGCTGTGCTCTCGCAAATGGCTCTTTTCCATTTATCTATGTACCTGTACGGGTTTCCGTACAATAATTTGCGAGGGATAGACTACTGGTCCCCGCTACTCCACATGATAAATATTAACGCGGTGCCTTATTCCTGGGGAGAACTCGGCATCTACGCGGCATTAATCGTTCTGTTCGTCCTGCTGTCGTATGTGCTGTACCGCAAGCGTCAGGTGGAGACGGCGGGACAGGCGATCGCATTCACCTACTTCAATCCGCTGTTTAAAGGCGGAGTCATGCTGTGCGCCATGCTGATCTCCGGAACCTATTTTGCCCAAATGCGTCCGGGAGGCATCGGGTGGGCCGTCGCCGGCTTCGCGATCGGGGCCGTTATCGGCTATGCCGGAGCGGAAATGGTCATCCGGAAATCGTGGCAAATCCTGAACCGGAAGCTGCCCCTGCGTTTTGCGGGTTACGTGGTTGTTCTTGGACTGCTGCTGTACCTTCCCGTATCGCCCCTTACCGGCTTTGAGACGAGATTACCCGCTGCAGACAAGGTTGCCGGGGTATACGCCGGAAGCAATTATCAGGCTTATACGTATTCGGAACCGGTGCCTCTAAGTGACGTTGATTACAATTCGATCGGCAGTCCTTACAAGGGAGTAGACCCGTTTTCCTCAGACCCTGCTTATATAACGTCCGTCCGCAAGCTCCATGAAGCGCTTGTTCAGGTTCGGCCGGGGGACGGAGAGGACCGGTACAAAGTTTACTCGGGACGAAAATTATTCAGCTATACCTTGGTTTATGAGCTAAAGGACGGACACAAGATTACCAGACAGTACAATGTGCCGATAGAAGGCTTCGAGCCCGAACTTAAAGCGGTGATGGAGTCCCCTGCATTCAAACGGACCGAATATCTCCTGCCGCTGCTCGACAAGGAGGCCGCGAGCATTCAGGTAAGCTCAGGCATCAGATACGTAAACATCACGGATGCTGCGGATATCGCTACATTTAAAGAGCTTCTGAAGAAAGAGATTCTGAATATGTCCCTTGAAGATCAGACGGACGATGCGGTCACGCTGGCCAACATCCGTATCGCGACGGAAGAGTCGATGAACCATCCTTATTCGGGATACTTGTTCGAAGGCTATAAATGGAAACCTTCTTTCCACGAGCTGGGGGCTTGGCTTGAACAGAAAGGCTATGCGGAAAAGGTCCGGATCAAACCCCAAGATCTCGTATCCGTCGAGGTGGCGAAGCAGAGCGGCGAGGATGTCCTTTCCAAAGAAATGAATTATGATCCGTGGGCGCATCTTGGGGCTGCAAGGAAAGCGGGAAGGTCTGTCATTGTCAAAGACAAGGCGCGGGTTGACGAGATCTTAAAAATACGGCGGGAGTATTCAATCCAGAAGGGATCGTATATCGTTCTGCTGAAATTCAGGAACGGAAACAGCGACTTTAACAGGCTAAATGCTTCCGATCTGACGCCCGAACTAAAAGCGCTGCTGCCCTAGTGTGCCGGGGAACAGAGAAGATTGAATGCGCAGGCGATGACTTATGAACGGAGGTGACGGTCATGAATCCGGTGGAGGATCATCTTGATTTCGGGCTGCAAATTGTATTCATCGGCTTCAACCCGAGCTTGCGCTCCGGAGAAGTCGGACATCATTATGCGAACCCGCGCAATAACTTCTGGAGAATTCTGTACCGCAGCGGACTTACACCCCGGCTGTACGAAGCTTCCGAGGACGGCGAACTGCTGAAGCTCGGCTACGGCTTCACCAATATCGTCGCCCGCCCCACGCGGGGAGCGGAGGACATTACCCGCGAGGAATATGATCAGGGGCGGGAAATGCTTCGCGCCAAGCTGATGAAGTACCGGCCGCAAATCGCCTGCTTTGTCGGCAAGGGCGTGTACACGGAATTCAGCCGCAGGGCGAAGGCCGATTGGGGCTTCCAGGAGGCGCTGGAGCCGGTGGTCGATGGCGTGCGCGAGTTCGTCGCGCCGTCCTCCAGCGGGCTGGTGCGTATGCCTATGGATGAAATTGTCGGCATTTACCGCAGGCTAAGCGAGGCGGTGCGGGAACGTACGGATCTGTAGTTCATAAAACCTTCTCCCTGATGAGGCGGGGCGCAGCAGGAATGCACGGGTCGGAGGTTGAACTTACCTTAAGGAAGTTCACCTTGAAGAACGATACCATCCAAGTATACGTCATTTCCATGCATGAAGTCGGGAGGTTAGACTGCAAGTGAAATATGAAGTCATTCTGTTTGACGCGGACGATACGCTGTTCGACTACGATCAAGCGGAGAGCTATGCGCTGCGGGAAGCTTTTAAGCAGTTCGGCATGCATTCCAGCTACGAGGTTTGCGCCCCTGCCTACAAAGAAATCAATAAAGCGCTGTGGCGGGATCTGGAACTGGGGCTGATTTCCTCCGCCGCGCTGCGTGTGGAACGGTTTACCCGGCTGTTTGCCGCGCATGGCCTTGAACTGGACCCGGAGTCGTTCAGCGCCGCTTACTTGCTCCATCTGGGAGAGGGGATTTTCCTGGTCGAGGGGGCGGCGGAGCTGTGCAATGAGCTTGCGGATTGCCGTCTCGCGGTGATTACCAACGGGATCAAGGAGGTTCAGTACTCACGCATTCAAGGCTCGTCGCTTCGCGGTGCGTTCGCGCAGATTATCATCTCCGAGGAAGTCGGAAGCCAGAAGCCGGAGCGGGGCATCTTCGACCACGCTTTCGCCAGACTGGGACTCACCACCGAGGACAAGCGCAAAGTGCTGATCGTCGGCGATACGCTAACCTCGGACATTCAGGGCGGCATTTCCTACGGCATCGACACCTGCTGGTTCAACCCCCTGGGAAAGCCCAAGGACCCGGAAATTGTTCCGACCTATGAAATACGGGCGTTATCGGAGCTGCGGCTTATTATCGAAGGCAGAGAGCCGGGAGGACTTCTAGGCGTCGAAGGTGGACCGGGCAGGGAAGAGCCGATATCTTGAGCAACCGTATTTTTCGCGAAAAAAAGAGGATGACCTCGGGCCGCGCGCCCCGGGCATCCTCTTTTTTGAACAGTCTCAAGTTACTGCCGCGTATCCAGCGGCTTCAGCATTTCCTCGATCTGGCTGCGCTTTGGCTCCAGGAACGGAGGCAGCGCCAGCGATTCGCCAAGACGGTCGGCCGGCTCGTCCGTATCGAAGCCCGGCCCGTCCGTAGCCAGCTCGAACAAAATGCCGCCAGGCTCCCGGAAGTACAGGGAACGGAAGTAGAAGCGGTCGACAAAGCCGGAATTGGGGAGATTCGCGGAACGGAGCTGCTCAATCCACTGCTTGAGCTCCTCTTCGTTGTCCACCCGGAAGGCGACATGATGCACGCCGCCCCGGCCCAGATGCTCGGGCGGCAGATCATTCCGCTCCTCGACATGCACCTCGGCGCCCGAGCCGCCTTCGCCGGTCTCAAACACGATGACGTCCGGCTGGCCCGGGACAGCCGAAGGATAGGCACCCCTGCGCCGGAATCCGAGGAGCTGCTCCAGCACGGCTGCGGTCGGTCCGGCGTTCTCCACCGTCAGATGCGCCGGCCCAAGTCCGGCGATGGCGTATTCGGCCGGAACGGGGCCTTTGGTCCACGGGCGGCCGCCTGCGACGCCTTGATTGTTCTCATCCGAGACGAGGATGAGCCGCTGTCCTTCGGGGTCGCGGAAGAACAGCGTTAGCCGCCCGCCGCGGTCCGTAATCTCTCCGTGCTTGATCCCGTATTGTCCGAGCCGCACCTGCCAATAGTCCAAAGCGGCGTCGGTGGGAACCCGCAGCGACAGTGCGGAGATGCTGTTATTCCCGTCCCGGTTGCGTCCCGCCATTGGTATTTCGAAGAAGGTGACCTCGGTGCCGGGGCTTCCTTTTTCATCGCCGTAGAATAAGTGGTAGACGGAGATATCGTCCTGATTGACCGTTTTTTTGACCAGCCGCAGGCCCAGAACCTCGGTGTAAAACTTGAAGTTCTCCTGCGCATTGGCCGTAATGGCGGATACATGGTGAAGTCCTTTGAGTTCCATGTGAAATACCTCCTATATAATATTGTTAATTCATTCGTTAAAAATTTAGTTGCTTTAATTTTAATAGTTAACTAAGAAAATTTCAACTGCTTATTTTAAGAAAGTTAAATTCCGGAGAGTCGTATGCCTGGAAAAGGAAACAGAAGCACTCTCACAAGCTCTGCAGTTGTCTGGGGCGGAGAGACCGGCGGGAGGCTAAAAAACGGGGGTTCCATTCTGGACTAGCGCCTTCCGCTTCTGGCGGCTTCCTATCAATCTGTGGTATATTAATGGAACAAAACCAAAGTAAGGAGCTTGGAAATGGAAAAAACATTAATCTTTGGACACAAGAATCCCGACACTGATACGATTTGCTCCGCCATCGCCTACGCCGCGCTCAAAAAAGAGCTGGGCTGGAACGCTGAAGCCATCCGCCTCGGCGAAGTCGGCTCCGAAACGCAATACGCCCTGGACCATTTTGGAGTGGAAGCGCCGCGTCTGGTAGAGAATGTGGCCGGCGAAGCGAAACAGGTTATTCTCGTCGACCATAACGAGCGTCAGCAGAGCGCGAATGACATCGACCAGGTGCGCGTCGTCGAAGTTATCGACCATCACCGGATCGCCAACTTCGAAACGGCTCACCCGCTGTATTACCGCGCCGAGCCGGTAGGCTGCACGGCAACAATCCTGAAGAAGCTCTACAAGGAGAACGGAGTGGAGATTTCGAAGCCGGTAGCCGGACTTATGCTGTCCGCCATCGTGTCCGACTCCCTGCTGTTCAAATCCCCGACCTGTACTGAAGAAGATGTGGCCGCCGCCAAGGAACTGGCGCAAATCGCCGGCGTGGACGCGGATAGCTACGGTCTGAGCATGCTGAAGGCCGGAGCGGACCTGAGCGACAAGAGCATCGATACGCTGCTGAATCTGGACGCGAAGGAATTCTCAATGGGCGACAAGAAAGTCGTTATCGCTCAGGTCAACGCCATTGATACGAACGATGTGCTGTCCCGCCAGGCCGAGCTTGAAGCCGCCCTGCAGGGCATTATCGACGAGAAAGGGCTGGACCTGTTCCTGTTCGTCGTTACGGACATCCTGAATAGCGATTCCATCGGCGTAGCACTGGGCAGTGCGGCAGGCGCCGTAGAGAAGGCTTACAATGTGAAGCTGGACGGCAACAAGGCCCTGCTTAAAGGCGTCGTTTCCCGCAAATCGCAAATCGTGCCGGTGCTTACCGAAACGATCTCCAAGCTGTAGGTTAAAGAGCGGAATTTATGATTTAGAACCCGCGGAGCTGCCGGACAGGCCTTGAGGCCGGTTCTCCGGTCAGCGGGAAAGATAGGCGCAGGGAATCCCTAAAGCCGCTAGCGGCAAGGGGTTCTCTTTTTTTTTGCCGGATATGCTCTTGATGAAAGCCGTTTTAAAACCGATTGCTTGTTGGGTGTGCCATTGATACAATTAGAGGGACTAAGGCGAAGGGAGGAGAAGGGGATGACCAAACGCAATATAGGCTCCCTGCAATATAAATCATTCGGTCTGGCCCTTCAGGCGCTGGTCCTGCTTGCCAAGGACGGGGGGACCTGTCCCAGCTGCGAGATCGCCAAGATGATGTCGTCCGAGCCTACGCTGCTGCGCCGCATACTGGCCAAGCTGGCGAAGGCATCCATCCTGGTCACCCGGGAAGGTCGGGATGGGGGATACACGCTGAACAAGGCGCCCGATCAGCTGACGCTGGATGAAGTGTACCGCGCGCTGGAAGTAGGGGAAGCCCGGCATGAAGCGGTCAGCGGCACGATGTGCGTGAACGATTTCGGGACTCAGATGAAGAAGGCGTTCTGCGGTATTTTGGAAGAGGTCGACCGCAGCGTTACCGACGTGCTGAAAAATTATACGGTTGCCGATGTTGTCCGAAAAGCGGGATATTGACAGTTTGCTTTTTGTTGCTTTATACTGTGCTTATTAAACAACAGTTAAATGTTAAGACGGATTGCCGGAAGTGCTATTTTTTTTGGTTTTAACTGTGCTGTTATACACACAGAAATAGGGTAGGAGCAGCAACCGCACGGCCCGGCCGGTCGAATGATTATTCAGGAGGAACCTCTATGGAAACCCAAGTAAAGAACAGCCTGTCTTTCAGCCAAGTTATACGGGATCGCCACTCAGTAAGAAAATACGACCCTTCCCGGACAATGTCCGATGAAGAGATCCAGGACCTGCTAAGCGATGCCATCCTGGCCCCGTCCTCTTCGAATCTTCAGCCTTGGCGGTTTATCGTCATTACGGACCAGTCGCTTAAGGAGCAGCTGCTGCCGATCGCCTATAACCAGCAGCAGGTTGTGGAGGCATCCGCCATTATTGCCGTGCTTGGGGACCTCGAAGCCTACCGGAACGTGGATAGCATTTGGGACTCGGCGGTAGAAGCCGGTTATGCGACACCGGAAGTACGGAATACGATGGTGGAGAACAGCTGGAACACCTACTCCGCGCTTAGCCGGGAGAAGCAGAAGGAAATCGCGCTCGTCGATGGCGGCCTGATCTCCATGCAGCTGATGCTGGCGGCCAAGGCGAAAGGCTACGACACGGTGCCTATGGGCGGCTACAATGCCGATCGGTTCCGCGAGATGTTCCAGATTCCGCAGCGCTATGCGACTGTTATGCTGATTGCCGTAGGCCATGCCGCGGCCGAAGGGCGCCAGACCACGCGCCTGCCGCTCGAAGATGTGGTTCAATTTAACGGATTCAAGGGCTGAATCCAAACCTAACGCTAATCCCCGCTGTCTTCCGGAAGGCGGCGGTTAATTGCGAACCCCCGCCATCCCGGCGGGGGTTCGTTAGCGTCCGGGGATGTTTCGCTATTACCGCTTCTTTTTGCTACAATTTTGGTGAGACGGCAAAGGCCGTTTGGAATATGCAGTTTTGGCGGAAAGCATTCGAACAAAGGAGGCGAAAGCGCGAGTGATTAAGGTATATACGGAGGAATTGGTCCACCGCTTCGATCACGGCTGGCTGAAGGGAAGCCATATTTTTTCGTTCGGGGAATATTATGACCCGGCCAATACGGCTTTCGGGCCGATGCGTGTATGCAATGACGACATCATCGCTCCGGGAAAGGGCTTCGGAGCCCACCCGCATAGCGATATGGAGATTGTCTCCATCATTCTCTCCGGCGTGCTCCGCCATGAAGATAATCTGGGCAATGTCGCGGAGAGTTCATTTGGCGGTATCCAGCGGATGTCCGCCGGGACCGGGGTCATCCATACCGAGCATAATCCGTCGAAGGATGAGCCGGTGCGGCTGCTCCAGCTCTGGTTCATGCCCGCCGTCCGCGGTTCCAAGCCTTCGTACCGGGCGGGAAAATACCGGACAGAGAAGCTCGATGGCGCTTTGGTGCCGGTCGTTTCCACCGAAGGCTCGGATGAAATCGTAGAGATCGGCCAGGACATGACGATTTATCTGGGGCGTCTCTTCGGCGGCCAGTCCCTTGCGTTTCATCAGGAGGCGGGGCGCCGCATTTTTGTATATGTTATCGAAGGAAGTCTTGAGGTCAGCGGCAGCAAGCTGAATTCCGGCGATTCGGCGCGCATCGAAGAAGAGGAATCGGTCCGGCTTGCGACATCGGAGCCCGCTTTTGTGATGCTGATCGATCTGCCGTAAGCGGCGTACCCTTAATTCAAGGAGGTCTTTATAATGAGGGAGCGGGAAAGACTATTAGTCAAGCATGCCGTAACCGGACGTCTGCTGCTGAGCAGCACGGAAGGATTGACTTACGCCTTCAGCCGGGAGGGCGAACTGACGCGGATTAGCGTCTACGGTGTGCCGGCCGGCAAGGGGCAGGAGGTTATGGCGCTGAAGGCGGAGCTGAACGTCTTTCGCTTCGAGGAGCCCGGGGGCGGACCTGTCGTCAAACACTGGTATTATGTCGGCGACCATCCGGTTGATTACGACGAAGCTTCCGGCTGCCTGGTTATCACCGTCCAGTCGGAAATCGAATACCGGCCCGATCATTATTGGGAGTAAGGCGTGACGGCCTCCGAATTAACGTGAAAATAACAGGGGGAGTCAGCAGCTCCCCTTTGCTGCAAGGTAAAACGGGTTAATCGCCGGTTTTTCCGCTAAAGGAATTGACAACTGGTTAATTCTATACTAGTTTTGTTATGAAAACTAACATTGGCAATACAACAGAACAGGAGATAAGAAGAACATGGAATTATTCTCGGCATTGGAACGGGACGATTACGAACAGCTGCTGTTTTGTCAGGACAAAGCGTCCGGGCTGAAGGCAATCATTGCGATTCACGACACGACGCTTGGACCAGCCCTGGGGGGAACCCGCATGTGGACCTATGCTTCCGAGGAGGAAGCCATCGTCGACGCGCTTCGCCTGGCAAAAGGCATGACCTACAAAAACGCCGTCTCCGGACTCAATCTGGGCGGGGGCAAGACCGTAATCATCGGCGATCCGAAAAAAGATAAGAACGAAGCGATGTTCCGCGCCTTCGGACGGTATATCCAGGGGCTGAACGGACGCTACATCACTGCCGAGGACGTAGGAACGACCGAGGACGATATGGACATTATTCACCAGGAGACCGATTATGTGACCGGGATTTCCCAATCCTACGGCTCTTCGGGTAATCCTTCGCCGGTTACGGCTTTCGGCGTATACCGCGGGATGAAGGCGGCGGCGAAGGCGGCATTCGGCACGGATTCGCTGGAGGGCCGGACGGTTGCCATTCAGGGCGTCGGCCACGTGGCCTTTGCCTTATGCGGACATCTTCATGAGGAGGGCGCCCGTCTTATCGTCACCGATATCAACAAGGAGGCCGTTCGCCGGGCCGTGGACGCATACGGCGCCCAAGCGGTCAATCCTGACGAGATCATTGGCGTTGACTGCGATATTTACGCGCCGTGCGCACTTGGTGCGACCATCAATGATCAGACGCTGCCGCTGCTCAAGGCCAAAGTCGTCGCGGGCGCGGCCAACAATCAGCTGAAGGAGTCCCGCCACGGCGACGCGCTGCATGCGAGGGGCATCGTCTACGCGCCGGATTATGTGATTAACGCGGGCGGCGTGATCAATATTGCCGATGAGCTGAATGGCTATAACAAGGAGCGGGCACTCAAGCAGGTGTCGAAGATTTACGACAGCATCACCCGTGTTCTTGAAATTTCGCGCGAAAAGGGCATACCGACCTACGCGGCAGCCGACCATTTGGCGGAGGAACGGATCGCTCTGCTCAAGAACAGCCGGAGTACCTTTCTCCGCGACGGCCATCATAACCTGAGCAGAAAGCGGCTGTAACTGACATTTCTCCAGCCCGGAATACCCGGGCTTGCAACCGGGCAGATTTTCTTGACAAAAGTGATAAATGATCTGGAAACAAATATCCACTTATAGGAAAATAAGACCAGGTGTGCGGATTCCGTGCAAAAAAAGCCTCCAAGCTCAGGTACCGATCTTGTGATCGGTAACGGCCAAGAGGCTCTTTTTCTGGCGGATCAGCATATAAGGTTAGGTCATTTTGTCCGGTTCGGGGTAGTTGACGCCCAAGGTATCCACCGTTATCTGCTTGATTACGGGCGGATGATCGGGACGGTCGTTCGCGTCTCTCGGAAGATTGACAATAGCATCCACGACGTTCAGCCCTTCGGTGACCTTACCAAAGGCCGCATACTGTCCGTCCAGACTCGGAGCGTCCGCTGCCATAATGAAAAATTGCGAGCCCGCCGAATCGGGGGCATTCGTCCGGGCCATCGACAGCACGCCCTTCGTATGCAGAAGCTTGTTGGGGAAGCCGTTCCCGGAGAACTCTCCGGCAATGCTGTACCCGGGCCCTCCCATGCCCGTGCCTTCCGGATCTCCGCCCTGAATCATGAATCCGGGAATGACACGGTGAAAGATCGTCCCGTTGTAGAACCCTTTGTGAATAAGCGAAATGAAATTGTTCACTGTATTCGGGGCAATCTCAGGATACAGCTCGGCCTTGATGACCCCGCCGTCCTCCATCTCGATGGTAACGAGGGGGTGGCTGGCGCTGCCTTGGGGCGTTCCGGCCCCGGGCGCTCCGCTGGTCTGCGATCCCGTGGAGGGGGATGGGGACGGGGCCTCGCCGCCGGGTTTGCTGCCGCAGCCGGATGCCAGCATCAGCATCACAAGGCCAAGCAGAGCCCAAATGGCGAAGGAAGATTTGCTTGCAGCTCTCACTGGTTAGTCGCTCCTTTACTTTAATAAATCCGCAACACCCTGCCATCATAACCCGGAGCCGATCCGCTTTGCAAAATTCACACAGCTATCCGGGATTGGCACCGGAGTCAAACCGGTTTACAATAATAGGATGCTTCCAAGAAGCTTGAAAGGATGTACAGCATGATGAACTTCTCATGGAAGCGAAACCTTGCCGTTCTTTGGTTGGGCGTATTTCTGTGCAGCACCTCGTACTCGATCTCGATTCCGTTTATGTCCATTTTCCTAAGCGATGATCTGGGGGTAACCAGCCATCTGGAGGCTTGGTCCGGGTTCGCCTTCGGCATCTCGTTTTTGGCCAGCGCGCTGATTTCTCCCTTCTGGGGCTCTCTGGCCGACAAATACGGGCGCAAACCGATGCTGATCCGCTCGGGCTTCAGCCTGGCCGCTCTGTATTTGATCAATTATTTTGTCCATGACCCTTATGTATTTCTTGTCGTTCGGGTGCTTCAGGGACTGCTGGCCGGGTTCGTGCCGTCCTCCATCGCGCTGGTAGCGACGAATACCCCGGAAGAGAAGACCGGCTGGGCGCTTAGCGTCATGTCGACCTCGGGGGCTGCCGGCAGCATAATTGGCCCGCTTATCGGCGGCGTCATCAGCTATTATTACGGTAACCGCAGCGCCTTTCTGTTCTCTTCCGCGATCGTGCTGTTGTCGGCGCTGATCGCCACCTTGTTCGTCAAAGAGCGGAAGGTGGACCGGTCAGTTCCAAGATCCCGGGTTCGTGACGATATTCGGGAAGCCGGAGGCAACGGAGCTTTCGTTTCCCTGATGATCATGACGGGAATCAGCTATTTCTCCGTCATGCTTCTGGAACCCCTTATTCCGATATATATGCTCGATATGGGGATTTCAAAGGACAGCGCATCGCTTACTTCGGGAGTCGTCTTCTCGGCGGTGGGGATCGCTACAGTGCTCATGGCTCCCCGGTGGGGGAAAATCGGGGGACGCAAGGGCTATGGAACGATTCTGTTTATCGGCCTTCTGGGCGGGGGAATCGGCAATATGTTGCAGTTCTTCGTGACTGGCTATGTCCAGTTCGCGATTGTGCGGTTTGTCTACGGGTTGTTCTACGCCGCAGTGCTTCCTTCCATTAATGCGCTGATTGTGCAGGTCACGGATCCGGGCTTCCGAGGGCGCGCTTTTGGCCTGAATCAGTCGGTCTCCCAGCTTGCGACCATGGCCGGACCTATTCTTGGCGGCCTCCTTGGAGCCATTCTTCCGATCCGGTGGGTGTTCGTAGTCAATGGACTGATGCTGCTGGCCGCGGCCCTGACGGTAAAGACGCGGAGGATCGAGGCACAGGTTTCCGCCCTCAAAGCGGAGTAGTCTTTAGCGGCCAAAAACCAATCGGGCGAGCCTGTCAGATCAAAGCGCCGCCGGACGCTTAGGTTATGATCCGGCGGCGTTTAAGGGTTCTTTACTCGTCCTCGCCCGTTGATCCGTTCAGCACATCCGTGCCCGGCACGGCGTCAAGGGAAGGGGAAGCGGGATCGACCGGGCTGCCGGCCTGGATCTCATCGGCGTCGGGAACATCCTCCAGCGGATCGTCCCAATCCTCGCCCGTCACTTCATCATCGGCGTAATCGATGGCGCCTTCACTGAGTCCGGCGGTGAAGGATGCCTTGGCCGCATCGGAATACAGGAGCTCGTCCCGCCTGAAAGCGGGTTCCGAGAGGATGCTCTCCTCCAGATCGGGAGGACCGCCTGGCCCAGATCTGGGAGCGTACAGCCCGACATCCGCCGCAAGCTCCGGGTCCCGGGCCAGCTCGTCATAATCTGCGGAATAGGCGAATCCGCCCGCTTCCGCGGAAACGGCGCCGACCGGTTCATGGCGGGTAAAGGGAGATTCGATGGGAACGCGCACACTGCCGGCAGCTTTTTCGCTTATGCTTTGCGCCGTTTCGGTTCCTACCGGCCGGAGGTCGTCCACAGGGATATCCTGCTCCGGAGAGATGCCTCTCATTTTGGCGTAGCGTTCGTATTCAAAATCGGCCTCCGTTTTATTGAAATCAGCCATTTTATTCAGCTCCTTTTGGGTGTATTATCTTGGGTGCCCGCTTCCTTGGGAAGCGCGTCCCGAACAGCTTCTATCTGATTCCGGTTAGGCAGGGCATCCGGAAAAGTTCCTTCCTGAAACAGGCCGAACTCTTGGTCAATATCCCGCTCGGTTACCAAATCTTCGTCTTCTTCCGAGCCGCTGCGCTTATTGTTCCGGTATTCTTTCAATGGGCAGCCCTCCTTCTTGGTTATCGAAAGTCTGGTCTAACAAACGGTATATATTAATTGTATACCCCGATAGAGGCTTGCGAATCCGTTCGGGGCAGCTGTTTCCAGATCTTCAAGTGTATTCTTTCGTGAGAAGGTTGTTTTAATCCGCTTAAAGGGAAGAATTGAAAATTGCCGAAATGAATAGCGACATATCTTTTTACGATAGCCGAGGTGCCACTGTTATGAAATTGCCACTATACAAAATAGCGGCGGTAGCGTTTGTCATATTGCTGCTGGCTTCCATGATTGAAATCGGAATTTCTATGGAGCGGGGGAAACAGGAGAGCACGGAGCTTTCCCGGTGGAAGCTGAAATGGGTGACCGAAGCGGGAGCAGACCAAGGGACAAGCCCTCCCCTCGGGGATCAAGGATGGATTGACGTCTCGTCCTCCGATCTCAAGACCGGGGCGCCTGGGAAGATAGCGGCGGTATGGTTCCGCGCTTCATTGCCCCCGCTGGGCAGCCATTCGGCTGCGCTGGTGAATAAAGTATACGGCAGCAAAATCCGGGCCTATCTTGACGATACGCTTGTCTATAGCACAACAGGCAGCGAAGGACTGAATGGCAGCAAGATTCTGATTCCGCTGAACGCGCCCAAGGCTGGCAGCGAATTATACATATACAGCGAAGGGCTTGACGGCCACCCCGGCATAGAGGGAGAGATCAGGATTGGCAGCTACGAAAATCTGCTGAACCTGTACTTGAAGCAAGATTTGATGGACGTCATCATCGGCGGGGCGCTCATTTTTTTGGCCGTCGTCCTTGGCGTTTGCTCGATCTTTTTAAAAAAAGAACTGTTTCTCAGCGGATTTTTGCTCTTGCTGATCATGCTGTCGTCCGGCGTGCTGATGATCTACTACTCTCCTTATTTTTCGCTTGTGCTGGGCAGCAAATCGAAATGGATGGAATTATTTTTTGATATTTCGCTATTTACGCTTCTGCCGTCGTTCACCTATTTTTTCGAGAAATTATTCGGTTCCGGCATGTATGGCGGCGTTTCCCGGCTGAGGAAATTCCAACTGGTGTATTCGCTGTTCTGCGTGGGACTCAGCGTGCTCAACATTGCCTGGTCTTACCGGATTGACGGTCTGTACCGGATGTTCACGGTGGATATTGCGGGCGTTCTGATGATCATTCAGTTTCTGTTTCTGCTGGGACATGCGCTCCGTTACGCCCTTCGCGGCAATGTGGAGGCGATTATCTTCACCTCGGGCTTCGCCGTGTTTGCGCTGACGGCGCTCAGTGAGCTGTGCCTGTTCTATATGTCGGGCGAGAATTACCACCTGTACTGGTGGAAATGGGGCATCGTTATTTTCCTTGTGTCCCTGATTGTGATCGTAGGAAGGAAGTTCGCCAAGAATCATGAGCAGGTGGTCGAATATTCGAAGGAGCTGGAGAAGTTCAACAACGATCTTCAGCGTTCGGAAAAAATGGAGATCATCAGCGAGCTGGCCGCTTCCGTCGCGCATGAGGTCCGTAATCCGCTTCAGGTCACCAGAGGCTTCTTGCAGATTATCGGCGAAGGCTCTGACAGCAAGGAGAAGGAATATTTGCAGCTGGCCATTTCGGAGCTGGACCGGGCGGCGCATATTATCAACGATTTTCTCACGTTCGCCAAGCCACAAACGGATACGGTGGAATGTCTCGATGTCGGGGGAGAGCTCAGGCATGTCGCGGGAATTCTGCTTCCGCTGGCCAAAATGCAGGAAAGCACCATTGAAATCCAGCTTGAGGATGGGCTGTATGTGAAGTTCAGCTCCTCCAAATTCAAGCAGGCCTTGATCAATCTGATCAAGAACGGCATCGAAGCCCTTCAGGAGAACGGACTGGTGAGCATTTCGGCCTGGAAATCCGGCAGCCATGTCGTCATCAGCATCCGGGATTCGGGAGAGGGCATGACGGCCGGGGAGCTGGCCAGACTGGGGGAGCCGTATTTCTCCAACAAAACGAAAGGCACCGGTCTAGGTCTTATGGTCACCTTCCGGATCATTGAGGCAATGAACGGCACCATCGAGTTCAAGAGCGTTAAGGGAAAAGGAACGGAAGCGATCGTCAAACTGCCGGCTGTCAAACCGTAAGAAGCGAAGAATCGGGAAGGAGCATGACGAAATGGAAGCAATCGCGTTCGGATTAATCGGTGGAGGCTGGAGAGCGGAGTTCTTTCTGCGGATCGCCAAGGCGCTGCCGGAACGTTTTGCCGTAAAGGCCGTCCTAGTCAGGGACCGGGGGAAAGCGGACAAACTGCAGGAACAATGGGGCGTTAAGACCTACACTTCATTTGGCGAGTTTGCCGTCGCATGCCGGAACGGCTGTTCCTTCGCAGTCGTCAGCGTAAAACGGCTGGCAAACCCCGAATTCATCGAAAGACTGGCGGAAGCCGGCATTCCGGCACTGGTTGAAACGCCTCCCGCCGACGGTGTGGAAGGCCTGCTCCGTCTATGGGAACGGGTGGGACCTGCGGCCAAAGTCCAGATCGCGGAGCAGTATGCGTTCCAGCCGATGCACGCGGCACGGATCCGGCTTGCACGTTCCGGCAGGCTGGGCGAAGTCAGTCAGGCCCAGGTGTCCGCGGCGCATGATTACCACGGCATCAGCCTCATCCGCAGACTGCTTGGAATCGGCTTCGAGAATGCCGTCATCCGGGCCCAGACATTCACCTCGCCTATTGTGAAGAGCCCGGACCGAAGCGGTCCTCCGCTCTCGGAAGAGCTGACGGAGTCGCAGCAGATTATCGCCACGCTCGATTTTGGGAATAAACTAGGCGTGCTTGATTTCACTGGGGACCAGTATTTTTCATGGATTCGGGATAAGCGGATTCTGGTTCGCGGCGAACGCGGGGAGATCGTGAACGATGAAGTGTCCTGGCTTCCGTCCTTCGACCGTCCGCTTTACGACAGGCTGCGCCGGATCGATACCGGACATGGCGGGAACCTGGAGGGCTTCCACCTGCAGGGAATTATGGGCTGCGGGGAATGGCTGTATGAGAATCCCCACGCTCCCGCCCGGCTGTCCGACGATGAAATCGCCGTCGCTGAAACCTTGGCCCGGATGGGAGATTACGTCCGGGGCGGCCCGTCCTTTTATAGCCTGGCCGAAGGCTGCCAGGATCATTATCTGGCCCTGGAGATGCAGCGGGCCGCGGCGGACGGCGTTCCTATCGTTACAGAGACCCAGCCCTGGGCGAAGGCTTTGTCGCGAGGCAACGGTTAAGCTTGTCAGCGGATGGATCATAACGAAACCAAAAAGCGCTCTGGTCTGCATAAACCATCTCCGGTTATGCGGGACAGGGGGCTTTATTTTTGAATTTGGACTACGGGGCCCTTGTTCAATGGAGAGAAGGATCGGAAGCATAAGGAGCCGCAACTCCTTCTATATAAAGCTGTAACTGGTTCAGCTTTAGGCTGGCCATCAGGTCCACAATCCGCCGCTGCGTCTTCATCTTCGAAATATTGCTGCGGCTGATATCGAGCACAGCCCCGGTCTCAGTGACGGACACTTCATAGGCCTGATCGCCCAAGTCAGGGCCATGGGCAAACAGGAAAGCGCATTAAGAACCGGAACGCGCACCGACGGATAAGTGGAGATTGAGACCCAGATGCCTGACATGGCATCCTGTACGGACCGGGCCGCCGGGAGAGCCGGCTTGTCTTCGGGTCCGCTCAGTAGAACTTTGTCGCCTCGGGATACCCGGAAGCGAACCGGGACGAAAGGTCAATTTTTTGGGGACGGGGACCAGGTTTAAAGATTGGAACGGGTTGAGAGCGGAGGAATGCAAATTATGTCCATACGCATGGATTGTATGATCAGTCTGTATCCGATCAGAATAATAGATCCGAAGATGGAGTCCTCCAAGCTGAGACTGAAATCCATCCGGGTAGGCCAGGTGGGCCATCTGCCCGGGAGAACGCTGTTCCGCATGGGCGTCACGTTTGCGCATTGGGCGTTCGTGTACATTGCTTCCGGCTCCGGGACAAATCTATGATTTCGGTCCCCTGCCGGGCGGCAGCTGGGACGAGTATTACATCAACTTTACAGGCAGCCGGGTGAACGAGTGACGGGACTTTTGACGGAAGGGGCTGTATTTCGTCCGGAGGAACAGCGGGTACCCTCTGCATGATTACAATCACCGGCTGAAGATGGGCGAAGCCAAGAAGCTCCAGCTCAACACCTCGCTTCAGGTTCAGGAAATTTCCGGTATGCTCCGGTACAACGCCCCTTTTTACTTCTCGAGGCTGTTTAAGAAATATATGGGAGTCTCTTCTGTGGAATGCCGGTGTAACGTATAAAAGTTGAATGCGCTGCACCGACGGAAAATAAACGGAAATTTAGCTGACATTACTTTGACGCCCCAAGACACCAAAATAGAAAAATTTAGAAAAAAAACGGTTCACTATACCCCGTTTTGGTACGGAATAAACAGGGAAAAATAAAAAAAATATACTAAAATTTTAATCGTGTAACCGTTCACATTGAAAAAGGTAACTTGTTATTGTCATTTTTCTTTTGTATGATGCATTTAACACAGCAGTTCCCATGAAGGTAAAAAGCTCGCATTTTCCACAAATTTGGAGAATAGGGTGGTGGGATGAATATCAAGTTATCTGCGGAAGATCGAATGATTACATTTTTCCGTTATTTTTCACTTTTTCTTACTTCACTGATGTTCTTAATTACGCGAACGGGTCCTTCACTGTTTTATAAAATTCCGATCATCATGATTCTGGCCTTGCTTGCCCCCGCGTTTACGATTGCCTATCGGAGTTTGCGGCACAAACCGCATGCCGTTATGGCGTCGGTGAGCATCGAGATGTCGCTGATTCTTCTGCTGGCGATTTGTACAGGCGGTTATAACAGCCCATTCAAGCTGTATTCGCTTAATCCCATTTTGATTGCCGCGGGTTCTTTGTCCTTTTATTTTTGCTGGAGTCTGCTGGTCGGCTATTTTGCGATTTTCTTTGGATTCAGCTATTTTTTTTATAAATCGGCGGAAAGTACGTTGGTCTCGGTTTTGCTGGAGAACGGGAATCTGTTTCTGGCGCTTGCTTTAACAGTGACCTTTATGCAGCTGCTGTCGAGGTTCAGGCGGCAGCGGGAGGAGGCGAACGCCCGAACGAACGAGATGCTCGAGCATATCAAGTCGCTGTATCACATTGTGGAAACCTCAAGCGAGCATGATTTTATGAATATCGGTCAGGTCATTACCGAATATGCCGTCAAGCTGACGAAGCTGAACAAGGCGTTGTTCTGGTTTGCGAGCTATCCCGGGGGGCCGTCTCCCGTAAGCCGTCAGACCGGCTGGCTGCCCGAGGAGGAAGTCAATTTATTCGGGGAGCTTAAAGTTCACGAGCCGGAGTGGCGGCGCCAGAAGGAACCGATATTCAAGAGCTTTCCGGGTTCTGGGGATCTGCTGTTAATGCCGGTTAGGATGAGCACCCGCTTTGTGGGTGTGATCGGAGTTAAGCTGGAAGCGCACGAGGGGCTGGAGAACCGGAGATGGTACATTCAGCAGCTTATGTTTCTGGCCGAGCTCAGCGCCATCACGCTGGAACGCCATGAACTGAGCGTTACCGAGAACCGGCTCATTGTCACGAATGAACAGAACCGGATTGCGGACGAAATGCACGACAGCGTCTCTCAGAGTCTGTTCGGCATTGTTTATGCGGCCCATTCACTCAAGCAGTCCTGCCGAAAAATGACGCCCTCCCAGTTGGAGGAGCAGATCGAGCTGATCCATGATTCGGCGACCAAGGCAGCCAAAGAGCTGCGGATTACAATCTACAGCCTGAGCTCCAAGAAAAGCGGAGGCCCGACCTGGCTTGGCATGGTAAGGTCGCATCTGCAGAGCTTGTCGAGGCTGAACGATGTTGAGATTGATTTCAAGGTAAAGGGCGACGATTTCAGTCTGCCATACACGTATCACAAGGCCCTCTTTCGGATCATCTCCGAAGCGACCGGCAATGCGATCCGCCACGGGGCTGCCCGTAAAATCGAGGTTGAGCTGACCTTGAAGCCGCGATGGGTTGGACTTGCCGTCCGCGATGACGGGGTAGGCTTTGATACCGATCTGCTATGGACCCGTTCAGAGGAAAACACCGGCGGATTGGGAATGAAAAATATGCAGCATTTGACCCGGACTCTTGGCGGGGATTTTCAGTTGTCGAGCAGTGAAAATTCAGGTACCCAAATTCTAATTTCCATTCCGGTAGGCGTAATTGAACTAAAGAACGCATAAAAGATAACAGGAGGTCTTTGCATATGGACATCGTCATAGTGGATGATCACCCCCTTGTGAGAAGAGGTTTGGCAGCGGTCATTTCCATGCAGCCCAATGTGAAATTCGCTGGCGAAGCGACAAACGGCGAAGAAGCTCTGCGCGTACTGGAAGAACTTCGTCCCGATATGGTGCTGATCGATTTGAAGCTTGCTGACGAATCAGGTCTTGACGTTATCAAAGCGGCGCGGAGCCGCGGAATTGAGAGCAAGTTTATCCTTTTGACCTCATCGGCGAGCCGTGAAGATTTCCTCAAGGCAGAGGAGGTGCTCGTCGATGGTTATGTGCTGAAGGAGGCGCTGCCTGAAGAGCTTCTGTTCGCTATTCAACTGGTCCACAAGGGCAGAAAATATTACGACCCCGGCCTAATGGAAGACAAGATGAGAATGAGCGGCAAGAGCCCTACCGACGAATTGACGCCCAAAGAGCGCGAAGTATTGATCGAGCTCGGCCAGGGCGCCTGCAACCGGGAAATCGCGTCAAGGCTGTTCATCAGCGAGTTCACGGTCAAGAAGCATGTCAGCCAAATTTTGGCCAAGCTTCAGGTTGCGGACCGCACACAGGCGGCTCTTTATGCCAACGCCGTCGGATTGACCAAATACGAGATGTCTGTCGAATAAACTCGGCCGGAATCATATGTTTTCAGGAACACGGACAAAATGTCCGTGTTTTTTTTGTAAATATAAGACTGTATAAGCTTCGCCTCTATCGTTTGGCCTTATATTTCAGCCGTTTCTTCTTGGCAAATTCATATATTCTGGGAGCCCCGGATACCGGATTATGCTTTCGGGCTAATTCTTTAATTTTTGGTTATTAATTTTATCGGCAATTGTTCCTGAGCGAAACAGACTAATTTGTACCATATTCTATG
Source organism: Paenibacillus sabinae T27 (assembly GCF_000612505.1). Lineage (NCBI taxonomy): Bacteria > Bacillati > Bacillota > Bacilli > Caryophanales > Paenibacillaceae > Paenibacillus > Paenibacillus sabinae. Next base: position 1,081,295 of record NZ_CP004078.1, read on the forward strand.
GTACCAAAGTATACCATACTTTGTCCTAAAGCGGTAATTTTCTTTATTCAAAAGTGAAATCGAAAGTAATGGCAGGGACCATGCCGCGAAAAATGAGGATTGTTAGAATAAAAGCAAGTTATCTGAAATTTTCAGAAGTCTTTCAAAATCCTACGGAGGGAGGATCGCTGTGGAAAAGACGATTTTGGATTACCTGAATCTCATCAAGAAAAGGCTATGGCTCATCGTACTGTTCGTGCTGATCTCCTGCACTACCACCTATTACGTCAGCAAGAATTACGTGGTCCCCGTCTATTCCGCAACAGCGCAGCTGCTGGTGAACAACGCCGCAGATCTGTCGGAAGGCAATAACCTTAACAATCTGAATTTCAGTCTCAATCTGATCGGGAGTTACAAGGATGTCATCAAATCGCCGGCCATTATGGACCGCGTGGCCGCGGCGCATCCGGAGTTCGGACTGACCGGTGATCAGCTAAGCTCCAAGGTTAGCCTCAAATCATCGGAAGGAAGCCAGGTCATCAATCTCAGCGTAAACGACGAAAGTTATGTCAAGGCCGCAGGAATCGTCAATGCGGTATCCCAGACTTTCATTCGTTCCTTGCCGGAGCTGATGAATCTAAGCAACGTCACCTTCCTTACGCCGGCGGACCCGAAGGATGTACCTGGACCCGCAAACGGCGGCTACACGATGAATTTGGTTATCAGCTTCGTCGTCTCGCTGATGGCGGCGCTTGGGATTATCCTCCTGATGGAGACGCTGAGCGGAGCTCTTCGCTCCGAGAAGGAAGCGGAGCACGAGTTCGGCCTTCCGGTCATCGGCACCATACCGGTAATCCGCAATCGCGATCTTGGCAAGGACGGCGACAACAAAGCAAGGGTAGGGGAGGGAGCGTATGCTGCGGTTAAGTAACAGTCTCATTGCCGAGCGCAATCCGCAGTCGCATGTGTCCGAATCGTTCCGCTCGCTTCGCACCTACATCCGGCAGCTCGGGCTGCTGCAGGGCGGAGGAGGAAGAGCGCTGCTGTTCACCTCAGGCGAAGCGGGAGAAGGAAAGACGACGGTTCTGGCCAACCTCGCGGTTTCCTTCGTTCAGGACGGCAAGAAAGTGGCGGTTGTGGACGGCAACCTGCGCAGCCCCGGCATTCATACGGTGTTCGGGCTAGACAACGGAATAGGATTGGCCGACGGTCTGAGCGGCCAGAAGGAGCTGGGTAAGATCGGCGTATACGGAAATCTCGCCAATCTGACCATCGTTACGGCAGGCTCATCCTCCGTTAGTCCGCCCGACTTGCTGGGCAACACGGCAATGGCGGAGCTGCTGGAGGAGCTGAAAAGAACCCATGACCTGGTTCTCCTTGACTCGCCACCGGCGGTGGAATACAGCGATGCCCGCGTGCTCGCGCCGCTTACCGACGGCGTCGTCATCGTCGCCCGTTACGGCAAATCCAAGCGGGATTCGATCCGCCGGGTCAAGACTTTGATGGAACAAGCCGGGACTGCAATTCTCGGCATTGCCATAAATCAGGCCAAGTAAGATCGTAGCCGGTAAGTGCGAGGTTGTTCGAGGAGTATACGGCGGATTTGCTTTCGAAGCTAGTTTTGCGAAGTTGCTCAAGGATGCTTATGCTAACAAAACTTTTAGGAGGCATGGATGATGAAAAAAGTGAAAAAAGTGATTATTCCCGCAGCCGGCTTAGGAACCCGTTTTCTTCCTGCAACGAAGGCAATGCCTAAGGAAATGCTTCCCATCATCAACAAGCCTACTATTCAGTACATTGTGGAGGAAGCGATCGCTTCCGGCATCGAGGACATCATTATCGTAACCGGTAAAGGCAAACGGGCGATCGAAGATCACTTCGACAACGCCTTCGAGCTGGAATCGCGGCTGCTTGAGGACGGCAAGCTGGAGCTGCTGCAGGAGGTACAGCGTTCTTCCAAGGTTGAGATTCACTATATCCGGCAAAAAGAACCCAAAGGCCTGGGACATGCGGTATGGTGCGCCAGACGGTTTATCGGCGACGAGCCGTTCGGCGTAATGCTCGGCGACGATATCGTTACCGGCAAGACGCCATGCTTGAAACAGCTGATCGACCAGTACGAAGAAACGCAGAACTCGGTCATCGGCGTGCAGGAAATTCCCGACGAGTTCACCAACCGGTACGGTATTATCGAGCCGGATTTGCAGGAAGGCCGTCTGTACCGCGTCCATAACTTCGTCGAGAAGCCGAAGCTCGGAACCGCTCCTTCCAATCTGGCCATTATGGGCCGCTACGTGTTCACGCCGAAAATCTTTAAATATCTCGATCTGCAGGAGAAAGGCGCCGGCGGCGAAATCCAGCTGACGGACGCGATCCAGAAGCTGAACCAAAGCGAACGGGTTTACGCCTACAATTTCGATGGCACGAGATACGATGTGGGCGAGCGCCTCGGCTACATTTTGACGACGCTGGAATTTGCCCTGCAAAGCAAGGATCTCCGGTATCCCGTTATGGACGCTATGGCCGAATGGTTAAGCAAGGCGGAGCAAACTGCAGGTTAATGACTAGATATTACATGTATTATAAGGGCCATTCTTTCAAGGAGGATTGAGAGGGAAATGAGCATGCATAAAATGCCGGATGACGCTGAGCGGATTCTATCGAGCCTTTACGTGCTCCATGCTGAAGAAGCGCAGGAAAGCAATTCTTACCTGGTTATGAAACGGGTCATCGACATCCTTTTTTCCGCTCTGTGTCTCTTCTTGCTGCTGCCCCTGTTTGCCGTAGTCGCAATACTGATCAAGCTTGACGACCCGAAAGGGAAAGTGTTCTTCCGGCAGACCCGGATAGGCAAGGACGAGAAGCCGTTCGAGATGTACAAGTTCAGATCGATGATCTCGAACGCGGAGGAATTAAAAAAGAACCTGATGGCCTACAACGAGGTCAGCGGAGCAATGTTCAAAATGAAGAACGACCCCCGCATCACGCGGATCGGCAAGTTTTTGCGCAAAACCAGCATCGATGAGCTGCCCCAGCTGTGGAACGTGCTGACCGGCAACATGAGCCTGGTCGGACCCCGGCCGCCTCTCCCCGATGAAGTGGCGCAGTATACGGAGTACGACAAGCAGCGGCTCACCGTTACCCCGGGTTGCACAGGCTACTGGCAGGTGCACGCGCGGAACAGCGTCGGATTCGAAGAGATGGTCCAACTGGACCTGACGTATATCCGGATGCGGAGCACGGCGCTCGATCTCAAGATTATTATTAAAACCGGTCTCATGCTGTTAGGATCGAAAAACGCTTATTAATTCAGAAATTAGGTGAATGCCCATGTTAGAGCACGGAGACGTACCCCGGCTGTCCATCATCATCTGCACCTACAACCGTGCCGGGCTGTTATCCAAAACGCTGGATTCCCTGCTCGGGCTCGATATGCTGGATGAGGCGGAGGTCATTGTAGTCGATAACCGGTCGACCGACGATACCGCATCCGTCGTGAAGCGGTTCATGGACAAGTATGAGCAGCAGATTCAAATGAAATATTTGCTGGAGCCGGTACAAGGACTGTCGGCGGCCCGCAACTCGGGGATACTGGCGGCCAAAGCCAAGCTGATCGCCTTTCTCGACGACGATGCGCTGCCGGTCCGGAATTGGATTTCGACCATTGTGAACACAATGGAAAGCAAACCGGCCGTGATGGCCATGGGCGGGAAGGTAGCTCCCATCTTTGAGAACGGGAGGCCGGAGTGGCTCATCAAGCCGTTCGAGTTCCCCTACACGATCATGGATCTGGGGAATCGGATCAAGGAATATCCGGGCAAGTTCCACCCCTGCGGCGCCAATATGGCGATGAGACGCGAAGTCTTCAATCTAAGCCTGTTCCCGCTGGAGCTTGGCCGCAAAGGGGAATCGCTCTTGTCGGGCGAGGAGACCTGGCTGTTCGGGAGAATCCGGAAAGAAGGACAATCCATCCTTTATCATCCGCAGATGGCGGTGGACCATTTCGTTCCGGCAAGCCGCCTGACGCAGGCCTGGATCATGAAGCGGTATTACAGCCAGGGGCTGTCCAACGCCCTCGGAAGCGAAGGCCCGGTGGGCAATCTGCTTCTTTGGGGGAAGACGGGAGCCAAAATTCTGTATATCGCCGTGGATTCGGTTTTGTCGGCGGTATCCGGAAGCCAGGGAAGAAAGCTGCTGAACAAATGCAGGCTGGAGAGCGTCCGCGGAACGCTCCATATGCTGCGGAATCGAAATCGGGAATCGGCGACGGGGTGAATGGATGATGATAAGCGGACACCGGGCTTCCAAATTGTATGCTCTGCCGTATGGAATGCTCTTTCTCCTATCGGCCCTGTTTCTAGGCACGACAGTGATATACATGCCGGCTGTCGCGGTTGCCGCTGTAGGTTTTCTCCTGCTGCTCGTCGTATCCCTGACCCGGCCGGATTATATCAGCTATTTCGTCCTTCTGACGACGGCGATATCTATCAATTTTTTATACGGCGGCAGCCTTTTCGGGATGGAAATCCTGTCGCTGTATAAGCTGGCCATGCTGGCGCTGCTCGTGCCCTGCATCCTCGTCAACGGCCTGCGCTTCAAGCTCAGCTATCCGCTGTGGGCCTTGGCGGCGATGGTGTTCATGACCTTTACGGCCTCCATATGGCTCCCCGAGATGACATCACAGATTGCGGTTAAGGCATTTATCGGACTGTCTCTGCCGTTCATGTTCCTGCTGATCAATTGGAAGAAAGAGGTGGCAGAGCGGCAGATCCGGCTGATCTGTCTGCTCCCGGTGGTAAGCCTTGTGGTCGGAGCGCTGCTGCAGGCGGCGCATCTTCACCCGATGCTGAATGTTGAATTCACCGGCGCGGTGAGGATTCAAGGAGCGAACATTCCGTCGCATCTGGCGATGCTCGCCTTCCTTGGAACGGTGATTCCGTTCATTGAGCTGAAGCGGAATCCGGGCCATGAGCGGTTCTTTTACACCATGCTGGCCGTGAATTTCATGACGCTGATCGCTACGGGAACGCGGGGGCCGTTGCTCGCGCTGATCCCTATGGCCCTCTATTACTTCTTCGACATCTTCCGGCGCTACCTGAAAGGCAAGACCCGTTATCTGATTCCGCTGCTGTGCTCGGTGGCCGTCATTGCCGGAGCCGTATTCATGCAGTGGGACAATATCAAGAAACGGTCCTTCGAAAGGCAGACCAGCGATGGAATCGACTTGTCGGGACGCTCGGAAGCATGGACATACTTTTTGGATAAAGCGTCGGGCTCCCCTTTATCGGGAAGAGGCCTGGGCGCCGTTACGGTAGCCAATGACGGTACATTGTTTATAGGCTTTGTCGTTCCCCACAATGAATATATCCGGTTTTACTTCGACGGGGGGTACATCGGCTCGACTCTGCTGTGGCTGTCGTTAATGGCTGTGTTCCTTCTGGTTTACAGAGCTTTGGCGCCGCCGGTAAAAATGTATTACCTGCTCTTGATAGCAGCGTTTCTGATTTATTCCTTTTCTGATAATACGCTGTCGACGGTCCAATTTATTATTCCGTTCTGTTGGTACCTGAACTGCCTGTATCGGGCTTCGCAGCCAACCGATTCCCCACAAAAAGAAGTGATACGATGAATCAAGTAAACATGTTCGATGTCAACTTTAACAATTATGATTTCATGGATCTGCTGGAGTATATCGATACTACGATCCGGGAAAGGAACCATTCCTACATTCTGACCTGCAATGTGGATCATGTGATCAAGCTGCGCAAGGATAAGGAATTCCGTACGGTCTACTCTGAAGCCGGTGCTGTCGTCGCGGACGGGATGCCTCTCATCTGGGCTTCCAAGATGCTGGGCAAGCCGCTCAAGCAGAAGGTGTCCGGAGCCGATCTGTTCAGCAGATTGGGGCATGCGTTCCAGCAGCGGAAATATCGGCTGTTCTTCCTGGGCTCCGCCGAAGGCGTGCCGGAACGGGCGACGAAGAACCTCAAAGCGTCCTATCCGGATATCAACATCGTCGGCTGCTACTCTCCATCCTACGGGTTCGAGAACAACGAGGAAGAGAACAAGCGGATTATCAGCATGCTGAATGAAACCCGGCCGGACATCGTGTTCGTGGGCGTCGGAGCTCCCAAGCAGGAGAAATGGATCTACCGTCATTATCTGTCCTACCGGGCGCCTATCTCGATCGGCGTCGGAGCCACCTTCGATTTTCTGTCCGGTTCGGTCAAGCGGGCACCGGATTTCATGCAAAAAACGGGGCTGGAATGGTTCTGGAGGCTAAGCCAGGAGCCGGGAAGGCTGTGGAAACGGTATTTGGTCGACGATGCCCAGTTTCTGGTTCTTCTGCTGAAGGAACTGCGCAAACGGGAAAAAGCGAACGGACAGAGCTTCGAATAAAAGCGTGTCCGCAAGGAACAGGAGGTGTATGAGACGATGACTAGCCGCCATTCGGGCAGTACCGGCCTTCCGCTGCCGGGAAATCTTCGCACTGTGGTGACTGCGGGCATTTTTGCAGCGGTTTGCGCGGTCGTGCCGCTGATGATCGGCTTTGTCAGCGCAAAGCTCAGCTCATCGAGCAGCCTGCAGCTGGCTATTGTGTCGGCGCTGCTGTTCCCGGCCTTCCTGCTCTCGCTGCTGAAGCCCCGGCTGCTCGTTTCGTACACGCTGCTGGTCTGGGCTGTCGCTCCCGAGCTTCGCCGGCTTGCCGACTGGAGTGAAGGCACCTATCACTCCGTCTCGTTGCTCAGCTTGGCTCCGCTGCTCGCAGGAGCGACGGTCGCCATACCGGTCCTGCGCGAAATTCATACCCTCAAGCGGCCTCATATGCGGCTGATGCTGCTGTTCGCGATTCCGCTCGGATACGCCACCCTGATCGGGCTGGCGAAGAATGGCGTAGGCTCGGTATACGATCTGCTGAACTACCTGGTTCCGCTTCTTCTTCTGCTGTATTTTGCAGTAACGCCGTTTACGGCCCGCGATATCGACAGGCTGCTTGGCACCTATGCCAATATCGCGGTTTTGGTAGCCGTGTACGGGATCATACAGTATTTGACGGTTCCGGCATGGGACGCTTTCTGGATGCAGAATTCGGGTATGAATTCCATCGGTACGCCGCATCCGCTGGAGGTCAGGGTCTTCTCCACCCTCAACTCGCCGGGACCCGCCGCAACCTTCCTCGTGTTCGCGCTGGTGCCGATGATCCTTGAGAAGCGCTGGCGGGGAGCCTTCAGCTGGATCGGCGTTCTGCTTGTGGTCGTCTGCCTGCTGACCACGCTCGTACGCGCCTCCTGGCTACTGATGCTGGTCATGCTTCTCGTCTATATCGCATCTTCTTCTTCTAAAGGCAAATGGAAGACTCTGATTCAGGTGGTCTTTGTAGCGCTTGCGCTGTTCTGGATCGTTCCGAAGCTTCCGGGAGCGGAGGGGCTGACGGCACGGATGGAGACCCTCTCGTCTATCCAAGAGGACCGCTCCTATAACGACCGGCTCAACCTCCTCGGAACGATGATCCCTGCGATTAAATCCAATCCGGTAGGCCAGGGAATCGGCAGCGTCGGACAGAGCACGAAGATTGGCAACAGCGGCGAGCTCGGCGAATACGGCATTATGGACAACGGGTTCATTGCCCTGATGCTCACCTTCGGCGCTCCGGGCGGCCTGCTGTTCTTTATCGCACTCGGAGCGGTAGCCAAGCAGATTTACGGCAGAGTGGTCGGCATGATCCGGCTCCAGCTGTATGGCAGGCTGGCTCTTGCGGCGTGGGTAGGCGCGGTGGTAGGGCTGGTGTCGGACAACGGATTCTCAGGGCTGAAAGCCTACCTGATCTGGATGCTGATCGGTCTTGGCCTCGGCGTAAGAGAGCTGATCGAGACCGGCAGGAAAGAAGCCGACCCGGCGGTGATCGAGCCGGAGACCGAAAGCGTACTGGCCGAAGCTAAAGGCCAAGTGGCTACGGACAGCCGGTGATTTCTTAAGAACCGCTCCCGGCTTAAGGCGAAGACGACAATGAATTCCTATATGGGCAAGAAAACAACGGATGCGAACGGTTAGATAAAGGAGGAAACCTGCATGAATTCAGTTTCAAGCGTGTTTGCCGGCGTTGACCCGATGACCGGGGACAATGCTATCCCAAATGACGAAATCCGGTTAGGGTGCCGGCCGTTCGCCGAAGAGATTGTATTGGGTGAGGGAAGCGGGGATGGGGCGATTGAGCTCGCGGACACCCCTGGCGTCCCTGATCATGTGAGAATTCATAGTCGGCTTCAAACCCTGAGGGCTTTAAAGGCTTTAAGGGCAAGCCAGGCGGAGAAAGAACAGAAGAAGGGAGGAAGAAGCTATGTCTTATCCTGACGGATTGAACATTATGTCAACGGGCCTTAGCTGGCCTTCCGTGCAGCCTGGCGGGCTCAACACGTATTTCAAATCCGTCTGCGAGCAGCTCTCCTCCCGCAACCGGGTGCAGGCGCTGATTTGCACCAAGGAGATGCCGGCAACTCCCGAGGAACTGATTATCCATAACGCCGGCGATCCGAAAGAGTCGATCTGGAAGCGGAAGGACGCCTTTCAGAGAAAGGCGGCGGACATGTTTAACAGCGGGAAGGAAAGGATCGACATCCTGTACTCCCATTTCGCTCCCTACGGGGTCGGCCCGGCCATCGAGGCGAAGAAGCGCGGCATTCCGGTTGTCATGACGTTCCACGGCCCCTGGAATGAAGAGATGAAGATCGAAGGCCAGGGAATCAAGCATCAGGTGAAGACCGCGATTGCCAAGTCGATTGAACGGAAGGCTTACCGGCTCGCGGATAAGTTCATCGTCCTCAGCGAGACCTTCCGCGACATTCTCCATTCGCTGCACGGTATTCCGCTTGACAAGATCGTCATCATTCCCGGAGCGGCCAACATCGACCGGTTCATTCCTTCAAGCAACCGGCTTGCGGTCCGTCGAATGCTGAATCTGCCGGAAGGGGCCACCACGGTGCTGACGGTTCGCAGGCTCGTGAACCGGATGGGCCTCCTGCAGCTGCTGGAAGCCTGGCGGTCCGTGTCTGAGCGCTTCCCGAACGCTATCCTGCTGATCGGCGGCAAAGGCCCCTTGCGGGCGGAGCTCGAAGAGCGGATCGCCGATTACGGGCTGACAAGCAAGGTCAGGCTGCTCGGCTATATCCCCGACCATGAGCTGGCCTCGTATTATCAGGCGGCTGACCTGTTCGTCGTTCCGTCGCAGGCTCTGGAGGGCTTCGGCCTGATCACAGCCGAAGCGCTGGCTAGCGGACTGCCGGTCATGGCAACGCCGATCGGCGGCAACCGGGAAATCCTGCAGAATTTCCGGCCGGAGCTGCTCTTCAAGAGCTCGTCCGCCGCGGATATGGCCGAGGGGATTTCCCACATGCTCGGCAACCGAAGGCTTCTTCCGAGCCGGGAGGAATGCCGGGAGCATGTGCTGGAAAGGTACACCTGGGAGCATGTCGCGGATCAGGTGGAAGCCGTATTCAGAGAGGTTATGGGGAAAGGAGAGACGCTGAATGTTGAGAGTGGCATATATCGATCACACGGCTAGATGGAGCGGCGGCGAGGTAGCGTTGTTCAACATTCTGACCCATATCGGAGAACAGGTTGACCCGCTTGTGATCCTGGCGGAGGAAGGCGCGCTGGCCGACCGCTTGCGCGATAGAGGAATCGACGTCCGGATCGTGCCGATGGACGAGAGCGTCCGAAGCCGCGGCCGCAACACCGTCAACCTGGGCGCGCCGGCTGCTGCCATGAAGCTGCTGGCCTACGGCCGTAAAATCGCTCCGCTGCTGAAGAAGGAGCGGGTAGCCTGCGTGCATACCAACTCCCTTAAGTCTGCCCTGTACGGAACGGTTGCCGCCAAGATGGCAGGCGTACCGCTGATTTGGCATATTCGCGACCATATTGGCGCGCCTTATCTGAAGCCGGTTGTCGCCAAAGCCATCCGGCTGCTCTCGCGTCTATTGCCGAACGGCGTCATCGCCAATTCGAAGTCCACGCTCAGCGCGCTGGAGCTGCCGAAGTCGAAGAAGACGCTGGTCGTCTATTCCGCTTTCGCCAAAGCGATCGGCGGCGTAGCCGGACGCGGGGACCAGAAGGACTTCAACGTTCTGCTGGTCGGGCGGCTGGCCGAATGGAAGGGTCAGCATATTCTGCTGGATGCGGCCAAGAAGCTTCAGGGTAACGGCCGAATCAAGTTCTGGCTGGCGGGCGACGCCCTCTTCGGCGAAGACGAATACAAGAAGAAGCTGCTTGCGACGATCGAGCGCGAGGGGCTTGACAATGTAAGCCTCCTGGGACATGTGGAGGACATTCAGGGATTGATGCAACAAGCGGATCTGCTCGTCCATACTTCGATCACACCGGAGCCGTTCGGCCAGGTGATCGTCGAAGGGATGGCGGCGGGTCTGCCGGTAATCGCGTCCAATGAGGGAGGACCGGTTGAAATCGTCGTGCCGGGTGAGACAGGACTGCTCATTCAGCCTGGAGACCCGGCTATTCTTGCGGAATCGATCAACTGGATGCTGGAGCATCCCGAAGAGCGGGAAAGAATGGCGGAAGCCGGGATCAAGCGGGTAAAGGAACATTTTGTGATCGAGAACACGGTCAAAGAGATTGTCGCCTATTATAAAGGCCTGGTGGCGGGCACCTGACGAACAAAAGGAGAGCGGATATCACCTGTGAAGCAAGCAGCTGTCTCTTAAGCAGCCGCTTCTTGACACACATAGCTCCATCAAACGTTGAGGATGATTCACATGAAAATAGCGATAGCGCATGATTACTTAATCCAAATGGGCGGAGCGGAAAGGGTGGTGGAGGTTTTTCACCATATGTATCCGGAGGCTCCAATCTTCACGACGGTTTTTAACGGAAACCGCCTGACCGAGAATCTCAAGGACGCGGATATCCGGGCCTCCTGGCTGCAAAAAATTCCGGGAGTGAAGGACAATTTTAAAGGGGTGCTGCCGCTTTATCCCATGGCTATCCGCGATCTGGACTTCAGCGGGTTCGACATCGTACTGAGTTCCAGCAGCGCGTTCATGAAGAGCATCCAGGTTCCCAAGCGTACATTTCATCTCTGCTACTGCCACACCCCGATGAGATTTGCCTGGGATTATGACACCTATATGGAACGGCAGTCGAATTCCGGTTTATTCAAAAGAGTGCTGAAGCTCTACATCCAGCAGCTCAAAATGTGGGATCAGCGGACCTCCAAAAACGTGAACCAGTTCGTTGCCAACTCATCCGTTGTCAAGAGCCGGATACGGAACTACTACCATCGGGATGCTGATGTCATCTTCCCGCCCATCAATACCTCCCGGTTCAAAAGCTCAAGCTCCATCGGCGATTATTATCTGATCGTCTCCAGACTGGTTTCCTACAAGCGGATCGATCTGGCGGTCGAAGCCTTCAACCGCAACGGTCTGAAGCTGCTCATCGTCGGCGACGGTCCCGACCGGAAGCGGCTGGAAGGAATGGCCAAGAGCAATGTTAAATTCCTCGGCCGTCTCGAAGACGATGAGGTCAACGGACTGATGTCGCAGTGCCGGGCTTATATTTTTCCCGGGGAAGAGGATTTCGGCATAACGCCGCTGGAGGCGAACGCTGCGGGAAGACCGGTTATCGCCTATCAGGCGGGCGGAGCGCTGGACACGATAGTGCCCTATGTAAACGGCGTATTTTTCAAGAAGCAGGAAGTCGACGATTTGCTAGGGGCTATTGCCGAAGTGGAATCGTATGCATGGGACGTCGGGAAAATTATGAAGCACGCGCAGAAATTCGATGAACGAACGTTTATGGTGCAGTTCAAGCAGTATGTTGAACAGGCGTATGTGAACTTTCTAAAAGGAGGATGAAGATATGAATCTGGCGGTAATCGGCACTGGCTATGTCGGCCTCGTATCGGGCGTATGCTTTACACTTGGGGGTAACCATGTTATTTGCGTCGATAAGGATGAGGAGAAGATCGCCCGGCTGGGCCAGATGAAGTCGCCCATCTACGAACCGGGTATCGAGGCGCTGATCGAAATGAACCTGAAAGAGGGAAGACTGAAGTTCTCCTCCGATCTCCGGGAGTCGGTTCGCCTCTCGGATATCGTTATCCTTGCTGTAGGCACGCCTTCTCTCCCGAACGGGGAAGCGGATCTGCAGTACATCGAAAGCGCGGCTGCGGACATCGGCCGAGCCATGGAAGGCTATAAGATCATCATGACGAAGTCTACCGTTCCCGTAGGAACGAACGAGAAAATCCGCCAGATTATCGCTGCCCACACCGGCTATCCGTTCGATATCGTATCGGCGCCGGAATTCCTCCGGGAAGGCTCGGCCATCCAGGATACGCTGCATCCCGACCGGGTGATCATCGGTCTCGACAACCCGGCCCTTGAGCCCGTTATGCGGGAGCTTCATCAGGGCTTCACCGAAAATATTGTCGTCACCGACATCCGCAGCGCGGAAATGATCAAGTACGCCTCGAACGCATTTCTGGCAACCAAAATTTCGTTCATCAACGAAATCGCCAATATCTGCGAAAAGGTAGGCGCGGATGTGACCGAGGTGGCCGAGGGAATGGGCCTCGACCGGCGGATCGGCTCTTCCTTCCTCCAGGCGGGAATCGGCTACGGCGGCTCCTGCTTCCCGAAAGATACGAAGGCGCTGATCCAGATCGCAGGGAACGTCGACTACGAATTCAAGCTGCTGAAATCGGTGGTCGAAGTCAATCAGGGCCAGCGGTTCATGATTCTTGCGAAGCTCCACGAGTCGATAGGCAGTCTGCAGGGTGCGACAATCGGAATCTGGGGACTGGCCTTCAAGCCGAACACCGACGATGTGCGCGAATCGCCTGCAAGGGAAATCATCGAGGCGCTTGTTAAGGAAGGCGCGCATGTGAAGGTGTACGATCCGATTGCCGCGGACAATTTCCGGAAGCAATACGACCACCCGCTGATTCACTGGTGCGCCGTGCCGGAGGAAGCGGGAACCGGCAGCGACGCGGTCTGCCTGCTCACAGATTGGGCCGTGTTCAAGGATATCGATCTGCACCTTCTGGCAGCAGGAATGCGCAAGCCGATCCTGATCGACGGGCGCAACGTCTACTCCAAGGAACAAATCGAAGGAACCGGGCTGGAATATTATTCGGTGGGACGCCCGCGGATGGGCGGACTCAGCGGCTTGTCTCCAAGCGTGGCAGGAGCGGTATAAGCGGTATATATGGATAAGTGACGAACCGGGTCAGGCGCCGCAGACTCAGGCGAAGCAGGTTCGCCGCGGCGGCGCCGCTACCTTAGGATATTCCGTTAAGAAGCAGGCTGTTCACGGCTGTATCATGACCATTATGAGGGAGGGTATCATTATGAAACTGGTATTATTGTCTGGCGGTTCGGGAAAACGGCTGTGGCCTCTGTCCAACGACTCTCGGTCGAAACAGTTTCTGAAGGTGCTGGAAAGCCCGCTCGGCGAGCCGGAATCGATGGTCCAGCGGGTATGGCGGCAGCTGGGAGAAGCGGGACTTGCGGAATCGTCGTATTTGGCGACAGGGCGCGGGCAGGTGGAGATGATCCAAAGCCAGCTGGGCGGGGATGTCAAGATCATCGTCGAGCCCGAGCGCCGCGATACGTTTCCGGCCATTGCGCTGACGGCCGTCTACCTGTATTCGGTAGAAGGCGTTCGCCCGGATGAGACCGTCGCGATCCTCCCGGTCGATCCTTATGTGGAAGGCTCCTTCTTCGGCTCGATTTCACAGCTGGAGCAGGCGCTTGACGATACCGGCGCAAATCTGGCGCTGATCGGCGTCGTGCCGGAGCATCCCTCGGAGAAATACGGCTACATTATTCCTTCGGGCGGCGCGACGGAGAAAGAGGTAAGACCGGTTAGCGGTTTCCTGGAGAAGCCGGATCGCCTGCGGGCCGAAGAGCTGATCGGACAGGGCGCCTTGTGGAACTGCGGGGTGTTCGCCTTCCGGCTGGGATATCTGCTTAATATTTTACAGCAAAAAGGGCTGCCTTTGACTTACGAGGAGCTGCAGAAGCAGTATAAGCTGCTCTCTTCCATCAGCTTCGATTACGAAGTGGTTGAGAAGGAAGACAAGATCGTTGTCCAGCCGTATGACGGATTCTGGAAGGACTTAGGCACCTGGAATACCCTGACCGAGGAAATGGCGAGCAACCAATTAGGCAAGGGCGTGCTGACTGAGGATTCCTCTACAAGCTGCCTGGTCAACGAGCTTGATATTCCGATCACGGTAATTGGCGCCCAGGACCTGATCATCGCCGCGAGCCCGGATGGCATCCTCGTCACCCACAAATCGGAAAGCCCGCGCATCAAAGAGGTGCTGAAGGGCGCGGAGCAAAGACCGATGTACGAGGAACGCCGGTGGGGCCACTATAAGGTGATCGATTACGTCAAATACCAGGAAAGCAATGAAGTCCTGACCAAGCGGATTTTTATCGCAGAGGGAAAAAATATCAGCTACCAGTATCATCTTAAGCGCAGCGAAATCTGGACCTTTATCAGCGGGGAAGCCAGCATCATTCTTAACGAGAAATTGCACACGGTGAAAGCCGGAGATGTTGTGCGCATACCGGAAGGAACGAAGCACAGCATTCTCGCGTTGACCGATGTGGAATTCATCGAGGTTCAGACCGGATCGGAGCTGGTGGAAGAGGATAATATCCGCATAACGCTGGATTGGAAGGATATTGAACTGCAGCAATTTATCTCGTAATAATGCCTGAATGAGGGATAACCTACTTATTAACCATATAACAAGGCTATTAAACGGGTCTTTTGGCTCATTTATTGAAGAATGATGAAAATCAGTCTTCATCATTAATTGTACACCGTCGATATTTACGGTAGAAGGTTAAGCCTTCCAATACGACAAAGGCAAACCTATCGCGAGGTAGGGACGCAAAGCCATAGGGCCTCTCCATTTCAGAGAGGCAGCCTGGCTACCGAAAGGAAGATGAAATTGAAAGTTCACCGTACGTATCGATTGTTCTGCATGCTGGTAACTCTGTCTCTGCTCCTGTCATTTGTTCCGTTCATGGGCGGAGGAAGCGCATCGACCGTTTCCGCGGCGGCTGCGTCCACAGCGCCGGTGACCCCGGACGCTTCACCCGAAGCGGTCAAGCTGCTGAGTTACCTGTATTCCATTTCCGGAACCCGAATTATCACCGGTCAGCATGACTATCTGGAAAGTCCGGACGAGTTCAACAACAAGCTTCAAGTAACGAGCAGTAGATATGCAGCTCTCCATGGATATGAGCTTGGCGCGATCAACGGCCAAACGGACGGCGCCGTAACATGGCTCCGGCAAAATGTGGTGAACAGCGCCATCAAATGGTATAAGTCCGGAGGCATCGTCGCGATGACGTTCCACGAGAATCTGCCGGGAACATCATACAGCTGGTCCAATGTGCAGATGTCGTTGTCCCAGGCCGACTTCGACAAGTATGTTACACCCGGAACCCCGGAGTACCAAAATCTGATCACTGAGCTGGACAAGGTGGCGGTTTCGCTGAAAACCCTGCGCGATGCCGGAGTGCCCGTTCTGTGGCGGCCCTATCACGAAATGAACGGGGGCTGGTTCTGGTGGGGCAAGAAGACGAATTTTACTGCTCTCTGGAATATTATGTATGACCGTTTTGTCAATGTTCATAAATTGAACAACCTGATTTGGGTGTGGAGCCCGAATGCTCCGAACGACTGGGCCGATCCTTACGCGAAGACTTATCCCGGTGCGGATAAAGTGGATATTCTGGCGGCGGACATTTACAACAAGGACTTCAGACAGAGCTATTATGACGATCTGTTGAGTTTGGCCGCAGGCAAGCCGATTGCCATTGGCGAGAATGGTGAAATGCCCGATCCTGCGATGCTGCCCAAATATCAGAGCAAATGGGTCTTTATGATGACCTGGGGCAAAATGCTCTATGAAAACAACACCACGACTACAATCAAGAGTTTTCTAAACAACGGATTTACGTTAACCCGCGATGAAATTAGTACGGCTCTGGCTTCGTATACGGTGCCAATGCTGTCGGAAAGCCCGACGCCAAGTCCGTCGCCGACACCATCGCCGACACCGACGCCGAGCCCAACACCATCGCCGTCACCGAGTCCAACACCGACACCTACGCCAAGTCCGACACCGACGCCGGTACCATCGCCAAGCCCGACACCAACACCAACACCAACATATACGCCGAACAATCAGCAGTCCGCTGCGGATTCTTCAACCGATAGCTCATCCTTGACCGCGCTGCTGCCTTCGGCCACGCCTGCGGAGCCACGCCATGGCCTGCTGGGCGAATATTTTACCAACATGCAGTTAACCGGGACGCCCGCACTGGTGCGGGAAGAATCGGCCGTCGATTTCAACTGGGGACTCGGATCGCCGGACACCTCCATCGGCCCCGATAAGTTCTCCGCCCGCTGGAGCGGCAAAATCAAGCCTCTGTACAGCGAGAACTATTCCTTCTATACCAGTTCGGATGACGGTATTAAATTATGGGTCAACGGCGTTGCCGTTATTACCAGCTGGTCTACCCAATACGGTTTAGAGCGAAAGGGAAGAATCGACCTTGAAGCCGGGAAACTGTATGACATTAAAGTTGAATATTACGATAATACGGGGAGCGCCAAAGCGCGTCTGATGTGGGAGAGCAGTAGCCAGCTCAAGGAAACCGTTCCAGCCAGCGCGTTTTATCTTTCCGATTCGCTTTGATATAGCTTTTACGGCTGCCCCTGAGGGTGGCCGCCGATACTTATAATTCATTCAGTTCATTTGAGCCTTGCGAGGCCCTGCTTAATACAGCAGGGCTTCTAAACTATAAGCCCCTCATGGGGAAGACTGTTTTCCCGGCATACGGGAGGCCGGCATTCTCTTAAAGGATTCCTGGCTTAAGAAAGGAAGATGAAATTGAACAAATCCTCCAAGTATCGGTTGTTCACTACGGTTTTACCTTTGATTCTGATCATGTCCCTGCTGCCGTGGATGCATTCGGAAACTCCGCCCAAGTCCGTAATCCAGACACCGCCCGCTCCGGTTAATCCGTCGGCCTCGCCTGAGGCGGGAGAACTGCTCGGGTTCCTGGCAGGCTTAAGCGGCAAGAGCCTGATATCCGGCCAGCATGATTATCTGGAAAGTCCGGATGAATTTAATAATAAGCTCGAAAAGGCTACAGGCAAATATGCCGCACTTCACGGTTACGAGCTTGGAGCCATTAACGGCCAGTCGCCGGACACGATCGACCGCCAGCGGAATGCCGTTGTACATAGCGCCATCAACTGGTATAGAAGCGGCGGGATCGTGGCCATGACTTTTCATGAGAACCTGCCCGGCACTGCTCCCATATGGTCCAATGTCTCCATGAGTCTGAGCCAAAGCGAGTTTGACGCCTACGTCACTCCAGGTACGGACCAGTACAACCATCTGATTGCCGACCTTGATCAGATCGCCGGGTATTTGAAGCAGCTGCAGAGCGCAGGAGTGCCCGTTCTGTGGAGACCCTACCATGAAATGAATGGGGGCTGGTTCTGGTGGGGCAAGAAAAATAATTTTTCAGCTCTCTGGGATATTATGTATGAACGTTTTGTGGGTAAACATAAATTAAACAATCTGCTCTGGGTATGGAATCCGAATGCGCCCAACGGGTATGCCGACGCCTATGCGACCTATTACCCGGGAGCGGACAAAGTTGATATCCTGGCAGCGGATATATACAACAATGATTTTCAGCAATGGTATTACGATAGTCTGCTGAAGCTTGCAGACGGCAAGCCGATCGCCATCGGCGAGAGCGGCGAGCTGCCAAATCCCCGGCTGCTGGCCAAGAGCCAGAGCAAATGGGTCTATGTGATGACCTGGGGGAAAATGCTGACCGAGAACAACAGCCAGCGCACAATCAATAGCTTCATGAACGCCGATTACACGTTATCCAGAGACGATTATATCCAATTGGTGGATAAGGAGGCGGTAGCCGCCGGCAACGGGCTACGGGGAGATTATTTCGCCAACAGGGAACTGGAAGGCAAGCCGGCTTTCAGCAAGACTGACGCGAATTTGGACTTAAGCTGGCAGGAGGGGACGCCCGGGGAAGCCGTGAACAGCAACTTCTTCTCCGTGAGGTGGCAGGGCCGCCTTAAAGCTTCCGGCACCGGAACCTATACGATCAAAGCTGTAGCCGACGACGGTGTACGGGTATGGATCGGCGGCAAGCTTGTCATCGACAGCTGGGCGCTCCAGAACGATACAGCCCGGACAGGAACGATTAAATTGAAAGAGAATACTTTTTACGACATTAGAGTGGAGTACTTCGAAAATAAAGGTAAAGCCGACATCAAGCTGCTCTGGCAAGGTCCGGGGCGGCCGGAAGAGGTCATTCCCCCCAAAGAGCTTTTTCTACCCGACTAAACAATAGACCGGGAGGTCGGATTCCTTGAGAAAGCGAGGACAGGAAATGAGTATACCACGAAAAGCCCTATCTTTAACCGTACTTTTGAAGCTTGCAGGATTTATCGTCTTATTTTTGCTGTCTGTCTCTTTTTTAGGGAATGAAGGAGCGGAAGAACCCGGGAATTCCAACTTTTCCACCGCGTATAAGACAGCGCCCGTATCCCCGCCGGGGAAAATCATCTGGCAGCTGGGCACACGGAATGAATCGTCCGGCGAGTTCGCGCCCAGGGATTCATCATCCGCGGGGAGCGCAGTAAGTATGGATACATCTGAACTTGACACGGGAGATCTCAAAAAAGTGCCTTCCGGTCTGAATGGCAAGAGCTTGCCCGAACTGCGAATCTCGTACAGCTTGACCCATATTCCCGACAACGGGGTATTGTTTCAGGTTAGCATTCTCGATGCCTATAAATCCGTCCCTCAGATGGCGGCCTTCTCCAACAGCCAGCTGTCGGGGATTATTCAAATCGCGGGCGTTGCGGGAACAGGCAGCGGGTACGATTTCCGTAAAACATACGATTTGTATATTCCAAAGGAACAGCTGAAAATTGGCACAAACGAGCTCAAGCTGAAAGTGGTCCGTTCCATGTATGCGTCGAGCGCGGAGGACCAATATTCATGGTGGACCTGGGACGATCTCAGCCTGCGTTCGCTGAATTCGCCGATCAGCGAGCCGATTCATGGCAGCTATGTGCTTACGGGCACCATGGTTGCCAACAAGCAGTTTTATTTTGATACAGGCGCCACCGCTCATCTGCCGTACATTATCAAATGGCTCGGTTTGGCCTACAGCGGCAATATTATGCGGACGGGCGGCGCCAGCGATGTAGGCTTTTCCCGTTCCGACCTGGAGAATTACTACAAGGTGCTTAAGGATTACAATATGCAGTCGGTCGCGCTGTATTTGTACACCGGGAATATCAAGCTGAATGCGGACGGCTCCCTGCCGGATAGCGCGAAGAAGAAGCTGACCGATTATTTCCGGCAGTACGGCTCATATTTTCAGTATTACGAGGTAGATAACGAACCCGGCTTGTTTAACCGCTCCAAGGCGGTCAACCTGGCGATTGCCGACTGGCTGAACAAGGAGGGTAAACAAATCGCGCCTCATCTTAAGACGGTTGCTCCGGGCTGGGCGTATTGGCCGGCATACAAGGAGGATTCCTGCGGGAACCAGAGAGGGGACGTCAAGCAATGCGGCGACCCGGACGGCTGGGAACGCGATCCCGCGCAGCGGCTGGAGCTGGAGAAGATCACAGATCTTACGAACGGCCATTCATACGGGGATTCTTACGTCGCCAAGAACGGCGGCAGCTTTACCGAGAACCTGAAGACTTTCCAAGGCTCGAATGACGGGCTTCCCAAAAAAATGCTGGTTTCCGAGTTCGGCACCTCCGACACTCATGTGGACGATTATCATTACGGGGCGAAGGAGCGGACGTCGGCCGCGTTCGACCGGATTATGAGAGCTCATATCGGCTATGCGGATATGTTCGTGCAGCACGCTGCCTTTTTCTACAATTTCAGTCTGTTTCAGTTCAAAAACGTTAATCTGAAGACGCATGATCCGGCCAAGACGGAGATTTACTATACCAAGGAAGGCGAGGATTCCCGCGTCAGAATCATGCGCAGACTGAGCTTGGCCTATGCGACCCACGGCGCCCCGCTCACCTATAATCTGCTGAACAAAAGCGCGCTTGCCGACAAACTGGTATACGTCCGGGCCGTGGATACCTCCAAGCTGGCTCCGCTGGCGGGAAGCGATGCGACATCGAACAAGGTGCTGGTGAACTTCGTCAATTTCGAGAACACACCGCAGACCGTAAGCGTCAAAGTCACCATGCCCAAGCAAACGATCTATGAGGGAGAGCGTTTCGGTGACGGCAATACGTATGAAGAAGCGCGCCGTTACGTGACCGGCCTGCAGGCGAAGCCTGAGCTTACCTTTACGGAAACGCTGGCTCCGGGAGAGGCTGTACAATATATTTTGCAGCCTTCCTCGGAAGTAGCGGATGAGGCGCCAAAGAGCCTGACGGCCACCGCCGTCAGAGGGACCTCCGTACAGCTGAATTGGCTCGAATCTCCCGGGACCGGCTATGATGTGTTCCGCGCGGAGGGCGCGGATAACCAACTGAGGCAGATCGCTTCTAAAGTTCAAGCTACGTCGTACACCGACCGTGCGCTTAAAGAGGGAGTTCTGTACACTTACGGGGTTCGGGTAACGGGCAAAACGCTGCTGTCGGCCAAGACGCAGATTACGGCTACCGGCCTGGTGCCGCTGGATCGGACCGGCTGGAAGGTCTCGGACAATTTGAATATGAGCGAAAAAAAGCTTTCTTATATGATCGACGGAGATCTGAGCACCCGGTGGGATAGCGGTAAAAATATGACCTCCGGCGAAATGGTTCAGATCGACATGGGAAGCTCGCATTCCCTGGAGGCCATAGAGATGGACACCTCCAAATCTCCATACGATTATCCGAGGATCTACAACATTTATGTATCGGAGGACGGGCAGAACTGGCAGCAGATCACGTCGGGCAGGGGAAGGAAGGACGTCAGCATGTATCCTTTTGCCCAGACAAGGGGCAGGTATGTCCGAATCGTCCAGACCGGAACCGGCGGAAATTTCTGGTCCATCCACGAATTGCAAATTTACTCAAGAGAGTAGGCGAAGTTGCGGAAGCTTAACCTGGCGGTCCCGATAACTTGAGAAAGGGCGTGATCGACAAGATGACCCATCAAGCCGATTCCATCCTTATGCTGCTGGCCGCTCTTATGCTGGTAGGGGTACTGTCCACCAAATTTTCTTCGCGGTTTGGGCTGCCGTCGCTGGTCCTGTTTATCGCCGCGGGCATGATTCTCAGCCGCTTTGTTTATTACAATAATGTGCCGCTCACTCAATTTGCGGGCCTGTTTGCTCTTGTCGTCATTTTGTTTGAGGGCGGCATGCAGACCCGTTTCAAGGATATCCGGCCGGTGATCGGCCCTTCGCTGGCGCTTTCCACCCTGGGGGTGCTGGTTACGACTGCCGTAGTGGGGCTGTTCGCCACATGGGTTCTAGATGTTTCCTGGGCGGAAGGGCTGCTGTTCGGAGCCATCGTCGGATCGACGGATGCCGCGGCGGTTTTCTCTGTACTGGGCGGCAAGAATATCAATAAACGCCTGACTTCCACGCTGGAGGCGGAGTCGGGCAGCAACGACCCGATGGCGGTCTTTCTTACCGTGTCGTTGATCGAATGGATACACGATCCGGATACCGCGGTATGGCGTCTGCTGCTGTCTTTCATCTGGGAGATGGGAATTGGCCTGCTCATAGGCCTGGCAATGGGCAAAACTACTGTTCAGGTGATCAACCGGATCAACCTGGATTCCACCGGCCTTTATTCCGTTATGGCCTTCGGATTTGCCGTGCTGACCTACGGCTCGGCCGCTCTGCTGCACAGCAGCGGTCTGCTTGCGGTCTATACGATGGGGCTTGTTCTCGGCAATTCCGAGCTCACCTACTACCGCACCATTATGAGCTTCAATCACGGATTCGGCTGGATGATGCAGATCTTCATGTTCATTTTGCTCGGTCTGCTGGTCTTCCCCCAGGAACTGGTGAATATCGCCTGGGAGGGGCTGCTTCTGTCTTTCATATTAATGCTGGTGGCCCGGCCGATCGGCGTCTTTTTAAGCCTGCTCTTTTTTAAATACTCCATTCACGAAAAAACACTCATCTCCTGGGCGGGACTCCGGGGCGCCATTCCGATCGTTCTCGCCATGTACCCGCTCCTGGCCGGGCTGGAGCACGGCAGGATGTTCTTTAATGTTGTCTTTTTCGTCGTCCTGACCTCGGCCGTCATTCAGGGAACAACCATCTCCCCGCTCGCGATGAAGCTTAAGCTGATTGGCTCACAAGCGGGCGGCTCCCGCTGACGACCTTACATTGATCGCGGGAATGAAATATAGTTGAACGTTAGCGGGGGCTCTTCGGAGCCCCCTTTTTCCTATGCAGCCTCTTGTCAGGCCAACCGAGTGGGTGTGACGGAGATAACAGTTCTTTCCAAGAGGGACATGGTAAAATATGCACCAATTAAATACAGTCAATGGATTGCAAAGCAGCTAGATTTGTGCTAAATTAAATATAGATTTAGATTAAGTCTAAATATTAAAAAATTTAAGACCGGAGGAATGAATCAATGAGCACTGATCTGAAAACTCAAACCGAACTGCATGCCGTATTGAATCGTCAAACTGCCAACTGGACACTGCTGGGAATTAAGCTTCATCATTATCACTGGTTTGTTACCGGTACGGACTTCTTTACGCTTCACAGCCAATTCGAAGAATACTATAACGAAGCTGCGGGCTATGTGGATGAGCTGGCTGAGCGTCTGCTGGCCATCGGCGGCAAGCCCGCTTCGACAATGAAAGAATACCTCGCTCTGTCCAGCCTGCAGGAAGCAACCGGCGGCGAGAGCGCCAAGGAAATGGTGGCCGCTTTGGCCAAGGATTACGCGCTTCTTGCGGAAGAACTGAGCGCCGGCATCAACCTGGCCGAGGCATCCGGCGATCAGCCGACAGGCGATCTGTTCATCGGAATCCGGACAAATGTCGAGAAGCATGTATGGATGCTGAACGCTTACCTCGGCTAAGAAGGGGATGCCTGCCGGCTGCACACAGGCGGCAAACGAACGGCGGCAGCTTAAGCAGCGCCAAATGGCCGGTTCCAGTCGGATTATGACTGGAACCGGCCATTTTGATTTTGGCATCCGTATATTAACCAGCGGGGGATGTTGGATTACTTGATGAAGACGCCTCCGAAGGGCAGCACTTCCCTTAGGAATCGTTTGAGAATGCCGTCCTCCCGGTTCTCCCTTTCAAAACGGCGGTTCTGCCGGCCGGCCTGAAAGAGGACCGGGCCGCAGCCGGTCATTTTCCAGTGATAGCTCATATGCTGGCTGGCCAGATGGTTCCCGTAGACCGTCAGTTCCAGCCGGGCATTCTCGGGATAGGCGATCATGCTGCCAGCATCGACATACAGAGGCTCGACCGGGTCCAGAGCCGCCTCGCACACGGTTCCTTCGGTCAGAATACCGATGCTTCCGCTGCCGGAGAACCTGACCTTGATGAGATCACGGGTCACAATCATATTTTTCACGCTCAGAATACGGGTCTGCATTTCAATGCCTTTGCTGTAATAGAACAAATGCCTGAAGTCATAGAGCAGGTCGTCTTTGCCTTCCAGCCGGACCGTTTTGATCCGGTAGCCCGGCGGCAGCGCCGCCGTGAACCTGCAGGGACCGGACATATCTGCCCGGATCAGCTTGCGCTTGCGGTACATTCCCTTAACATCCATCAGCCGGTCGGCCCGTCCCGAAGAAGGTCCCTGATACGCTATGATCTGCTGCGGATGCAGCACATGAATTTCCTCATTCTCCTCCAGCGTGAAGGTCAAGGCCTGGCCGCTTGAAGAATGTTCTTGATCCTGGACTTCCACGTTCACCGCCCTCACCTCTTCCCGATAGTCCCAGGTATTCTGCGCCGTACTGTGTATTAACGAAATCTGTCTCCTTTGCTTGAGCGGCTGCGCATGCCGAGGCGGATAACCCTGGTCAGCACAAAATAGCCCGCAATCAGTCCGAGTCCTGTAAATATAGTCACCTTCAGCCGGTGGACATAGCCTTCCCGGGCGGCTCGCTCGTCCCTCAGCTCATCGACCATCGCGGTAAGCATCCGGTTTTGTTCCTGCAGAGAGGTATTTTCGCTGCGGTAGGTTTCCAGTTGATGCTGGGTCTGGTCCAGCTGATCTATCGTCTGGCCAAGCTGATCCTTCGTCTGCTCCAGCTCGCTTACGGTCTGTTGATAGCTTTCCTGCAGTTCATTTACCTGATCCGGCAGCTCAGAGAACTGCTCCAGCCCGCGGTACAAATCGCCGAATACATTCGCCTGGGCGGCTGAAGCCGGCAGACTGTAAACCAGGGAAGCCATTAACACAATGGCGCCAAGCAGACGCGGGAGTGCAGGAAGAAATTTTGATTTCATAGGTTGATCACCGCCAGACATGAAGTTGGGTTTCTTTCATACTACTATACTGATTATAGCATGTCAGCATCCGGGCAGATTGCGGCAAAAGACGCCGCCCGATCCGCGTTTTATTGTAGGGTCTGGTCTTTTTTTTTAAATCCGCGCGTCCCGGGAGGAGAAAGAGAAAACTTTCGGTATAATTCGGTATAATGAAATAAATCATTGCAATATGCAAATTATAGCGGGTGCTGCTATAGGAGCGGTTTACTTTCGGGTGAATATGCTCTTTTTTTGTCGATAATATCAAACCGAACATACATTCCATGACAAGGAGTTGTCCGCCAATATTGGTACATTATATAGAAGACCCAAAAAAAGAAAGAGGTGGAAATCATGCATGCCAGTATTCAACCGGTTTATACATGGAGCCGCGATTGCATTTTTTCCGGAAAACCCCAAAAAGCCATCCTGCTCATTGAATGGCGCGGATTCGTACAGCCGATTACAGGGCGGAAGAAATCCTATCCAATTGCTGCGCGCGATATTGAGCTGCGTATATGGCTTGAGCCCCATGTAAGCCTGACCGGCCTGCATGGCTGCCACAAGGCGGACAGCGAAGACCGGGCGATCATTCTCTCACTGGGGACGATCCGCGCGGGGCAGACGAAATATATCGCGTTGGATTTTGATTTGGAGCCCCGTGCGTCCGGCCGCTACGAGATGCTCTGGCTTCAGTGGGGATACCGGCAGCGGACAGGCGAACGGGAACGGGAACTGCCTGTGCAGAAGCTGACGCTGGAATACAGCCGCCACACCGGATGCATGGATGAGGTCTGCTCTTTTTACGTCGAGAAGCACCGGGAGCTCCTGATAGCGGAGAAGACCATTACGGAGGCGCTGTCTTTATACGCCTGCGGGCGGCAGGCTGACGCCCGGGAGATGCTGCGGCGTCATGCCGACAAGCTTCTGCTGCTGGCCGTGCGCTCCGAAGACAGCGTGCTGCTGCGTCAAGCCGAGCTGCTCTATAAGCAGAGCGAAAGGAAGGAAGGATCTCTCCTTGACGAAAACGGGGAACCCCGATACGCAAGCGGGTAAATTTTTAAAAAAGATAATATAGGAATTAATACCTAAACAATCATATGAGACTTTATGCTTACTTTTTTAAGGAGTAGTTTATAATCGCACTGTTAATTGTGTTAAAATAGTAAAATAGTTCTATTACATATCCCATTATGTGGAATTATTTAGGATTGATATAGACGCACATTTCCGAATGCAGCTTAAAGACGAATTTATTTTACTAATGTTGGCAAGGAGTAGTTAATATGACAGACCGATTAATTCGTCTGATGCGTGTAATTACGCTCGTTCAGGCCAAGCCCGGCATCCTGGCGCGCGAATTGGCCGAGCGCTGCGGCACCAGTGAGAGAACGATTTATCGGGATATGGATGCCTTGAGCGCCATGCATATTCCAATTACCCATTTGGGCCACGGGAAGGGTTATGCTTTTATTGGTAATTTTGCGCTGTATCCCCTGGACTGGTCATCGAAAGAAGCGGCCGCATTTTCGCAGCTTCGCGTCAATATAGATAAGATAAAGCCTTGGCTGCCCGAAGGGTTCGAGAGCGCCTACGAGAAGGTGTTGGCGGCTGATTACAAATTCAGGGCGGATCGGGAAGAGAATATGGAAAGCGCCAAGAAGGAAGCCGGCTCTCTCTTTCTCGACAGGTATGATTCCGGGACGGAGCAGTCCCATCTGATTCGCATTCTGAACGCTGTGCTGAAACAAAAAAGCATTCGAGTCGATTACTGCGATAATTCGCAGGAGGAGAGCGGAATCGAAATCGACCCGTATTATCTGGTCCCGCTGGACAATCGTTTTCATCTCATTGGCTACTGCCACAGCTTCAAGGCCTTTCGCAGCTTTCACACCCATGACCTGACGAATATAAAGCTGCTGGATAGGCCTTTTTCCAAACAATCTTTCAATTTGCAGGCATTTACGAAGCAGAAATGGTCCGTTGAAGAAGACAGCCTACGGGTGATGTTCAAAGTCAGGTTTTCGGACAACGCGCTGGAAGAGATCAAGCGGAGGAAACCGGAAATCGCGCCTGTAGAAATGAAACCCCAGGGCAAATATGCCTGCTTTGAAGTTTCGCTTGAGCGGGACAGGGAGTTCATGGAATGGGTGGCTAATTTTAAAGAGGAAGCGGAAATCATCGAGCCCACCCATTACCGGGAGGCTTTCCGCTATCGTATTGAGAAGTGGCTGTCGCTGTATAAATAGCGCAGTCATTTTTTTGAGTGTTTTTTTATGTAATCACATGTATGTTCATGCAAGTTGTAAAAAAAGAGAACCCGAGTTTCCAAAATTTATTCTTGTCGGAGCAGATTATATATAGTAAAGTCAATAAATATAACAACTGTGTTGGTTTAAAGCGGTATCTCTTTCATGTGATGTCAGGTTAATACTTTCATGCAATGTCAGGTTCGGTGCTCTCTACAGACTTTTGGAGAGTTTTTATTTTATTCAAATTTGACCTATGTTCAATTTATACGGGAAAAGAGGTAAGCTTCTTTGGTTCAGCCTATATTGAAAATCGAGAATCTGCATACGCATTTCTTTACGGAAAAAGGGGAAGTGCCTGCGGTCGACGGCGTCGATCTCTATATCAATCCCGGCGAGGTGCTGGGCGTGGTGGGAGAATCGGGCTGCGGAAAAAGCGTCACCTCCCTTTCCGTGCTGAAGCTTGTGCCGAGTCCGCCTGGCCGCATTGTGGACGGCCGCATCGTCTTCAAGGGGACGGATATCGTGCCGCTTAAAGAGAAGGAAATGCGCAAAATCCGCGGCAACGCTGTCTCCATGATTTTTCAGGAGCCGATGACCTCGCTCAATCCGCTGTTCACTGTAGGGCAGCAAATTATTGAAACGGTGCGCCTGCACCGGGGGCTGTCCAAAAAGGAAGCCCGGGAGCATGCGGTCGAAATGCTGCGCAAGGTCGGCATTCCAAGACCGGAAGCGATTATTGATGAATATCCTCATCAATTGTCGGGAGGCATGCGCCAGCGGGTAATGATCGCGATGTCGATCTCCTGTAGTCCCGAGCTGCTGATCGCGGACGAGCCGACCACGGCGCTGGATGTGACGATTCAGGCGCAAATTCTGGATCTGATCCGCCGTCTCAACGAGGAGCAGGGCACAGCCGTCATGATGATCACCCATGATCTGGGCGTCGTTGCGGAAATGTGCGACCGGGTAGCGGTCATGTACGCCGGCAAGGTGGTGGAGGAAGGCTCGGTGCATGATATTTTCAAAAATCCGCTGCATCCTTACACCCAGGGGCTCATCGCTTCCGTGCCGAGAATGGACGAGACTCGCGAGCGCCTGTATTCGATTCCGGGCAACGTGCCTATTTTGAGCAAAAATATGCAGGGCTGCCGGTTTGCGCCGCGCTGTTCCCATGTGATGGACATCTGCCACCAGTCTCTGCCGGAGCTAACCCTTCAGGAGAACCGGCACAGCTGCAGATGCTGGCTGCATGACGGTAGTCAGGAGGATGCGGTATGAGCGAACATTTGCTGGAAGTGAAAGGACTCAAGAAATACTATCCGATTAATAAAGGGTTTCTTAATAAAACACAAGGCTTCGTCAAAGCCGTGGACGATATTTCGTTCGCGGTCCGCAGAGGCGAGACATTCGGCCTGGTGGGAGAAAGCGGCTGCGGCAAATCGACGACCGGACGCTCGCTGCTTCGGCTGATCGAGCCGACGGCCGGGGAGATTCTGTTCGAGGGGCAGGACATCCGCAAGCTGTCCATGGAAGAACTGCGCAAGCGGCGCCGGGATATGCAGATTGTCTTCCAGGACCCGTTCTCCTCGCTCGACCCGCGCAATACCGTGGAGCGGATTCTGGAGGAGCCGATGATCGTGCACGGCGTTGGCGACGCCAGAGAGCGCAAGGCCGCCGTTCAGCGGCTGGCCGATGTCGTCGGCCTGTCGAAGGCACATCTTCAGCGGTTCCCGCATCAATTCTCCGGAGGCCAGCGGCAGCGGATCGGCATCGCCCGGGCGCTTGCCCTTCAGCCGAAGCTGATTGTGGCGGACGAGCCCGTCTCGGCGCTGGACGTATCGATACAGTCGCAGGTGATTAACCTCATGCAGGATTTGCAGCGCGAATTCGGATTAACCTACATATTTATCGCGCATGATCTCAGCGTTGTGAAGCATATTTGCGACCGGGTCGCGGTGATGTATCTGGGGCGAATCGTCGAGATTACCGACAAGGAGAAGCTGTATTCCCATCCCCAGCATCCTTATACGCAGGCGCTGCTGTCGGCGGTTCCCGAGCCCGATCCGGATTTGCGGAAGGAGCGCATCATTCTCCAGGGCGAGGTGCCGAGCCCGGCGAACGCCCCGGTCGGCTGCGCCTTCAGTACGAGATGTCCGCATGTGATGGACATCTGCCGGAATACGCGTCCGCAGCTTACGGAGACGGAAGAGGGGCACCTGACGGCCTGTTATTTGTACGACGGGGAAGCCAAGACGCAGCTGGCCTAAAGACAGGAAGGCGGCAGGCTCTGACCGGAGATTCTGCCATATGCACAAGACACGGTTTATGGCCGCTCTCTCAATGCGGCTCTATATAAACGCATCATAAACAATTGTGGGGAGAAAGGGGTTTTAACGAAAATGAAGAAATGGGGCAGTCTGGCTTTAACTTTGATGCTTGGCGCGGGTCTCGTGCTGAGCGGCTGCGGCGGCAACGACGCAAGCTCGAATAACGGCGCGGCGGCAACCAGTTCGCCGGCAAGCACGGCAACTGCCGGCGCATCAACGCAGGATACGTTGGTGGTGGGACGTGGCGGCGACTCCGCTTCGCTCGATCCGGCGATTGTTACCGACGGCGAATCTTTGAAGATCGCGCACCAGGTATTTGATTCCCTGCTCGAGTACAAGCCGGGAACCTCCGAAGTTCAGCCTTCCCTGGCGGATAGCTGGGAAGTATCGCCGGACGGCCTGACTTATACGTTCAAGCTGCATCCGGGCGTTAAGTTCCATGACGGTACAGATTTCAACGCTGAGGCGGTTGTATTCAACTTCCAGCGCTGGAGCGATCCGAAGAGCGAGTTCAAATTCGAAGGCGATTCCTTCGATTACTATGATTCCATGTTCGGGCCGGACGGCGCGCGTGTAATTAAGGAAGTGAAGGCGGTCGACGACCTGACTGTACAATTTACGCTGAATCAGCCGCAGGCTCCGTTCCTGCAAAACCTGGCGATGACTTCCTTCGGCATCGGAAGCCCGGCAGCGATCAAAGAAAAGAAAGCGAACTTCAAGAACGAGCCGGTCGGCACAGGCCCATTCGTCTTCAAGGAATGGAAGCATAACGATTCCATTACGCTCGACAAGAACGCAAACTACTGGAAAGCAGGCCTTCCGAAGCTGAACAAGGTGATCGTCCGTTCCATTCCGGACAACTCCGCACGCTTCAACGCGCTGCAAAACGGCGAAATCGACCTGATGGAAGATTTGAGCCCTGACGATCTGTCCACACTGGAAGGCAACACCGATCTGCAAAAGATCGAACGTCCTCCGTTTAACGTGGCCTATCTGGGCTTCAACTTCAAGAAGAAGCCTTTCGACAACGTAAAAGTAAGACAGGCGCTGAACTATGCAGTGAACAAACAAGCCATCATCGACGCATTCTTCGCCGGACAGGCGCAGCCGGCCGTCAACCCGATGCCGCCGTCCCTGTGGGGCTATAACGACCAGGTGAAGGACTATGAGTACAACCTGGACAAAGCGAAGCAATTGCTGGCCGAAGCCGGTTACCCGAACGGCCTGCCGGATACGGTAACCCTGTACGCCATGCCGGTATCCCGTCCTTACATGCCGGACGGCAAGAAGGTCGCCGAAGCGATTCAGGCGGACTGGGAGAAAATCGGCGTGAAGACCGTGATCGAGTCTCCGGAATGGGCGACTTATCTGGATGACACCAAAGCCGGTGAGAAGGACGACATCTACATGCTCGGCTGGACGGGCGACAACGGCGACCCTGACAACTTCCTGTACACGCTGCTGGACAAGGATGCCATCCCGGGCAACAACCGCACCTTCTACGTGAATGAAGATCTTCACAAGCTGCTGATCAATGCGCAGAAGGAGACGGACCAAGCGAAGCGTGCCGACCTGTACAAACAGGCTCAAGTCATCATCAAAGAAGACGCTCCTTGGATTCCGCTCGTGCATACCACTCCGCTGCTTGCGGCCAAAGCAAACCTGAAAGGCTTTGTTCCTGGACCGACAGGTACGGAATATTACAGCGAAGTTTACTTCGAATAGCTTCATAGCACACGATCTTGCCGTCGCTAAAGAGCGGCGGCAAGCCCGTGTAAGGAAGGTGATCCGTTCTTGAGTTCCTACTTATTAAAACGTGTCATGGTGCTGATTCCCGTGCTGATCGGGATGACGATAATCGTATTCTCCATCATTCATGCCATTCCGGGAGATCCGGCGGAGACGATTCTGGGCCAAAAGGCGACAGAGCAGTCCAAGCAGGCGCTGCGGGAACAGCTCGGCCTCGACAAGCCCTGGATATCGCAGTACTTTGATTATATGGGCGATCTGCTAAAAGGCGATTTGGGTTCCTCTATTCGCACCAAGACGCCGATTGCCAAAGAAATCGTTCCTTACCTGGCGGCAACGCTGGAGCTTACGGTGGCCGCAATGCTGTTCGCCACCTTTGTCGGCGTAAATGCCGGCATTTTGAGCGCTTGGAAGCAGAATTCATGGTTTGACTATACCGCGATGATTATCGCGCTGATCGGCGTGTCCATGCCGATATTCTGGCTTGGCCTCATGGAACAACTCGTGTTTGCGTTAAAGCTGCACTGGCTGCCCTCGATCGGAAGGATGGATCAGCGGGACCCGGTGGAGAGCATTACGAACCTGTATGTCATCGACAGTATTTTGGCGGGACGCTGGGATCAGCTTTGGACCGTCATCAAGCATTTGATTCTCCCGAGCATTGCGCTCGGAACGATTCCGATGGCGATTATCGCCCGGATGACCCGCTCCAGCATGCTGGAGGTCATGAATTCGGACTATATCCGCACGGCCAAAGCCAAAGGATTGTCACAGTTTGTCGTTGTGTACAAGCACGCTTTGAAAAATTCGCTGATTCCCGTGCTGACCGTCGTTGGTCTGCAGACGGGAGCCCTGCTCGGCGGGGCGGTGCTGACAGAGACGATCTTCGCCTGGCCGGGCGTGGGACGGTATATATTTGAAGCGATCAGCTCGCGCGATTATCCGGTTATCCAATCCGGAATTCTGATCATCGCTTTTATTTTCGTTATTATCAATCTGCTTGTGGATCTGCTGTATGCCGTCATCGATCCGCGCATTCAATACAAGTAAGGAGGGAACCTTTTGTCACAGGCATCATTGAATATGAATCCGGAAACGGCTGCTGCCGAAAAGGTCTCCGGCCCTTGGCGCGACGCGTGGAAGGCATTCCGCAAAAATAAAACGGCGATGCTCGGACTCGGCATCATCGTGTTCTTCATCCTGATCGCGGTGCTGGCGCCGTTCATTGCCCCATACGATTACAAGGAGCAGGTGCTGATGGACCGGCTGAAGGCGCCGTCCGCGGATCATTGGTTCGGAACGGACGACCTTGGCCGGGATATGTTCACCCGTATTATCTATGGCGCGCGCATTTCGCTTTGGGTGGGCTTCTTCTCCGTCATCGGCTCCATTATCGTTGGCACCGTGCTCGGCGTTCTGGCCGGGTTCTACGGCAAATGGATTGACATGCTCATTTCGCGTCTGTTCGATATCCTGCTCGCGTTTCCGAGCATTCTGCTGGCGATCGCCATCGTGGCCATTCTCGGGCCGTCGCTGCAGAACGCACTCTACGCCATCGCCATCGTCAACATTCCGACCTACGGCCGGCTTGTGCGCGCGAAGGTGCTCAGCCTGAAGTCGGAGGAGTATATTACGGCGGCGCGGGCCATCGGCATGAAGAACACCCGCATTCTGCTCACGCATATTCTGCCGAACAGCCTGACGCCGATTATCGTGCAGGGAACGCTCGGCATCGCCACCGCGATTATTGAAGCGGCTGCGCTCGGCTTTCTTGGTCTCGGCGCCCAGCCGCCGGAACCTGAGTGGGGCAAGATGCTGTCGGATTCCCGCCAGTTTATCCAGAAGGCGCCCTGGACGGTCGTCTTCCCAGGCCTGTCTATTATGCTGACCGTGCTCGGTTTCAATCTGATGGGCGACGGTCTGCGCGATGTGCTTGATCCCCGGACGAAAAATTAACAGTTTCATAGTTTCCCATACCCTTCAGATTCTTGAGTGCGGCTTTAAGCCAAGCGCCAAGGGCTGGAGGGTATTTTTTTGCGGAAAGATAATCCCGGCTTTGAATCTTGCGAGAAGTGAGGGAGAGAAGTGAGGGAGAGCCGTGAGAAAGGTGTGTGAGGTTAATTGCCTTGAATTATCTCATGTTATTTCGACAAGAATTCATAAATTATTTTTAAACTTAACAAAAGCACATATATTATAACAAAATATATAGTCGGTTATCGAAATGTGTGCTAGAATAGCTCCTAAATCATATGAATACATACATTGGAGGATTGGGAGAATGTTAAAAAAGCTAGCAATGGTAGTCATGGCGGTGGCATTATTCGCTGCTCTGCCAGCAGCATTTACAGGTAAGGCAGAGGCTGCGGGCAAGACCCAAATTATCGTATCGGCAGCAGCGAGTTTGCAGGACAGCCTGGATAAAATCGCCGTTCAATACGAAAAGGCCCATCCGAATATCGATCTCGTCTTTAACTATGCTGCATCCGGCACATTGCAGAAGCAAATCGAGCAGGGCGCTCCGGCAGACCTCTTCTTCTCGGCAGGCGACAAGCAAATGAAAGCTCTCGTTGATGGTGGGCTCATCTCCACCCACAAAGAACTGCTGAAAAATCAACTGGTGGTTGTAGTTCCAGCAAGTTCGAAGACAAAGCTCACTACGATTTCGCAGCTTACAGGCTCTTCGTTCAAGAAGGTGGCCGTAGGCCAACCGGAATCGGTACCGGCCGGACAATATGCGCAGCAATCGCTGACTTTCAAGAAAATCTGGGACCCGCTGCAAAGCAAACTGGTCTTTGGCAAAGACGTGCGCACTGTGCTCTCCTATGTTGAAACAGGTAATGCGGACGCTGGCTTTGTCTACAAAACCGATGCTCTGACCTCCAGTAAAGTTAAAATAGCTCTGAAAGTAGCCTCTTTCGCCCATAAACCAATTAACTATCCGCTCGGCATCGTAAAGAGCACAGAGCATAAGGCCGAAGCCGAAGCGTTCTACGCTTATCTTCAAACAAGCGCGGCAACCAGCGTATTTAAATCCTTTGGATTTTTGCTCTACTAATTATTAAAGACTGCGGGTTGAGGACATGGACATCAATTGGACCGACTTTATGGCCCCGGTGTGGCTATCGATTAAAATAGCAGTAATAACCAGCTTGGTTGTATTCATCCTGGCGGCGGCGATTGCCAAAGCGATGGCGAACCGGAAGTTTCCGGGCCACAGCCTGATCGAAACCGTGCTCTTGCTGCCCTTGGTTCTTCCGCCTACGGTTGTGGGTTTTGTACTTCTGGTCGTGTTGGGAAGAAGAAGCTGGCTTGGCGAATGGTACGAAAATTTAACCGGTGGAACGATTCTGTTCACCTGGGGATCGGCGGTAATTGCGTCCGTCGTGGTCGCTTTTCCGCTCGTTTACCGCACGCTGAAAGCCGGTTTCGAGGGCGTCGACCGAGATTTGGAAGATGCGGCGCGCGCGCAGGGGGCGGGAGAGTTTCAAGTGCTCCGCTATGTTACGCTTCCGCTCGCCATCCGGACACTTGCAGCAGGTTATGTTCTTGGCTTCGCCCGCGGACTCGGCGAGTTCGGAGCGACGATCATGGTGGCCGGGAATATTCCCAATCGTACCCAGACGATTCCGACAGCCATTTATGTGGCCGTAGACGGCGGAGACATGACGCTTGCATGGCTGTGGGTCATTTCCATTATCGCCATCTCGGCGATCATGCTGATGTTTGTCAACCGGTATTCCTGAAAAGGGACGTATAACGCAGATAAACCCTCCTTCATCCGGCAGCGTAGAGGCTTAATGGATAGGGGAGGGTTTATTTTTAAGTGTTCAGCGTTTGAAGAGTGGGAAAGCTATTTCGTTCCAGCGTAAGGGCTTACGTTTCGTAAATGATATTCCCGGTTTCGGACAAGTCATATCCGTAGATCGAGCCCAATTCATTATGCAGCGCCTTGGAGCGGCATAACTCGAGTACAGCCGAGATCCACTCCCGGTTCTCGGGACGTTTCAGCATCACGAGGTCGTACTTTTCCTGGATTAGCGGAATGAAATCCACGCCTTCAACCATGCGGGCGGCTTTTTCGTTTCCGACGCCGACATCGGCTTCGCCCCGGGCAATCTTCCCGGCAACCGTCAGGTGGTTGATTTCTTCCGTTAAATAACCGTCGATCTTCGTTCCGTCTACACCGTTTAGGCGCAGCTGCTCATCAAGCAGCACCCGGGCCCCCGATCCTCTTTCCCGGTTAACGAGCCGCAGACCCGGTTGTCCTAGATCTTTCCAGCTTTGCAGCCCCTTGGGATTCCCCTTCTGTACATAGAGGCCCGCCGCTCTACCCAACAGGCGGACGACAATGAAGCTGGAGCCTACGAGGAGCTTGCGGATGTAAGGAATATTATATTCGCCCGAATCGCCGTCAAGCAGATGCGTGCTGACGATATCCGATTCCCCGCGGTACATGGAAATCAGACTGTCCAAGCTGCCCGCATAGGAACGCAGCGGGCGCAGCGAGGGCGAGAACTTTTCCAAATGCTGCGCCAGAATATCCAGACTGATATCCTGTCCGGTAATAACGATATCTCGCGCCGATGATCGGAACCCCCCTGGAATAGCGGCATTATGGGCGAGGCCTGTGCTCTGAACCGGGGGCTGTACCGGAGCAAGCATGGGAGCCTGACGTCCGATTCCTCTGGACTGCTGCTTGTACAGTTCAAGATCCGAAGAGTCCACGCGCATTTGTTTGCCGACCCGATAAGAAGAAAGCTCGCCTTTTTTAATAAGATCATAGACCTTAAGCTTTGATATCTTAAGCAGCTGGGCAACCTCTTCGGTTGTATAGGATGTATTGTCGGACATAAAATAAAGCCTCCTAAAAATTGGGCTGCGCCCGGCAGCCGTCGCACTGCTAGTGCATTAACACAAGACTACCTTATTTTTGGCCCGGGCGCAATTATTGCGGGCGGAGAATACAAAAGAACCGGACGCACATCTCCTTGGATGTGTATCCGGTTCTCTTTGCGTCGGATTACCATGAAGCGGGCAGCCGCCCTTAAGCCATGAGCAAAACCGAGGAAGCTTTGAAAAGAGCGGTTACGGTAGAGCCTTCTTTAATACCAAGTTCTTCAAGGGCATCCAAAGAGATAATGGAAGTAATCTTCTGTCCGCCGGCATCAATAACAACCTCTGCATTGATCGGACCTGCTTTGACCAGCGTTACGGTACCTTCCAATTGGTTTCTAGCGCTAAGTTTCATTTGAGAACTCTCCTCTCATTTTTGGGTAATAAAGAGATGTATAGTTAAGTGATTCTTGATGTCCAGTTATAATCAGTTATATCAAAACAAAACCAAAACATATTTGATATAACGAAATTATACTACATAATGTTGGGAAAAACAAGATATTCTGAGTATTTATGATATATTCCGTGAAAATGCATCACTTTACCGAGGAAAAGCGGAATTTTTCCTGAAAAAGAGCGAAAAGAGCGGAAAACGGGATTCAAGTGCGAATATGAAAAATATAAGCGGATTAATGAAACTTTTGCCGAAAATGAACTATAATGAAGTATTAAAGACAGAATGCTATATAAAGGGGTGGGGGATATGACACTGATTGAACAAAGAGAACACCGCCAATATCCGGAGATCACCCGGCAGGAGACGTCGCGGGCCGTATACGAACGCGATTATTCCCGGCTTATCCATTCGCCTACCTTCCGCAGGCTTCAAGGGAAATCCCAAGTATTCGGCGCAGGCACCGGCGATTATTACCGGACGCGCCTGACGCATTCGCTCGAAGTGGCGCAAATTGCCCGCGAAGCGGCCAAGAGCCTGCTGCGCTCGTATCCCGAAGTCGAAACGGGACAAGCCGAAAATCCGGGCCTGGTCATTGATCCCGAGGTCGTCGAATGTGCATCGATCGCCCATGATTTCGGCCATCCGCCGTTCGGACATAAAGGGGAAGAAGTGCTAGACAACATATTGGACCGTATGATTGAGGAGAAGACGACGCAGAAGGCGCTGGTGACGGGCGCGGCGGCGGACCCGGTCCGCAAGCTCGAAATCTTTAATGAGATGCGAACCAAATATGAGCATTTTGAAGGGAACGCGCACAACTTCCGGCTGATCATGTTTCTGGAAAAGCGCGAAAATATCGACGGACTGAATCTGTCGGATGCCGTACTGCTTGGTATCAACAAGTACCCTTTTCCCGGAACGGTGCTCAAAAAAGGGATGTACCAGCATGAGTGGGAATATATCTCGCATGTCCGCTCCGAATGGGGCATTCCGGAAGGCAAGAAGACGCTTGAAGCCCAGTTGATGGATTTGTGCGACGATATCGCTTACTCCGCCCACGACCTGGAAGACGGCATCAAGGCCGGAAAAATCGAGGTTCATGAGTTTTTTATGCGCGATCCGTATATTATCAGGCTGATTGTCGAGAAGATCATGACGCTGGAGGATTCTTTCTGGCACGGATGGACGGAGGAAGCGATACGGCCGAAGGTGGAAGAGGTGCTGGATTCGTTCCTGCGCGTCTGGAAGGAGAAAATGCCGACCTGTGAAAATGATTACTCCCGGACCCGCCGCGAAGTCAAAGCCTATTGGGTCAGCACTTTTGTCGGCAGCCTCGGTGTCATCCCGGACGGCGACTGGAAGAAGGTTACCTTTATTAAGGAAGGAAAAGAAGACGAAGACCTGCTGCGCACGGTAAGCGTCCTGAAAAGCTTTGCCTGGGTGACGATGATCCGCGATCTCCGTGTACAGCGGCTGCAGAAGCGCAGCGAATGGATTGTGCGGAAGCTGTGGGGCGCTTTTGTTGACCCGGATACGTCGAAGGCGATTATCCCGACCGATTGGCTGCAGCGTTTTGAAAAGGACCAGCGCCGGCCAAAACCGATCTGGACCTGGGAGCATATGGTAATCGACTATATTGCGGGAATGACGGATGCTTTTGCCGAGAAAATCTACAATGAGCTGTTCGGGCTTAAAGTCGGCTCGATCTACGATTTGGATTAAAGAGATACTCAATACTGCTTTGCTCTTGACGCCCGGCTTTGCGAAATGCAGAGAGGGCGTTTGTTGTGGACGGCTGTAATAGAAACGAAAGGAGGGATGAGGATGGACTACATAGAGATGCCTTACTTATATATATTTCGAAGTCACGAGAACGAAAGCGGACTGTGCTCTTTGGAGCTGGAGGTATTATTGCAAGGGGATGTCCTGTCTCCGGGACTCGTTATTGCCCGGGAAAAGATTGATCCTTGCCGAAGTCCGTTTATATTAGGCAGAATTGATATTCAATGCGCATCGGAATCGCTGGAAGCCATAGGGGAGTTTGCTGCCGGAATCGGGTTTGAAGCGGGAGAGACCTTTAAGCTGATCTGTCCGAAGGAAGGGGGCGGAACCTTTGAAGAACGCAAAGAGCTGGAGAGAACCGTCGGCAGGCGGATGACCGGCATGGCCGATTTGCGGTCGCCGGACCGCGTATTCGGACTGGTCAAGCATAATGGCATTATTATGCTTGGCGAGTACCATGAGAGCGACAGAAGCTGGCAGGAGCGGAAGCTTAAGCCGCATAACTATTCCACGGGGCTCAGTGTGGCGCTGGCCAGGTCGGCCGTCAACATCGCGGCCCCGCGTCCGGAAGGCCTGCGGGTTCTCGATCCGTGCTGCGGGATGGGGAGCGTTCTGATTGAAGGGCTGTTCATGGGGATGGACATGACCGGCTGCGATCTCAATCCGCTCGCCGTGCGGGGGGCGAAGGGGAATCTTCGCCATTTCGGCTACCCGGAGCATATCGTGACGCTCGGGGACATGAGAAATCTGTTCGGCCGTTATGACGCGGCTGTGCTGGACATGCCTTATAACCTGTGCTCCGTTCTCTCGCCGGCGGACACAAGAGAAATGCTCGAAGCTCTCCGCCGGTTAACCGGCCGCGCGGTCATTATTTCCACGCAGCCGGTTCAGGAGAGTATTGTCGCGGCCGGCTTTGAAATCAAAGGCGGCTGCACGGTGTTCAAGGGAACCTTCAGACGGTCGCTCTGGCTCTGCCTTTAATATTGGCGGAGGTAGTCAACCACATTGACCGTGGGAGCGCCATGAGCCAAATAAGATTTCATATTTTCGGTAAAAATACCGACGAGGCGGTTGCTGTAATG
Organism: Paenibacillus sabinae T27; assembly: GCF_000612505.1. Lineage (NCBI taxonomy): Bacteria > Bacillati > Bacillota > Bacilli > Caryophanales > Paenibacillaceae > Paenibacillus > Paenibacillus sabinae. The sequence goes on from NZ_CP004078.1 coordinate 1,120,282, forward strand.
ATCGGTCAAGCCGGCGACGTGGGGAGTGATGATCACCTGCTTCATGTCCCATAAGGGATGATCTTCGGGCAGCGGTTCCGCTTCGAACACATCCAGCCCCGCGCCGCGAAGCCTTCCGTTCTCCAGCGCTTCGATCAACGCCTCCGTATCGGTGGTGCCTCCGCGGCCGATATTGATGTAATAGGAGCCCTCCTTAAATGAGGAGAACACGGAGGCATCGAACAGACCGCGGGTCTCGCCTGTAAGCGGGAGCGTGTTAATGACAAAATCGCCCTCGGCCACGGCATCCTTAAGCCGGCTGGTCGTGTACATGGCGTCAAAGCCGGGCAGCGGATCATCAATCCGGCGCACGCCTATGGTTCTCATTCCGAAAGCTTTGGCGATTCTGGCCGTTGCGGCTCCGATTTCGCCGGTGCCGGCGATGACAACTGTCTTGCCCGTCAGCTCGGTCTCGGTTTCATCCGAATTCCAGATACGGCGGTCCTGATTGCGGATGGCTGTATGCAGGTTGCGAACGAACATCAGCATATATCCGAAGATAACCTGGGAGATCGGTTCGGCGTGCACGCCGCTGGCGTTGGTCAGCACAATTCCCCGCTGCTCCAGCCGGTCAAGCGGCAGCTTGTCGACTCCGGCAGACCAGGCCTGAACCCAGCGGAGCGGAGTGCCTTCGCGAAGCAGGAGGCCTGAAATTCCTTTCGCCCAGCTGATCACGATTTCCGCCTCGGCAAGCGCTTCAAGATCCGGCTGTTTGGCGTCGCACTGCACAAAGGTATAGCCGGGAGCGGCCTTGCGGATCGCTTCCACTTGTTCTTTTGTCAAAGGCTGCAGACATACAATCGATTTTGCCACAATCGTCCCTCCCGACAGTAAACTTTATTAATTAGAAGCTTAATATTCCATAAGCATAGCAAATCCGCGAAGAAAGGTGAAATGAACATGGATGACGGAATAAAGAACGGCAAGAGGGACATGACTCCCGAGAGATTGTTTACGGCTGTAAGATTGTCCCCCGAACTTCGCGGAGCCGCTTCAGACATGTGCCGCAGGCTCTCCCGGGAGCTGCCCTTTGCAAAATGGACGCATGAGGAGGACTACCACATTACACTCCAGTTTCTGGGCGATACCGACCCGAGGAGCATTCCCGAGCTAGTGTCGGCGCTGAAGAAGTCCGCGGCGGACTTCGGGCCATTCACCTTGTCGCTGCGCGGCACGGGCGTCTTCGGCCCTCCGTCGGCACCGCGCGTTCTGTGGGCGGGATTGGACGGAGAAACGGACCGGCTAAGGGAATTGCACAGCCGGATTGTGTCAGCTACGGAACCGCTGGGATTTCGCGCCGAGGAGCGTGCGTACAAGCCCCATGTGACGCTGGCCCGCAAATACAGGGGGGAGCGGGGGTTTGACTCCCAATATCTTGATGCGCTCACACGGGAAGAGAGCGTTCTGCAGGCACCCTGGAGAGTGGATGAGTGGGTTCTTTTTGCAACGCGGATGCATAACAAACCGATGTATGAAATTGTCGAAAAAATAAAAATTTAATAAAAAAAGAAGGTTAAACCTGTTCAAACCTCTCATTTTCGGTTACATATAGTTAGGAATGTGCCGTGAAATTAGGAGGAATGAAATGTCTGTATTCAAATTGAACCGCTGGGTGATGCCGCTGTTCGGCGTTATTCTGGTGTGTTTCTCTGCGATAATTTTGCTTGTGCCCGGACTGGGCCGGAGCGAAGAGCGGGACAAGGTCCACCTGGGCCGATGGCAGTCTCCGCGTCTTTCGTCTGCGGCGGACTCGGGCGAGACAGCCGTGCAAACGGCTGACAGGACTAAGCCGGCGGCGAAATCGGGCCGGACGGCGCGAATCGCCATCGTCCGGCAGGTCCAGCCCAAGCTGTCCGATGTATACCGGTCACCCCGGCACGCCTGGGAGCCCATGCTCGCCGCCGAATGGCTGAGCGCCAAAGCGTGGCGCCGGACGGCTCAAGCCACCTCGCTCGAAGCGCCAAGGGGCGGGACCTTCAAGGCCGCCGCCGTAAGCATCCCGCAAAGCGTGCGGGAAGCAAGGCGTAAGGCAGCTATCGGGGTGAAGGCGGGCCAGTCCGCGGTCAATAAGGCTGCCGCATCCAAGCTACATCCCCCTGCAATACTCTACTTCTCACGGAACAGGCTGTTAAGCCGGGAAGAGCGTCATCAGGCGACCCGGAGCTACGCGGTATCCGTAGAAGATGTGCTTCTGCTGGAGCGAATCGTCATGGCAGAGGCAGAAGGCGAACCGTACAAGGGCAAGGTGGCAGTCGCCAACGTTGTCCTAAACCGGCTGCGGTCAGCCAATTTTCCCGATACGATCAAAGAAGTGATCTACCAGAAATATCAGTTCAGCCCCGTAGCCAACGGGCGGCTGAATCGGGTCAAGCCTAACCGTGAATCGGTCCGGGCGGTGGCTGATGCGCTTTCCGGAGTGAAGGCCGTCACCGACGATACCTATTATTTTCTTTCGCTTACGCTGGCCCAGGATCTTAGCGTGCATCATTCCCGAACTTTTTCCAAAAAAATTGGAAATCACAGCTTTTATAGATAGTTGATCTTCCTCGTACAGGGTAATCTAACTATATGTACAGAGGAGGGGAAAAATTATGAAAATTACTTACTACGGCCATTCCGCGCTGCTGGTTGAAGGGACTGGCGCCAGCATTATCATTGATCCGTTCTTGTCGGGGAATCCTCATTCGGGAATCGCGCCGGGAGATATCCGGGTGGACGCCGTACTGCTGACCCACGGGCACTCCGATCACCTCGGGGATGCGGTGGAGATTGCCAAGAACAACGATTGCCCGATCTTCGCGGTCTACGAGCTTGCGGAATACTGCCGGATTAAAGGCGCAAAAGTCAAGCACTTGAATATTGGCGGCGGGCTTACCTATTCCGGATTCACCGTAAAATATACCCCCGCCTTCCACTCCTCGTCCATACAGGAGGGAGACTACTGGATTTATCTTGGCCAGCCTGCGGGAATCCTGCTGAACCTTGACGGTAAAACGCTGTTCCATGCCGGGGACACCGCGCTGTTCGGCGATATGAGGCTGATCGGGGAACGCAATGCCATCGATCTTGCTGCGCTGCCGATCGGGGATATGCTGACGATGGGGCCGGACGATGCGCTGCTGGCGGCGCGGTGGCTGCGGGCAGCCAAAGTCATTCCGCTGCATTACAACACGTTTCCGGGTATCGAGCAGGACGGAGTTCAGTTCTGCGACAGGCTGAAGCAGGAGGGCATTGACGGCTATCCGCTGAAAGCCGGGGAAAGTCTGGAGATTTAGTTGAAAAGATGAGCTCGCCGTATCTATCTGTAACGGCGATTTCAGTCCCATCTGACATCAAAAAAGGATGACCGGTGTAAAATCCGGTCATCCTTTTTGCAGTTTCGTGTTAAGCCAAGGTTAAGGCGTCAGATATATCGCTTCATCGGGGCAAGGTTGGGATTGGGCGCTGAGGCTCCCGGACAGATCCTTCGGGTTCCCTAGCATCTCCAGCACCGTTGCCGCGCAGTTCCCCGGCTGGTAACGGTCGGGCGAGAGGCGGCGGCGGCGCTGTTCCTCCAGCTCCGCGTATTCGCGGCGCAGCAGCCGGAACCATTTATCGACGACCTTCTCGGAATCAAGCATCTCGGCAAGTCCGAGTTCAACGAAGTATTGGCTGTTCTTCTCTTCCTGCCCGGGTATGGCCTGATAGAACAGCATCGGAATGCCTTTGGCCAGCGCCTCCGTGCAGGTCATGCCGCCCGGCTTCGTAATCAGCAGATCCGCGGCGTCCATCAGCTTATTGACATCGCTGCTGTATCCGATAATAGTAACGTTCGGATGGCGGAGCCGGGGGTCGCTGCGCAATTTTTCCACCAGTTTATTATTGCTGCCCATACAGAAGACGAGCTGAATCTGATCGATCTTCGCCGTCAGCGCGTTCATGATCTCTTCGCCGAACATCAGGCCCCAGCCCCCGCCCATAATAAGCACGGTAGGCATATTTGCCAGTCCAAGCTCCTGTCTTAGCGTCTCTTTGCTGGAACGTTCCCAGAACTTGGGGTGGACGGGGATGCCCGTTACCGTCACCTGGTCGGCGGGAATGCCGCGTCCCGTCAAAATCGACTTGACCCTGGAAGTGGAGACGAGATAGCGATTCGCCTCTGCGTTAACCCAGCTTCCGTGCGCGTCATAATCTGTAATCAAAGTGTAAAGCGGCACATTCAGCCCCAGATGCTTCAGCCGGGATACGACGGCGGCGGGAAGGGGATGCGTGCATATAATAAGATCGGGCTTAAGCTGCTCGATGACTTGCCGGGCATGTGTATAGAAAACCCGGTGCAGCGCAAGCTTGGTGAACCGGTTCAGTGATCTGTGGTATTGGGTCTTGTACAGCATGCCGACCAGCTTCGGCTGGCTGCTGACCGTCTTGCGGTAGGCGGAAAGAATCCATGGAGCCACCGTCGGGTTCAGAAATTTGCCCAGCTCGATGACCCGGCACTGGACTGCAGGATTAAGGCGCTTGATCCCTTCAGCCAGAGCATAGGCTGCCCCTGTATGGCCCGTGCCAAACCCTTCCGAAAACAGCAGTACTCTTTTCTTTCGCATAATGTCACCCGCTACTTTCCGTATCGATAGAATTGCAAAGTTTGTTACATTCACTATACGCTATTTTTGCTCAGAAATTCTGCCTCATAATCACATTATACAAATAAGACGTAAATAGAAAGTTAAAACACTGCAAAAACTAAAAATAAAACATTCTGGAAGGTATTGCAATCCGGCGGTCATGGTGGTAAATTTATTAATGACTGAATGACTAAATTCGTAAAATGGTCAGTATCGATTGAACAGCATTGCGCAAAGCGGTGGAAAGGACGTGCTTAACCAGTGGCAGCGGTGGACCGAAGGCAGCAGGTGATCAAGGCGGCGGCGAAATCTTTTTCATTATTCGGCTACAAGGCGACAACGATGGATCAGGTGGCGAAAATCGCGAATGTCGGCAAGGGCACCATTTATACTTTTTTTTCGAACAAGGAACAGCTCTTTGACGAAATTCTGCGCGGAGTCATTCTTGATTTGAAACATATCGCCGAACGGGAGATCAGGCGCGACAAGCCGTTCTTCGATAATCTGCAGCGGGTGCTGGACGCCCTGCTGGAATTCCGAAGTGAGCACGAGCTGTTCATCAAGCTTTCCCAGGAAAAGCGCGAATTCGGCACGCCGCAGGCGCAGGAAGGCCTCGACAAGATCGAGAGTGTCATCCTCGGGTATATCGAACGGGAGGTGGAGTACGCCATCGGGCAGGGTCAAGTGAAGCCGTGCGATCCCAAGGTAGTATCGGCGGTTATGCTGAAGCTGTATGTTGTGCTGACTTCGGAGATGGGCAAACTGCGTGAGCCTCTGGACAAGGAGCAGATCAAAGCGTATTTCCGGCTGTTTCTGGCCGAGGGGCTGGAACTGAAGCAGGTGTAAGGAGGAGGCGGAAGGCCGTTCCCGATTAAGACGCTTTTTTGCTGCGGAATTCATTTATGAGGGAAGAAGATAGGAAAAACAACAGCTAAAGAGGGATTCGGCAACATCTTCGAGAGGCTCCGATAGGAGTTTTTCTTATCCCTTTGATTGACCAATCGGGGAAAATAGTCAGTTGTTATTTCAGCAACACAACAGAGTATAAAGAAAATGCATAAGGAGAGGACCGGATTGAAATCATTATCTGTCTTTACCAAAGACGTGGGCGCGGTATTCAAGAAGCCGATGACGCTGATTACCGTTCTGGTCGTCCTGTTCATTCCGATACTGTACAGCGGAGTGTATCTGAAGGCGTTCTGGGACCCGTACGGCAATCTGGATAAGATGCCCATTGCTATCGTTAATGAAGATAAGGGCGCCGATTACGAGGGAACCCGGCTGAATGCCGGGCATGATCTGGTGGAGGAGCTCAAGAAGAGCAAAGACTTCGACTGGAGCTTTGTGAGCCGCGAGCAGGCGGCGGCGGGACTGGAGAAAGACGAGTATTATGTGGCGATCATTGTGCCGGAGAACTTCTCGGCCAATGCGACGACACTGCTGGATGACCACCCGACGCCTGCGCAGCTCATTTACGAGCCGAAGCAGGGCGAGAATTTCACGGCAAGCACCATTGCGAATTCGGCGGCCAAGGAGCTTAAAGCCAAAGTATCCGCGAAGATTACGGAGGCGTATGCGAATTCCGTCTTTGACAAAATCGCCGACATCTCCAGCGGGCTTGGCGAAGCCAGCGACGGCGCCACCAAAATCGCCGACGGGGCCGTCAAGCTGGACGACGGCGCGTCCAAGCTGAAGGATAATCTGGTTGTCCTCAGCGATGGCGCGGGCAAGCTGCTAAGCGGCGTACAGCCGCTGAAGCAGGGGGCCGCCGCGCTCAAGACCGGCGCCGCCCAGCTTCAGGCGGGCGGGAGCTCTCTGGCCAGCGGGCTGAACCGGCTGTCCGCCGCCCATAAGCAGCTTGCGGACGGCGCGGCGAAGTCGGCGGCGGGCGCCAAGCAATTGAGCGGCGGGCTGCAGCAGGCAGCCCAGGGGGCGGCGAAGCTTCAGACCGGAGCGGAAGCTGTTGCGGACGGCGGAGCGAAGCTTAAGAGCGGAGCGATGTCCGTCGCGGACGGCAGCGGCAAGCTGCAAGCCGGGCTGGCTGCTTCCGTCGACGGCAGCGCGAAGCTGGCGGACGGACTGAAGGCCTCGGCCGACGGCAGTGCGAAGGTTAGCGCCGGGGCCAAGAGCGTCTCGGATGGCCTCCAGCAGCTGGCGGCCGCCAATCCTACGCTTGCGGCGAGCGCCGATGTGCAGAAGCTGATCGCCGCAAGCAAGGCGGTGGCCGACGGCAGCGCGCAGCTTCAGCAGAGCCAGGCGCAGCTCGCCCAGGGCGCAAGCGACTTGCACAGCGGCCAGGAGCAGCTGGCGGCGGGCGCTGCGCAGGTGCATGACGGAGCGCAGCGGGTCGCGGCCGGCGCTGGCGAGCTGAACGGCGGAGCGCAGCAGCTGAACGCCGGTGCGCAGCAGCTGGCTGCGGGGCAGCAGAAGCTTGCGGGGGGCGCGTCGGCGCTTGCCGACGGCGGAAGCAAGCTGTCGGCCGGCATGCAGCAGTTCGGGGCGAAGCTCGGCGAGGCGGCGCAAGGCGGCAGTAAGCTTGCGGAAGGCAGCGCCAAGCTGGAATCGGGCGCGTCGGCGTTTGCGGCCGGAGTCGCCAAGCTTGGCGGCGGCATCGGCTCCGTAGCGGAAGGATCGCAGAAACTGGCTGATGGCGCCGGAGACCTGAAGGACGGCACAGAGGGCCTGAAGTCCGGATCAGCGGAGCTTGCGGGCAAGCTCGGCGATGCAGCGGTTAAGACGGACGTCAATCGGACAGACGGGACCGCAAGCATGTTCGCGGAGCCGGTCGAGCTGAATCAGGAAACCTTGAGCAAAGTGCCGAACTACGGTACCGGGCTTGCTCCCTACTTCCTGTCCCTGGGCCTGTTCGTGGGTGCGCTGATCTGTACGATCATCATCTCTCTCCGCAATGTTACCGTGGAGGAGGCGACCGGGTTTAACCGGTTTGTCAGCCGCACGCTGATTTTCTCCGCCATGAGCCTGCTGCAGTCTCTGGTGGCCGCTTCGATCCTGCTCTACGGTATAGGACTCGAAGTGCAGAGTGTGCCGAGATTTTACGCATTTACGTTCATCGCGAGCCTTTCGTTCATGTGGGTGATCCAGGCTCTCGTTACCTGGCTGGATCAGCCGGGCCGATTCGTTGTCATCGTGCTGCTGATCTTCCAGCTCACGACAAGCGCCGGCACATTCCCGCTTGAGGTGATTCCGAAATGGATGCAGTCGATTCATCCGCTGCTCCCGATGAGCTACAGCGTGCAAGGCTTCAGATCGGTCATCTCTACGGGCGATTTCGGCAAAATGTGGAGCGATGCGGGTACGCTGGCCGTTTATGGCGTCATCTTCCTCATTCTGACATTTTTCTACTTTATAACCCGCGGACGCGACTCGCAAACCGAATTAAATAGTGAACAAGTTTTGTCTGTATAACATTTAATGAAATCGCCGCCGGCGGTTTTCACCGGAGCGCCCTTTTGGGGCGCTTTTTGGTGCATACAGGAAAAGAAAACGCTTTCCACCTTATGTTACAAAAGGATTACATGAGTAAAACGTTTTCATTTTATAAGCACTTATTCATTCTTAATGTATAATTATTCATGCAGCAGATTATTTAAGCTTTATTTCTCTAAAGCTGTGACGCAAAAGCTAATCTTAATCGGTATAATAAAAAAGTTTAAATTGCGCTCATGTAAGGTCGATGATAAAATAATATAACCAATCTGCGTTGAATAATTATTAATAATGCCCCACTTTATTATAGAAAGGTTGCGTAAGATGAGACACACAGAACTGCCCCCTAAACAGGGCCTTTACGATCCCCAGTTCGAGAAAGATGCCTGCGGTATGGGCTTTGTTGCCCATATTAAAGGAAAGCCCTCTCATGAGATTGTCAGCAACGCCTTAACCATGCTCGCCAATATGGAGCATCGCGGAGGCCAGGGAAGCGAGCCGAATTCCGGCGACGGCGCGGGCATTATGCTGCAAATTCCGCACCGGTTCTTCTCCGAAGAAGCGAAAGCGCTCGGGTTTGAACTGCCGGAGGCGGGCCGTTACGGTGTCGGTATGCTTTTTGTGTCTCATAACGAAAGCATCCGCACCGAGCATGAGCGCATCCTGAGCAACATTATCGCCGAAGAAGGGCAGACCGTGCTCGGCTTCCGTGAAGTTCCGACACGCGACGACATGCTGGGCAAGACGGCCAAGGCCGCCAAGCCTTATGTCCGTCAAGTATTTATCGGCCGGTCCGCTGATATTCAGGACGATCTTGCCTTTGAACGCAAACTGTACGTAATCCGCAAACGGGCGGAGCTCACAATCCGCTACGGCGGATTGGAAGAAGGAGACTCCTTCTATATTCCGAGCTTGTCCTGCCGCAAAATCGTTTATAAAGGAATGCTGACCACCGAGCAGGTGGGGCAGTTCTATCTTGATCTTCAGAACGAAAAGCTGGAATCGGCGATCGCGCTTGTCCACTCGCGTTTCAGCACGAATACGTTCCCAAGCTGGGAGCGCGCGCATCCGTACCGCTTCATGATCCACAACGGCGAAATCAACACGCTGCGCGGCAACGTGAACTGGATGCATGCACGGCAATCCCTGTTCAAGAGCGAAGTGTTCGGCGGCGATCTGGAGAAGATCAAGCCGGTTATCAACCCGGACGGTTCCGACACCGCGATGTTCGACAACACGTTCGAGTTCCTGTACCTGAGCGGACGTTCCCTGCCTCATGTGGCCATGATGATGGTTCCGGAGCCGTGGAGCAACCACGACAGCATGGACGAGAAGAAGAAGGCATTCTACGAATACCACAGCACCCTGATGGAGCCGTGGGACGGTCCGGCCGCCATGGGCTTCACCGACGGTGTGCAAATCGGCGCCATTCTTGACCGCAACGGGCTGCGGCCTTCACGCTACTATGTAACGAAGGACGATTTGATTATTCTGTCCTCCGAAGCGGGCGTACTGGATATCGCTCCGGAGAACGTGCTGTACAAGGACCGCCTGAGACCGGGCCGGATGCTGCTGGTCGACACGAAGGAAGGCCGGATTATTTCCGACGAAGAAGTGAAGGCGGCGATCGCTTCCGAGCGTCCGTACCGTGAATGGCTTGACGAGCATCTGATCGGCCTGAGCGAGCTTCCGGACGCTCCGGAGCTGCCGAATCCGAAGCATGACAACGTCCAGCAGCTGCAGCAGTCTTTCGGCTACACGTTCGAGGATCTGCGCAAGGTGCTTGAGCCGATGGCGTCAAGCGGCGCCGAAGCGGTCGGCTCCATGGGCTACGACGCTCCGCTGGCGGTGCTGTCCGACCGTCCGCAGCGGCTGTATAACTACTTTAAACAAATGTTCGCCCAGGTAACCAACCCGCCGATCGACGCGATTCGCGAAGAGCTGGTTACTTCGACGACAACGACAATCGGACCGGAGCGCAATCTGCTTAATCCAGAACCGGAAAGCTGTAGACAGATCGCGCTGGATACACCGATCCTGTCCAATGAAGACTTTGCCAAGATCCGTCACGTGCGCCGCGCCGGCTTCAAGTCGATGACCATTCCGATTCTGTTCCCGGCCGAGCTGGGAGCCGAAGGACTGCGCACCGCGCTTGACCGTCTGAGCGAAGCCGCCGACCGGGTAATCGACAAGGGGCACAATATTCTTATTCTGTCCGACCGCGGCGTAGACCGCGAGAATGCGGCTATTCCGGCTCTGTTGGCCGTATCGAGCCTGCATCACCATCTGATCCGTCAAGGCACGCGGACCAAAGTAACGATTCTGCTTGAATCCGGCGAGCCGCGCGAAGTGCATCACTATGCGCTTCTGCTTGGCTACGGCGTGAGCGCGGTCAATCCGTACCTGGCGTTCGAGAGCCTGGACGACATGATCGCCCAAGGTCTGCTGAGAGGCGTTTCGCATGAAAAAGCCGTGAAGAACTACATTAAAGCCGCGACTAAGAGCGTGGTCAAAATCCTATCCAAGATGGGGATTTCCACAATTCAGTCCTACCGTGGCGCCCAAATCTTCGAGGCGGTCGGCCTGAATTCCGAGTTCGTGGACCGCTACTTCACCTGGACGCCGTCCCGCATCGGCGGCATCGGTCTGGAAGAAGTGGCCGCGGAAGCGCTGGTGCATCATAACCGCGCCTTCTCCGATAAGGATGGCACGGATAAAGTGCTGGATTCCGGCGGCGAATACCAATGGCGCAGCGACGGAGAGGATCATCTGTTCAACCCGCAGACGATTCATCTGCTTCAGCATTCCGTCCGCAGCGGCGATTACGATATGTACAAGAAATACTCCGCTCTGGTTCAGGGCGAGAGCAAGAAGCATCAGACGCTTCGTTCCCTGCTTGAATTCAAGCCGGTAGGAGAGGCTATTCCGCTGGAAGAAGTGGAACCGATCGAATCGATCATGAAACGCTTCAAGACCGGCGCCATGTCCTTCGGCTCGATCAGTAAGGAAGCGCACGAGACGCTGGCGATTGCGATGAACCGCATCGGCGGCAAGAGTAATACCGGCGAAGGCGGGGAAGATCCGGCGCGCTTTACTCCGGACGCCAATGGCGATTCCCGCCGCAGTGCGATCAAGCAGGTCGCATCCGGCCGGTTCGGCGTAACGTCGAACTACCTGGTGAACGCCGACGAGATTCAAATCAAGATGGCGCAGGGCGCGAAGCCGGGCGAAGGCGGACAGCTTCCGGGACGCAAGGTGTATCCTTGGGTTGCCGAGGTTCGCGGTTCCACGGCGGGCGTGGGTCTGATCTCTCCGCCTCCTCACCATGATATTTACTCGATCGAGGATTTGGCGGAGCTGATTTACGACCTGAAGAACGCCAATCCGCGCGCAAGCATCAACGTGAAGCTCGTATCCGAGGTTGGTGTCGGAACGATCGCTGCTGGTGTAGCGAAAGGCCGCGCCGACGTCATCCTGATCAGCGGTTACGACGGAGGCACCGGCGCGTCGCCGATGAACTCCATCCGCCATGCGGGTCTTCCGTGGGAACTGGGTCTTGCCGAGACGCATCAGACGCTGATGCTGAACAATCTGCGCGACCGGATCGTGCTGGAAGCCGACGGCAAAATGCTAAGCGGCCGCGACTTGGCGGTGGCTGCGCTGCTGGGCGCCGAAGAGTTCGGATTTGCCACCGCTCCGCTGGTGGCTGTGGGCTGCATTATGATGCGTGTCTGCCAAATGGACACTTGTCCGGTCGGCGTCGCAACGCAGAATCCGGATCTGCGCAAGAACTTTGCAGGCGATCCGCAGCATGTCGTTAACTTTATGACATTCGTCGCCCAGGATCTGCGCGAAATTATGGCGAGCCTCGGCTTCCGCACCATTGAAGAAATGGTCGGACGCACGGACTGCCTGGATGCGGTTCAGGCTTCGTATCATTGGAAGAAGAAGGGCGTCGACCTCAGCGGATTGCTGCATACGCCAGAGCTGCCTGAAGGCAGCACGCGTTACAACACCAAGAAGCAGAACCATGGCCTGGAAGAGACGCTGGACGTATCCAAGCTGCTCTCTCTTGCAGCTCCGGCGCTCGAGAACGGAACGGTTGTGGAGGCATCCCTGCCGATTACGAACGTTAACCGCGCCGTCGGTACGATTCTCGGCAGCGAATTGACGCGCAAATACGGCGCAGCCGGCTTGCCGGATGACACGATTCGCCTGCACTTCACAGGATCTGCCGGACAAAGCCTTGGGGCATTCATGCCGAAGGGTATCACCATTACGGTTGAGGGCGACACGAACGACTACATCGGTAAAGGCCTCTCCGGAGGCAAGCTGATCGTCAAGCCGTCTCCGAAAGCGACGTTTGTCGCCGAGGAGAACATCATTGTCGGCAACACGGGATTCTACGGAGCGACAAGCGGTGAAGCTTACATCAGCGGTATTGCCGGCGAACGCTTCGCAGTCCGCAACTCCGGTGCCAAGGTTGTCGTTGAAGGCGTGGGCGACCACGGCTGTGAATACATGACCGGCGGACGCGTCGTTGTCCTTGGCGAAACCGGACGCAACTTCGCGGCGGGGATGTCGGGCGGTATCGCCTATGTATTCGATCCCGATAATTCGTTCATCAACCGCTGCAACCTGGAAATGGTTCTGCTGGAGCGCGTGGAGGAGAGCGAAGAGATCGAAGATCTGCACGGCATGATCGTCCGCCATACGGAGCTGACGGGCAGTGCGCTCGGCCAGCGTGTGCTGGACAATTGGCAGGATAACCTGCCGAAATTCGCCCGCGTTATTCCGAAGGATTACAAACGGATGATGGACCAAATCCGCAAGGTTGAGGAAACCGGCCTTACCGGCGAAGCCGCAATGATGGCCGCTTTTGAAGCGAACATGCGAGAATTGGCACGGGTTGGCGGTTAATAATAAAGCTAATATTTTTGAAATAACGCATTGCAGGCGGCAGTTCGGAGCGAGTCTCCGAGCTGCCGCTTTTTGTTTACCAATAAGAGGTTCAAAAAAAATTGCAGTATTTTTGCGTCCTGCGTCGTCTAACCTAATATAGGGAATTTTTGCAAAATCATAAGGAAAGGATGTGTGCAATCGAATGACGGAAAATAGAGCGGTTCAGCAGCCGGTCGCCCGGCTTCTCGGTGTAACCAAACAGATCGGCAGCAAAACGCTGGTCAACGATTTGACGCTCGATATCCCGGCGGGACAGATCTTCGGCTTTCTCGGTCCGAACGGCGCGGGCAAGACAACGACGATCCGAATGATGGTCGGGCTGATCTCGATCAGCAAGGGAGACATTACGATTGGCGGAAGAAGCATAAGGACGAATTTTGAAGAGGCGGTAGCGCAGGTCGGCGCGATTGTGGAAAATCCGGAAATGTACAAATTTTTGACCGGGTACCAGAATTTACGCCAGTATGCGCGTATGGTCAGCGGAGTTACCAAGCAGCGCATTGATGAGGTCGTACGGCTTGTTGGACTGAACAATCGGATTCATGACAAAGTGAAGAGCTATTCGCTTGGCATGCGCCAGCGTCTTGGAGTGGCCCAGGCCTTGCTTCACCGCCCCAAACTGCTGATTCTGGACGAACCGACCAACGGGCTTGATCCGCAAGGTATCCGCGAGCTGCGCGACTACCTGCGAAGACTGTGCCGGGAAGAAGGGACCAGCGTCTTTGTCTCCAGTCACTTGCTCTCCGAAATGGAACTGATGTGCGACAGCGTGGCGGTCATTCAGAACGGCAAACTGGTGGATGTGCGTCAGCTCAAATCTGTGGGAGAAGCTGAAGCAGGGCCGCTGAGCAGGGAGATTTTGTTCGAAGTGAACGACCCGGGAGCGGCACATGCGCTTATCGGCGGAACCGTGGAGGCTGAAGGCCTTGTCGTAAGAGCTCTCCGGAGCGATATCCCCGGATTGAACGAGCGACTGGTTGGCGGTGGAATTCAAGTATTCGGCATAAAAGAAGTGGTCGTTTCGCTTGAAGACCAATTCCTGAAGATGACGGGAGGTGAAGGCATTGAGTAGTTTTTCGTCGCTTGTACATAACGAGAATATTAAAATATACAGACGCATCCGTACCTGGATCATGCTGTTTCTGCTCGTTGTCTTGAGCATCCTGATGCCGGTGCTCATATACGTTACCAGCGAACCGCAGTACCGGCCGGGCATGTGGAACAGCTTTCAAATGACGCTCAGCGCCATGTTTTTCTTGAATACGATTTTTACCGTTGTTATCGCTTCGGATGCCGTCGCGGGCGAATTCTCATGGGGGACGATCAAGCTGCTGCTGATCCGGCCCTGGAGCAGATCGAAGATCCTGCTGTCAAAATATGTGGCGATGGTGCTGTTCAGCATTCTCACGACGGTACTGCTAGCGGTTTGTGCGTTCGGTGCATCCCGCATCCTGTTCCCGACTGAAGGAGCGTCCACGCTGGTCGGCAGCTGGAGTCAGGGAACCTACAGTTTGCTGGATATCGGCTGCCGGTATATCGAGTTGTTCCTGACCGCGGCGATTGCCTTCATGGTTTCCAGCGTGTTCCGCGCAAGCGGGCTGGCGATCGGCTTGTCGCTGTTTATTATGTTCGCCAAGGATGTATTTACCGCCATTTTCAGTCCCGAGCGTTATGAATGGGCGAAGTACCTGCTGTTTACCCACATGAACCTGAGCTCATATCTGGTTTCCGACCAAGGACCTGGAGGCGTGACCCTTGGCTTCTCCATTGCGGTGCTAGCTATTTATTATGCCGTATTTCTGCTGTTGTCCTGGGTCGTGTTCAGCCGCAGAGACGTCGCCGGGTGACCGGAAAAATAAACAAGAAACCACAGGCCTGCCCCGCCACCTTTGAGGTATGGCTAGGATGCGTGCCCGTCCTGTTCATAATCATGTTCCGCATTCGCGGCGCATTCTGAGGTCCATATCGAACCGTTCGCTCCTTCGGGAGCGGGCGGTTCTTCCATTTCGACCAGCCCGTTCAGGACGCCGCCTTCCATAATGGACAGCTTGCCGGCGGCCGCGCTGCCGTGCAGACTGCCTGTCGAGGTCAGAGTCAAACCGTGCTTCGCAGTGACATCCCCGAATACTTTGCCGGCGATAATCACCTCAGCGGCCGTAATGCTAGCATGGACACGTCCCTGCTCGCCGATCGTCAAGGTGCCCCCGCAGCGGATTTCTCCCGTAAACCCGCCGTCGATGCGCAGATTGGTGTCGCATTGAACCTTTCCTTCCAGGTTTCCTCCATGGCCAAACAGCGAATCTGTCTGCAGGGCTGGCCGTCCTTTTCCTTTTTTATTCCACATGCTTCATTCCTCCATTTCCTCTTTGCGGTTGATGTTCATTTCGGATGGACATAGGACAAAGGGTTCACGGTCTTGTTCTGCTTGCTGACTTGGAAATGCAGATGCGGGCCGGTGCTTCTTCCGGTGCTGCCGACCTGTCCGATTCGTTGGCCTTTGACGACCTTGTCTCCGGCGGATACCGCCAAGCTGCTGAGATGCATGTAAGAGGTCTTTAGCCCGTTCTCATGGTCAATCACGATGTAATTGCCGCGGGCAGGAGACCGTTCGGCGGCCATCACGGTTCCGCCCTGAGCGGCAAACACGAAATCGCCGGTCTCGGCCGCAATGTCGATCCCGGCATGAAAAGAAGAACTTCCTTTAAAGGGATCGGAGCGGTAGCCAAAGCTGGAGGAGACGACCCGGGAGGAGGTGGGCCACAGGAAAGCCTTCGTCAGGTTCGCGCTATCACGAAGCGTCTGACGCTGGAGATCGGCCTCCGCTTGCTGGGCGTCCAGAACCGTTTGGGAAAGGCTGTGGATCATCTCTTCGAGCATGCCGCCGATCTCCGTAAGCTCGTCTTTGGTCTCCCGGATGGTACCGATCTGCCCGTAGGAAGCTACATATTCTCCGCCAACCCGTAAGGAGGGGGTATCCAGGATGGCGGCTGTAAAAGCTCCAATTCGGATGGTGATCGCCGAAGGAGAAGCAGAGCTAACAGACGCCGCGAATGGAGGCTTTTTTACGGTACCTCCGTCAGTAGCGAGCGCGATTCGTTTATCAGAGCTGTCCGAAATGACGTCAAAACCGGTTTTCATTCCGGATACGGCGCCATCAGCCGATAAGGCAGCCGTATCCAGGGCCGCTTCGCGTTTGTCCGGATCAGGAACCGCTTTAGCCCCCGTTTTCTTCGCGGCCGGTTCTTTGTCTGAAGCTCCTTCCTTTTGCCGGTCTATGAGGTCCTGCAGCTCCTGTTCCAGCGCATCTACGCTTTTGAGCTGCTCCTTGATTGCTTGGGCTTCTTTCGAGAGAGCGGCGGCTTCGCTTTGAACTTGTCGCAGCGTTTGATCCTTATCCGCGATCTTGGCTTCCAGACGAACATTTTGCGAGGACAGGGCGGCGGCTTCCGCTTCAAGCTCCTGTACGGAGCGGGAGGCATGGTAATGCATGGAACTGATCAGACTGGACAGAGACAGAACGGCGGCGGCCGGCAAGGCCATCGCCATCGGCCTGGATAGCTGAAGCTGTCTGACCGGACGCCCGGCATCCCGGACGACGAGAAGGGTAATCTTATCCGATCGGCTTTTCATAACATCTCCTTCCTGCGCCCGGACGAATAACGCTTGCATCCGGAAGCTTGGCTGTTCAAGTTGTCCATATAACTCTATGTATTCCGGTCTGGACGGGTTCATGACATGCGAATGATTGAATAATGCGGGGATTTTTGGCAAAACCTGTACTGATGCAGCTCAAACGCTCTGTCGCGAACGACAGCAAAGGAGGCTTGGACGGTATGAAAATATTCGCTGCACTGCTGTGCTTGTTTATTGTCCAAATCATTGGGATTCTGTTACTTGAATATCGCCGTCCCCAGAGAGCAGTCGCCTGGCTTGCTCTGCTCTTTTGCTGTCCGCCGCTCGGGCTGCTGATTTATTGGGCTATGGGCCGGGACTATAGAATGAACCGGAAGCTTAAAGGCCGGGAAGCCGAAACACGCCGCGGACTCCACAGGCACGCTGAAGATCGGAGCCAGGCCGTAACCAGCGCGGAGGATACAGGAAACCCGGAGCTGACCGGGCGCTCGGAGCTGCTGCGTCTGCTGTCGGGACTGACTGAAAGTCCGGTTACCGGCAGAAACATGACCCGGATTCTGGTTAACGCGGATGAAACGTACGATTCGATGCTTGAAGCGATGGAGGCCGCGTCCGAGCACATCCATCTGGAGGTTTATATTTATCAAGATGACGAAACCGGGGAGAAATTCCAAGATGTCATGATCCGCAAAGCCCGGCAGGGCGTAAAAGTGCGCTTGCTGCTCGATGGACTGGGCTGCCGCAAGCTGAGCCGCCGCTTTGTGCGGTCGTTATCTGCAGCCGGGGTCGAGGTGCACCGGTTTCTGCCGCCGCTCGCGTCGCTGCCCGCCGGACGCTTCAATTACCGTAACCACCGTAAAATCCTTATCGTCGATGGTCTGGTTGGCTTTACCGGCGGAATCAATATCGGCGATGAATATCTGGGCAAAGACCCGAAAATGGGATTTTGGCGTGACACCCATCTGAGGCTGGAGGGCGACGCCGTCTACTTTATTCAGCATATTTTCCTGAAAGACTGGCGGCTCGCCTCCGGTGAGCGTTTGAGCCATCCGCGCCTGTTCCCTGTCCATGCCTGCGAAGGCAAGGAGGCGGTTCAAATCATCGGCAGCAGTCCGGGCGCAGCTATTGACGCCTCAGAGGCTATGATTTTTGGAGCACTAAGCGCCGCAGAGAAGCGGATTTGGATCGAGACCCCTTATTTTATCCCGGACCCGGCCATTTTGCGGGCGTTAAAAACAGCTGTTCTAAGGGGGGCGGATGTGCGGATTATCATTCCGGATAAACCCGACCACCCGTTTGTTTACAACGCCTCTCTTTCGTATGTGGAGGATTTGCTGGATGCGGGCGTGAAGTTTTACCGCTACCACAAGGGTTTCATGCATGCGAAGATATGGATCGCCGATGGCCTGATGGCCTCGGTCGGGAGCGTTAATCAGGATATGCGGAGCTTCTATTCCAATTTCGAGCTGTCCGCCGTGCTGCTTCATCCGAAACGAATCGAAGAGCTGGCTGGCCAGTTTCAGCGCGATCTGGAAGAGAGCGAAGCGATGGATATGAATGGCTTTGGCAAAAGGGGAAAAGCCGCCCGGGCCAAGGAAGAAGTTTGCCGCCTGCTTTCTCCGCTTCTGTGAAAGAAAAACTGACAGGAGATCCCTGATAACGGGGGTTATTTGGCCTGTCCATTCATTATCGGGTATCCCAATGTGATATAATATAAGGACTACCTAAAAAATACGGCAAAGACAGGGGGAGTTCTATGGGCACGAGTCCACAAATTCTAGTTAAAGAGGAACCGAATAAGCCCCAGAAATCCGGGACAGCCAAGACAGCCAGACTGGCTCAGCGTACCGTGATGATGGTGATCGGAGCAGGCATGATGGCCGTAGCGCTTGAAATTTTCCTCGTTCCGAATCAGATGGTCGATGGCGGCATAACCGGCATTTCGATTATGCTGTCGCATATTTTTGATATTCCCCTCGGCATTTTGCTAACCCTTCTCAACCTTCCTTTTCTTATCGTCGGCTATAAGCAAATCGGCAAGACATTCGCGTTGTCCACATTGTTTGCGGTCGTCGTAATGTCGATTGGTACACAGCTGCTGCATCCCGTGCAGCCGATTACGGTCGAGCCGCTGCTTGCGGCGGTATTTGGCGGCGTGATTCTCGGGGTCGGCGTTGGTCTTGTGGTACGTTACGGCGGATCGCTGGACGGTACGGAAATTGTGGCGATTCTGGTTGCCAAGAAGCTGCCTTTTTCCGTAGGCGAAGTCGTGATGTTCTTTAATCTGTTTATTTTGACGGGAGCGGGCTTTGTATTCGGTTGGAATAACGCCATGTTCTCGCTGATTGCCTACTACATTGCTTTCAAAATGATCGATGTTACCCTCGAAGGTCTGGACCAATCGAAGTCGGTCTGGATTATAAGCGACAAGTACCGCGATATCGGCGAAGCGCTGACGGAGCGGCTAGGCCGGGGTGTCACTTACCTGCAGGGAGAGGGCGGATTTTCGGGCGAGGACAAGAAAGTGATATTCGTCGTGATTACCCGGCTTGAAGAGGCCAAAATGAAGGCAATCGTTGAAGATTGGGATTCCGATGCGTTTGTCGCGGTCGGCAATATCCATGATGTCAAGGGCGGACGCTTTAAAAAGAAATCCATCCACTAGAACTTTTAATATAACAAAAACCACATTCCAAAACCTCCGCTTCGCAGCTGCGAAAGACGGAGGTTTTGCCTTTAACGGCCCTGAACAACGATTCGCTACCGAAGGCCGGCGATGACAAGCTCAATCGGCTGCGGGGGCAATTGCTCGATCAGATCCCCCATGACGCGCAGACGTTCTTCAATATTCAGTAGATGGAATTCCTCAGGGGAGACGTTCCTGATAACCTCGTCCCAAGTAAGCGGCGTCGATACGGTCGCCAGCGGGCGGGCACGGGGGGTATAGGGGGCGGCCAGCGTTTTGCCGCGGTAATGCTGGAGGTAATCGAAGTAGATTTTGTCGCCACGCTGTTTCTTCAGCCGCTCCAGTGTGAACAGCCCGGGATGCTTCTCGGTAACATAACGGCCGACCAGATGCCCGACCTTCCGAAGCTCGTCAAACGTAACTCCCTGCTTGATCGGCACAATAATCTGCACTCCGGTCGCTCCCGACGTCTTCGGAACCGAGGAGAGCCCGAGGGATTTCAGCACCTCACCGACAATCGCCGTCGCTTCCATAATCCGGGGCTCCACCTCGCGGGATGGATCAAGGTCGATCATCCATTCGCAAGGAAGGCTGCTTCCGGCGTAATGAAGCGAAGGATGGAACTCCAGCGCGGCCAGATTGCCGAGCCAGAGCAGCCCCGGAAGCCCGTCCAGTGAAATATAGTTAATGTCTTCGTGTATAACGGTGCGGATAAAGGGCGGCAGCGGTTCAGGCGCGTTCTTTTGATAAAAGGACTTGCCCTCCACTCCATGAGGGTAGCGGATCACTGTCAGGAGCCGGTTCCTCAAATAGCGGAGCAGATAGGGCGAAAGGGCGGCAAGCTTCTCCAAATAGATGCGCTTGGTGATACTCTGTTCCGGCCACAGCGGCTTGTCGGGATTGGTAATGGTGACCGATTGTCCTTCGATCGTAATGGAGCCTTTGATGGCGGCTGGCATTCGGCATTCCTCCAAAAATGAATAATTAGCGCTTCGGGAGCCGGCACTCCGATGGAGAGAGATTAAGCCTGGCTTGAATGCTGGGGTGGCGCAGCGTGCCGGAATCGGTCCACTCCAGAAAATGGATCTTGAATACCAGCTCCGGACGAATCCAGAAGGCTCCTTTGACCCGCTGCGGAAGCGAAGCGAACGGCATGTCCTCTGCAGCGAGACGGTGTGACAGTGCGGTTAACTCCCGCCAGTCCCTTACCGTCATTTTCCCTGTGCCTGCATGTCCGATATAATGCAGACGCCCGTCATCGCCATATAGCCCAAGCAGCACGGCATTGACCGTGCCGTCCCGGAAGGTGACGCCTCCCGCGACGGCATTGAGATCGGAAATGATTTTGCATTTGAGCCAGCGCTTGTCTTTCCCGCCCGGCGAGTAGACGCTGTTCACATCCTTGCAAACAATGCCTTCAAGCCCTTGTGCGCGAGCGGCCGCGAGCAGCGCGGTGGGATCGTTGTAGCTCGGCACGGCCTGCACATGCGGATGGGGCCGAAGCATTTCCTCAAGTAGGTTCCGGCGCTCCAAGAACGGCCGATCCAGTGTCCACACCCCGTTGCAGTATAAAATATCAAATACCATATACAAAATGGGAATTTGCCGGACCGTCGCAGCGATGGCCGATTCTTTCCTTAGGCTGTCGCGGCGCATCACTTCGTGAAAAGAGGGCTTTCCTTCGCAAAGCGCGATAACCTCGCCGTCCAGGATGGCGGAACCCGCTTTACAGTAGCTCTCCGCTGCGGCGATTTCCGGGTATTGCTTGGTCCGATAATTTTGGCGCCGGTTAATCAGCTCGGTGGAGCTTCCGTCGTAATAGGAAAGCATGCGGACGCCGTCCCATTTAATCTGGGCGATCCACTGGTCTCCGGCAGGCGGCCGGTCTGCGATGACCGGCTCAAACGGAACGATGGGCGTCAGTTTCATCGCCGCCCCGCCCTAGGATACCGTTTGCTTGTTCTTCGCGCTGCGGCGCTTCGGCTTGGGCGCAATGACAGGCGCCGGGGAAGAAGCCTCAGCTGCTCCGCCTGCCGGCACAGCGCTTCCGGCTGCCGGAGCGTCCTTAGCTCCGGCGGCCTTCGCCGCAGGCCCGGCGATTCCCGCAGCTGGTTCTCCCGCGCCGGCTCCGCTTTTGTCTGCGGCCGTGGCCCCGGCAGCTTTCCCAGCGGATTTCTTCCGCCCGCCCGCCGCTTTACGGGGTTTGGCGGCAGGGGTGGTCGCCGGGCTGCCCGGATCGGACGGAATGTGCTGAACGGCCTCAATGCTCGCTTGGAGCGCGGCCATCAGATCGATGACATTCGTCTCCTGCCTAGCCGGAGCAATGCGGATTTCCTCGCCGGCCACTTTGCTGGAGATCAGGTCAAGCATCCGCTTGCGGTAATCATCCGTGTATTTACCCGGCTCAAACGGCGTCGACAGCTGAGAGATGAGCAGCTTGGCCATATCCAGCTCCTTATCGTTCACCGCGCCGGCTTCCGGCAGACTCGGCACCTGGGATACCGGCCGGATCTCATCCGGGTAGAACATCGTCTCGATCGATAAGCAGTTCTCCAGAACGCGGATCGCGGCCAGGCTGCTTTTGGAGCGGATCGATATTTTGGCGACGCCGATTTTCCCGGTTTGGCGCATCGCCTCCATCAACAGCCGGTAAGCGCCCGCCCCGGCCTGATCGGGTGACAAATAATACGTTTTTTGAAAATAAATCGGGTCAATTTCCTTCAAATCTACAAAGTCGAGGATCGTAATATTCTTGGTGCTCTCTTCCGTGAGCGCGTCCAGCTCGTCTTTCTCGAAAATAACGAATTTGCCCTTCTCATACTCATAGCCTTTGCCGATTTCCTCCCAGGCGACCTCCTTGTCGCACACCGGGCATTTGCGCACATAGGACAGAGGGCTGCCGCAAGCTTTATGAATGTAACGCAGGGAGACATCCTTATCCTCGGTGGCCGAGAACATTTTGACCGGCACATGCACAAGTCCGAAGCTGATGGCGCCTTTCCAAACGGTATGCATCGCATAACACCTCATTTTGTGTAGTATTCGGGCTCTTTCGGGAAGCCCTGCCACGCTTTGAAGATGAAGTTCCCTCGGTATGAATGATCTGAAAAATTCTGCTTTGGCTTAGTATGAACGCCAGCCGTCTTTTTACACCTTGAAGAAATTCGGTTATGCCGCCCGTCTTGGCTGGAATAGATCGAATCGCTGCCGGGGAAAATAACCCTGCCATGGTTTACGCAAATGGATGGCATGGCGCGAAGGGGAATGGAGGCGGGAAAATCGATGTTTCCTGAAAGCGGATGGCAGGATCAGGAAGGGGATCCCGAGATCAGCGGGACGGCCGTGAACTGGGAAGAGCTTACCGCGCCGCGCTCCGAGGACGAGATTGTTCCCGGAACGGATAATCTGGATGCTGACCGGACGATTGGCGGTCTGGCGCCGGAAGAGCGGGATGAGCTGAAATAAGGCTCTGAATAAAAACACTGTAATGATAGCGGACAATAGGGCTAGGCATTCAGCATTCTGACAAAAGGGAGGAAGATGACGATGGATATACAGCGTGCGCAGGATATTTTTGCTTCTAAGGACAACATTGCCGTACATCTGGACGGAGAACCGGTATGGATCGAGCGTGTGGATGCGGCCAATGGCATGGCGACCGTCCAGGTCGGTTCGCGTCCAACCGATGTACAGACGGTCGGCGTCGACCGGCTGGAAGAGCAGAAGCGTTAGCCGTCTATGTAACCTTGGCGGTTCAAGCAAAAAGCCCGCGCCGAGAACGCGCGGGCTTTTTGCTTGCCGAAATGTTCTGCCATGTTACTGCCTGATGAACCAGGCGCTGACAACCCCTGCCGCCGCCATGCCCACACAGATATAGAGCGCTGCGATACCGCTGCCGGCGGCTTCGCTGAAATAGGCAAGGATAGGGGCTGCGACAGCGCCGCCGCCGTTGCCGAAAATCGTATACATGGAGCTGGACCGGATCGCCGCTTTGGAATCGACCAGTTCGGAAGGCAGCGACCAGAACGGACCGCTGACAATGGATGTTGAAGCGTACGCCAGAATCAGCATGAAACCGAGCCATTTGATGGAAGTATACGGCACGGCGGCAATCGTGATTACCGAGAGCAAAGCGCCGATTAGCAGGACAGGATACCGCCGTCCTTTAAATACAAAGTCCGAAACAATCCCGCCAAGAGGTGCGGTTACGAACGAGACGAAAAAAGTGGCTCCAAGGATCGCGGCCGCTGTCTTATCCGGAATGTTCAGATCGATGGACAGCAGGCGCGGCAGGAAGGAGCTCAGGCCGTAAATCAGCCAGCCGTTGACAAATACATAGAC
Source organism: Paenibacillus sabinae T27 (assembly GCF_000612505.1). NCBI lineage: Bacteria > Bacillati > Bacillota > Bacilli > Caryophanales > Paenibacillaceae > Paenibacillus > Paenibacillus sabinae. The sequence goes on from NZ_CP004078.1 coordinate 1,143,994, forward strand.
AGCGGCGGCCCAGACTCTTGACCGGCGCAGCGCTTCTTTCATTGTTTTGGGCTTGATATACTTTGAATTTCCTGTGGCCGTTCCGGGATTCTGCCCGGAGGCGCCGCTGCCCCCCAGCAGCTGGTCAATCGAGGACACGCCGGGATAGACCTCATTCAAGCCTTTTACCGTGAAGAACACCACGGCCGCAAGGATCACTCCAGGCACGCAGACCATAATCGCGCTGGCCGTCTGCCAGGATATTCCTGAGTCCGTCAACATCGGGCCAACAATGGAGGGAACGGCAAACCCCACGCCTTGAAAGCCGAACAAAATGCCTGAAGCGATCCCTCTTTGCCGGGTAGGGAACCATACGGAAGTCCCGCCGACGATCGCGCCGATGATCAGCCCGCCCGAGATGCCCTGAATGAAGCGCAGCGCCAGTATGCCGAAGTAGCTGTCTCCCGCAACCGGAAATAGCAGAGTAGCGACCGTATCGATCAGAATACCGGCTGTGACGGTTCTACGTGGGCCCCATTTGGCTCCCCAAGCCCCTCCGATGAGGGGAAAGAGGGTATACGCGATCATGGACGAGGTGATCAGAAGGGTAACCTCCGTCGCCGAAATTTTCCATCCCCTTTGAATGGTAATTCCGAATACGGAAATCAATTGCAGGCTCATAAAAAAATGGGCAAAAACAATGACATGGACGAATAATACGTACCAGCGATAGACAGGGGGAGCATCGAGTTTCTTTACAGTAATCGCCAGTTGGCTCAAATGCTCATCTCCTTTTCAGCAGTATTCAGCATTATCTTTGAAACGAATATTGAAAAATTTCATTCTCCTTACTCAAATGCTGTTATAATCTTGTTAACCGTTTTGACGGAACTGAAAAACCGGATTACACATAGAAATGAGCTGATTCACTTGAACTTGAAGCCTCTGCTTTACGGCGTCTGCTCGGCGCTGTTCTTTGCCATCACTTTCGTTCTGAACCGCCGTATGGAGCTGTCCGGGGGAAGCTGGGCGTGGAGCTCCTCGCTGCGGTATTTTTTCACGCTGCCCTTTCTGCTGGCCCTTGTAGCCGGACGCCGGAGATTGAAGCCGCTCCTTAGGGAAATGGCGGACAAGCCTTGGCACTGGCTGCTGTGGGGAACAGTTGGCTTCGGGCTGTTCTACGCCCCGATTACCTTCGCGGCAGCATACGCCCCCGGCTGGCTTACGGCCGGAACATGGCAAATTACGATTATTTCCGGCTCCCTGCTGGCGCCGCTGTTCGTTACCCGGATACAAGGATCTCAAGGATTGATGGTCACAAGGGGCAAAATCCCGCTTCGCGGACTTGGCCTCTCCCTGATTATTCTCGCTGGCGTTGCGCTGCTTCAGCTGGAACATGCGCAGAGGCTGTCGGCCTCACAGGTGCTGCTTGGCATCGTACCCGTTCTCATCGCTTCCTTCGCCTATCCGCTCGGCAACCGCAAGACGATGGAGCTGTGCGGCGGCCGGCTGGACGTCTTCCAGCGCATTCTTGGAATGACGCTGGCCAGCATGCCTTTCTGGGCGCTGGTCGCGCTGCTCGGCTGGAAGGAGGCGGGCCTTCCTTCGGAAGGACAGCTCGTTCAGTCTGCGATTGTCGCGCTTTCATCGGGCGTTGTGGCGACGGTTCTGTTCTTCCGGGCCACTGATATGGTCAGACACAGCATGACGGGACTGGCTGCGGTTGAGGCCACGCAGTCGCTTGAGGTGCTGTTTGCCCTGCTTGGGGAGATGGTCATCCTGTCCGCTCCCGCTCCGGCTGCTATTTCCTGGGCCGGAATTGCCGTTATTATTATTGGCATGGTCTTGCACAGCTTATTCTCCCACTCCAAGCCGAAGAAGGAACGCAAGGGGAAGCGGGGCGAAGTGGAGAGCATTTCCGCGGCGCAGTGACAACCTGGTGTCCTGGGGGCGTGTTGCGGGAAGGCTGTGGGACCGATATAATTAAAAGTATTCAAAATTTCGGACGATAGCTGCGGATACGCCGCTCTGTCAAAGGATGGTTGTTGCAGTTGGAAAATAATCCGGAAGCGGTATTTACCTTTCGCTCCCGCAGCCTGCGGGAGACGGAAGCGCTGGCGCAGGAGCTGGCCTCCGCAGCCGAGCCGGGCTGGGTCATCGGCCTCGACGGCGATTTGGGTGCGGGCAAGACGGCGTTCTCGCAGAGCTTTGCCCGGCATTTGGGCGTTCAGGGCATTGTCAGCAGTCCTACGTTTACGATTATCAAGGAATATGCGGGCCGAGTCCCGCTGTATCATATGGATGTGTACCGGCTCTCGCTTGAGGAAGCGGATGAGCTGGGTCTGGACGAATATTTTTTCGGACAAGGAATTTGTTTGGTGGAATGGAGCAGCATTATCGCGGAGATTATGCCTGAGCGGCATATGCATATCCGCCTGGAGACGACCGGGCCGGAGGAACGCGTGATTACAGTAGCCGGAACCGGAGAGCCTTATGCGGGCGTCTGCCGCGGACTGATACAGAAGTGGGGTTAAGAAAGAATGACGAGTGCAAAAGAACAGCCGCGCAAGCGGTTTTTGGCGTTGGATACGGCGACGGCAACGCTCGGCGTAGCGGTAACAGAAAGCGGCAGCGTGGTGCATGAAATCAATGCGTCGGGAGAACGCAACCATTCCGTGCATCTTCTGCCGATCATCGGGGAGGCATTGCGAGCCTCGGGCGGCGCCGAAATGCTGCAAGGCATCACTGTCGGCGTAGGCCCGGGCTCCTATACGGGAACCCGGATTGCCGTGACGGCGGCCAAGTCGCTGGCGTGGAGCTGGAAGCTTCCCGTCGCCGGCGTGTCCACCCTTCAGGCGCTGGCCTGGGGCGGCTGGAATGCCGGTACGGGAAGCCCGGAGGACGCCGCCTCAGGCGTCCGGCCCGGAGAGGGCTTCGGGCCGGACTGGATTGTTCCGCTGCTCGACGCCCGGCGCGGACAGGCTTATACGGCGCTGTTCGCCGCGCAAGGCGGAGACGCGCCTCGGCGTCTGGCGCCGGACTCGATCCGCCTCATGGCGGATTGGGTGCGGTCACTTGCCGAGCGTCTGGAGGCTGCCAAGGCGCAGGGGGAGTCTCCCCGCCGCCTGTGGTTTGTCGGCGAGACGGCGGTACATGGCGGCGAGGAATCACTGAAGCCGCTGGAGGGAGCCGCCGAGCTGCACGCTCAGCCTTATGAGCTGGAAGGGCGCTGGATCGGATTTCTCGGGGAAGCTCGGCATGCGTCGGGGGACACCGACGACGTGCACAGCCTGATCCCGAATTATACGCAGCTTGCGGAAGCGGAAGCGAATTTGCTTAAAGCCGGCAAAGGGGGCGTGAAATCGAGATGATGGAAGCTGAACCGGCAAAAGGGCGGGAAGAAGGCCTTGTTTTTCGGCTCATGAAAGTGGAGGATATCCCCGATATTCTGGTGATCGAACGGGAAGCCTTTACAATGCCCTGGACGGAGGAAGCCTTCCGCAATGAGCTGACGCATAATCATTTTGCCAAATATATGGTGATGGAATATGAAGGACGCATTATCGGTTACGCGGGAATGTGGGCGATTGTGGACGAAGCGCATGTGACGAACATTGCCCTGCTTGAGGAATACCGGGGTCGCAAATGGGGCGAAAGGCTGCTGGATGAGCTGATGAGAACCGCCTCCTATCTCGGGATGAAGTCAATCACGCTGGAAGTGCGGGTATCAAACGACATCGCCCAGAATTTGTACCGCAAAAAGGGCTTTCGCCCTGCCGGACTCCGCAAAGGATATTACTCCGACAACCGCGAGGATGCAATGATCATGTGGGCGGATCTGCCGTCTTACCTGGAGATATAAGAGTGAACAGGTTCATGGAAGGAAGAGTGGAATTAAAATGAAGGACGAAACGGGCGCTCAGAAGCCTGTCTATATATTGGCGATCGAGACGAGCTGCGACGAGACGTCGGCGGCTGTTGTAAAAGACGGCTGGGAGGTGCTGTCGAACATCATCTCCAGCCAGATCGAGACCCACCGCGCGTTCGGCGGGGTAGTGCCCGAAGTGGCCTCCCGCAAGCATGTGGAAGTTATTACCCTTATCGTTGAAGAGGCGCTTGCCCAGGCGGAAATAACGCCGGATAAGCTTGACGCGGTGGCGGTCACACAGGGGCCGGGACTGGTCGGCGCGCTGCTGGTCGGGGTAGTGGCGGCCAAGGCGCTGGCGCTGGCCTGGAACAAGCCGCTGATCGGAACGCATCATATCGCCGGGCATATTTACGCGGCGCGTCTGGTGAAGGAGCTGGAATATCCGGCGCTGGCGCTGGTCGCTTCCGGAGGGCATACGGAGCTGGTCAGCCTGGAATCGGAAGGGCGATTCAAGATCATCGGCCGCACACGGGATGACGCCGTCGGCGAGGCTTACGACAAGGTGGCCCGTGCGCTCGGGTTCCCTTATCCCGGTGGTCCGCATGTGGACAAGCTGGCCCATGAAGCGGCGGAAGCGGCTGCGCTTCCCCGGGTGTGGCTCGAGCCGGACTCCTATGATTTCAGCCTCAGCGGCCTGAAGTCGGCCGTGCTGAATCTGGTGAACCAGAGCCGGATGAAGGGGCAGGAGCCCGATGCGGCGGCTATCGCCCGGGGGTTTCAGGAGTCCGTCGTTGAAGTGCTGGTCGAAAAAGCGGTTCGTGCCGTCCGTGCCACGGGCGCCCGGCAGCTGCTGCTCTGCGGCGGCGTCGCTGCGAACCGGGGCCTCCGCGAAGCGCTGACCGCACGCTGCGGGAAAGAGGGCATCGAGCTGATTATTCCTCCCGCCGTCTTCTGCACCGATAACGCCGCCATGATCGGCGCCGCGGCCTATACGAAGTGGCTGCATGACGGAGGAACGCCGCTGGATATGGTAGCCGATCCCGGCTTCTCTCTCGAACATTGGTCGGTACAAACCTCTTGACAGCAGGGAAGTCCGGCGCGTATAATTTTGGCAATCATAACGATAAACGCGATGATCGGAAACAGTAAGGTTAATTCCGGGGATGAAGAGAGCTGCGGGTAGGTGCGACGCAGCCGAAGGAGACCTGAACTCGTCCGGGAGCGGAGCGGCGGAATCACGTATGTCAGGCTTAAGCTGATCAGCTGACTTACGTTAACCGGCAGTGCACGGCCGGTGGGCAGTACGCCGTTACGGGGCGTTCCCGTGATAGAACGGTCATTCGAATGGGGTAAGCCCTCAGGCTTAACCGGACCTCGGATGACGGCAAAGGGGATATTTCGATGAAGCCGCCTTAAGCGCGCCGAGCCGAAATATCAACAAGAGTGGTACCGCGAAGGCACAGCCTGTCGTCTCTTGAAGAGACGGCGGGCTTTTTTTGTTTTAAATAATAGCTGAAAGTGTATAACGCGATGAACGGGAGCAGTAGAAGGAAGATGGCAGGCAGAGAGCTGCGGGTCGGTGCGACGCAGCGGCCATCTCCTTTGAATCTCGCCCGGGAGCGGAGCGGCGGAAACCGCGGCTTGCAGCCCTGCCCATTGGAATCCCGGATTGGCCATCCGGATATCCGGGAGGCAGGCCAGGCGGCGGCGCGTACGCAGCTTACGGATCGTCCCCGTTACCGGACCTTCTCTGATAAGACGCGCTCTCCAATGGAGGGCGCTATAAGAGAAGATGAGCTGGACGCAGCCGGGGACTGAACAGATTCCCGTACAGGCGCGTCAAGAAGAGTGGTACCGCGGAGGGGAAACCCGCCGTCTCTTTGGAGGAGACGGCGGGTTTTTGCGTTTTAATCTAACAATCGGGAGGAATTTATAATGACCATACAGAACCGAAAGAAGATTCACATCTTTGATACGACGCTCAGAGACGGAGAGCAGGCGCCGGGAGCAAGCTTGACCCCGGAGCAAAAAATCATGCTCGCAGGCAAGCTCGCCGAGCTTGGGGTAGATGTAATGGAGCCGGGATTTCCGGTATCCAGCCCAGGTGATTTTGCGGCGGTGCAGGAGATTTCCCGCCAAATCCGGAACGTCGAGATTTGCGGCTTTGCCAGGGCCGTCAGAGGCGATATTGATGCCGCCGTCAAGGCGACGCAGGACGCGGAGAGACGGCGCATCCATCTGTTTATCTCGTCGTCCGACATTCATCTGCGCCACCAGCTGCGCAAGAGCCGGGGAGAAGTCGTGGCGACGGCGAGGGAAATGACAGCCTACGCCCGGCAGTTCTGCGATACCGTGGAGTTTACGGCCATGGACGCCGCGCGGACAGGTATCGACGACCTGATTGAAATGGTCGAGGCTGTCATTGAGGAAGGCGCGACCATTATCAATCTGCCGGATACCGTCGGCTACGCGCTGCCGCAGGAATACGGCGAGATGTTCCGCCGGGTGCGGCTGGGAGCCAGAGGCGGCGATAAGGTCAGCTACAGCGCCCACTGCCATAACGATCTAGGCCTGGCCGTCGCCAACAGCCTTGCTGCGATTGCCGGAGGCGCGACGCAGATTGAAGTCACCGTAAATGGGATCGGCGAGCGGACGGGAAACTGCGCACTGGAAGAGCTGGCGATGGCGCTGGAAACCCGGGGAGAGGCGCTGAACGCAGCTTCGGGGCTGGCCTTGAACAAGCTGTACGAAACTTCGCGCCTGGTCAGCGAGACGATGCATTTTCCAGTTGCCTACAACAAGCCGGTTATCGGCCGGAACGCCTTCCAGCATGAATCGGGCATTCATCAGGACGGGCTGCTCAAAGACCGCAGCACCTATGAGATCATGGACCCGGAACGCCTCGGCATCCCCCGCAGCATGATCGTCCTTGGCAAGCATTCGGGACGGCACGCGCTCAAGGACCGGGCTGCTCAATACGGCATCACCCTGGAGCCGGCCGAACTGGAGAAGGTGTACGAATTGTTCAAGGCGGCGGCAGACCGCCAAAAGACGGTCAGTGATGAAGAGCTGCTGGAGCTGGTCAAACAGACCACCGGACACCAGGGCCAAGAGGTATAATCGGGGCGAGGTTCAAGGCGTTAGCAAAGGGGATCGGCGCCAGGCTCCGATCAGGCAAGGTTATCTTGCAGGGGATCGGCTTGAAGCGAAGCGCACACGTGCTGTACAAGGGAGGTGGCGGCCAGCTGAAGAAATGACCGTGGCTATTTCCCAGGGAATGAACAATAAAGCCGATGTTTTGCGTGGCTGGAGCTGCGTTCGCTGGGAGGGAAGCGATTGGGGCAAAGCCGCCGCAAGTGTTTCGACCCGCTGCCCTTCACAGGTCGGCGGGTTCTTTTTTTGGCATAAATCGAGTTATAGTTCAAGAGGGATGTAATTTGTCAAGCTGTGGACAAGGTTATCCACATATTCCGCCGAATCTGTGTAAAAACTGTGTAAGATCAGCAATCAAGCATCTTTTTTTAATCCCCGGAACAGGGCATAAGTTTTCAACAGAAAGATATAAAAAATGTGGATAATGTGGATAATGCGGTGGATAAAAAAGTCCTTGACAGCGCGAACAGCGATTTGACGCAAAAAAAAGGGCCCAAAGGCCCTTTTTTTGGTAATAGTTATACACGATATTTGGGGACAACCCTGTGGACAATCTATTAGGATCTGATCCTAATTTGTAGCGTCCGCGAGAATTTCCCATTCGCCAAAAAACTCAGCGAGCCGCTGTTTTTTTTCATTCAAATCCCGTTCATGCTCCTGCAGCGCCACGTAATCCTGATAGATTTCCGGCTTGGTCATCTCTGTTTCGACAACCGCGATCTCTTCCTCCAGCTTGGCGATGGATTCCTCCAGTTCGGCCAGCCGGCGCTGACGGTTCCGCTCCTCACGTTTGGCCTGCTTATCCGTTTCATATGAAGCGGCGCCTCCTTTGTCGGAAGCGGGGGCCGGACCTTTATCGGTGCCGCCCACAGGAGTGGTTGCAACACTGACGGCATCCTCGCTGGCGAGATCCTCCAGCTCTCCTTTTTTGGCAACATAGTCGTCGTAATTTCCGAGATACGGGTCGATTCCGCCCGGATGAAGCTCGAGCACGCGCTCAGCCATTTTGTTCAGGAAGTAACGGTCATGTGATATAAAGAGCAGGGTTCCTTCAAAGTCGATCAGCGCCGATTCGAGCACCTCGCGGCTGACAAGGTCGAGATGGTTGGTCGGTTCGTCGAGAATGAGCATATTGGCGCCCCGCAGCATCAGCTTCGAGAGCGCAACCCGGGCTTTTTCACCGCCGCTGAGGGCGGCTATTCTCTTCTGAACATCCTCGCCGCTGAACAGGAAGTTGCCGAGTATCGTCCGGATTCGCGCCTCCTCCAGCATCGGATATTCGCTCCAGAGTTCCTCCAGCACCGTATTTTTCGGGTTCAGCCGGGTCTGTTCCTGGTCGTAATAGCCGATTTTGACCTTGGTTCCCCAGGTCACGCTTCCGGCGGAAGGCTCGCGGGAGCCGATCAGGCATTGCAGCAGCGTCGACTTGCCGATACCGTTCGGACCGACCAGAGCGGCCGTCTCGCCCCGGCGAAGCTCGAAGGATGCGTTTTTGAACAGAGGATCGCCCTCTGCGAAGGCTACGGCGACTTCCCTGACCTGCAGCACTTCCTTGCCGGAATGGAACGAGGGCTCGAAGGAGAAGTTCGCTTTTTTCAGATCGCCGAGCGGCCGTTCGATCCGATCCATCTTCTCCAGCGCCTTGCGCCGGCTCTGCGCCCGTTTGGTTGTGGAGGCCCGCACGATGTTGCGCTGCACGAATTCCTCCATCTTGGCGATCTCGTCCTGCTGCTTCTCGTACTGTTTGAGCCTGCTCTCATACTCCGCGGCCTTGAGATCCACATAGCGGCTGTAATTGCCTGTATACCGGCGGGACTCATGGCGTTCGATTTCCACAATGGCCGTCACCAGCCGGTCAAGAAAATAGCGGTCATGGGATACGACGAGGATGCCGCCGGAATACCCGCGCAGATAGTCCTCCAGCCAGGTCAGCGTTTCGATGTCCAGATGGTTGGTCGGTTCGTCCAGCATCAGCAGGTCAGGAGCCTGAAGCAGAATGCGGGCGAGCGCGAGGCGGGTCTTCTGCCCGCCGCTCAAGGTCGAAATCGGCGTGTCGGGAGGGAAATCCCCGAAGCCCATTCCGTGGAGTACGCTGCGGATGCGCGTATTCATTTCGTAGCCGCCGTTGTCCTTGAACCAGTCCGAACGGGTGGAATACCGTTCCAGCAGCTCTTCATACCGCTTCTCGTTCTCAGCCGCAGCCGGGTCGGCAATTTGCTCCTCCAACTGCCGCAGCTCGGCCTCCGCCTCGATCAAGGGGGCGAACACGGCGAGTATTTCCTCCTGAATGGTGCGGTCAGACTGCAGACCGCTGTTCTGCGCTAAATAACCGACGGTTGTTTCCTTGGATTTATAAATTTGACCGGAATCATAGGACAGCTCACCGGCCAATATCTTAAGCAGGGTCGACTTTCCGGCTCCGTTGACGCCGACGAGTCCGACCCGCTCTTTCTCATTTACCTGCAGGTTGATGCCTTCCAGCACGGGCTGGATGCCGTATAATTTCGTGATACCTGTCGCTTGAAGAAGCATGACAAATGAAACCTCCACCTTATAAGACTTCGCTTGCGGCAGCGATCAACGCCGCTGTATCGCTCATGGACCTTTATTCCTAATCATAGTGTACATGAAAAGACTTTTTTGCGCGAGGTCAAAGGGTTCCGGGGGCGTCTTGGCGAATTCGGAATAACAGTGGTAAACTGGAGATAAGGATTTACCCTGAAATGTAAGACATTATTCCGCTGCCGGCTGTGAGCTATGAGTTACACTTGAAGCGGGAATCTATAATATTATGGTGAACCAAGGATAAAGGCTTGGGCGAATGTAAGGAGGCAAAAGGGTGACACACGCGGACTTGCAGCTTGCCGCCTACAAGCGCGAGCTGCGCCGAAGCGCCGTCTCCGTCCGTGACGGAATCCCTCCGGTACGGAGGGAGGAGTTATCCTCGCTTGTATGCCATCATGCATGGCAGTGGCTGGAGGAGACCGGTGCGGACTCGGTTATGGTGTACGTTCCCTTCCGTTCAGAGCTGGATACGCGCCCACTGATTGAGCGGTGCTGGAAGGCGGGCCGCAGGGTCGTTCTGCCCCGCGTCCATGCCAGTTCCGGGGAGATGACCCTGCACGCCGTAGAATCATGGAGCGAGCTTGAGCCGGGAACGTACGGCATTCCAGAGCCTGCGGAGAGCCTTTCTGCAGTTGAGAAGGGAAGCGAGCCGCCCGTCGTTTTCGTTCCGGGCCTGGCCTTTGATGCCAGGGGAGGCCGGCTTGGCTACGGCCGGGGCTACTACGACCGGCTGCGGGCCCGTCTGTACGGAGCCTCCGCATCAGGTGCGGAGTGGAAATCGGTGTGGGTCGGTCTCGCTTACGGCGCGCAGATCTTGAATGAGGTGCCCATGGAAGCCCATGACGCTTTTATGGACATGCTGATTACCGAGAAAGGAATACTGCATTGCACTGCCGAAGGAAAGGGGATTGACGCAAGATGAAGTTAACGCATTTCAACGGTCAGGGCAGAGCGCGCATGGTTGATGTCAGCGATAAGGAAGTGACCAAGCGCGAAGCTACTGCGAAGAGCAGGGTAACGATGGCGCCGGAAACGCTTGACGCCATCAAAGCCGGAGCCATAGGCAAAGGCGATGTGCTTGCCGTCGCCCAAGTCGCCGGCATTATGGCCGCCAAGAAAACGGCCGACTGGATACCGATGTGCCATCCGCTGCCTTTGACGGGCATCGATATCCGTTTCTCAGACAACACCAAAGATGAACTATATATAGAAGCGACTGTCAAGACCACCGGCAGAACGGGCGTTGAAATGGAAGCCCTGACAGCCGTCTCCGCCGCAGCGCTGACGGTATACGACATGTGCAAGGCGCTGCAGAAAGACATGGTCATCGGGCCGACGCTGCTTGCGTCCAAGACGGGCGGCAAGAACGGCGATTATGCACGGGAAGAAGTGTAGTCCTATCAGTACATAATGAAAACAGAGAGGAAGGAGAACCTATGGCGTGGAAGACAGCAATCCTGACGGCCAGCGACAAGGGGGCTCGGGGCGAGAGGGAGGATACGAGCGCTCAAGTGATCCGCGAGCTGGTGGAGGAGGAGCTTGGAGGGGAGATCGTAGAGTACCGGATTGTCCCCGACGAGCCGGATGAAATTATTGCGGCGCTCATCGAATTGACCGATTACTTTCAGGCCGATCTGGTTCTGACCACAGGCGGTACCGAGCTTGCCATCCGGGATGTGACGCCGGAAGCGACGCGCCGGGTGATCGAACGGGAAGTGCCGGGCATGTCTGAGGCGATGCGGAGTACGGTAATGCAGAAGAACCGCGCCGCCATGCTGTTCCGGGGGATCTGCGGCATCCGCGGCCGGACGCTGATCGTCAATCTGCCGGGCACTCCCAAGGGCGTGCATGAGCATTTGGCCGCCATTATGGATCAGCTGCCGGAGGCGCTGCTGATGGTAACCGGCCAATATCGGCAGTAGGAACTGCGTTCATCGGGAGCTTGCGGCTCCAATTCTCCAAACAACTGCTTCCGTTTGGATTTCGACATACATTACAGATGCAAGTGTGATTTAAGTTATGGTATGATATAGTTGTCGAAAACGGTGTCACGAACGGAACAGGGAACAAGGAGGAATGAACATGTTTAACGGTATTGGGGCTCCGGGCATCATACTGCTTGTCATTCTGGCGCTGCTGCTCTTTGGTCCTAACAAGCTGCCCGAACTGGGCCGCGCAGTCGGAAGGACCTTCCGTGAGTTCAAGGAAGGAACCCGCGATATAATGGCCGACTCCGAGCCGGCGGTCAAGAGCGAGCCGCCCGCGCCGGATCAGGCGCAGAATGCGCCCGCCTCCCTTGAGAAGCGTTTGCCGGAATAAGCAGGTCCGGAATTTTTATAGGTAGAACCAATGCGGAGGCGCCCTCTAAGTCCCCGGACTTTACGGGGTGCCTCTATTTTTTTGAAATAAAATAAGGCTGGCGGCCGGAAGAAGAGGGGCTAATCGCTTGGAACCCGGAAAAATGACGATTGTCGAGCATCTCACGGAGCTGCGCAGAAGAATCATAGCCGTGCTGGTCGTCTTTACCATCGGTCTGGCGGGCGGGCTGTTCTGCGCGAAGCCGGTCTATGAATATCTGATCCATGCCGACCTGGCTCAGGGCTTCGTGCTGCATGCTTTCGCCTTCTGGGACGGCATCGGCATGTATATGAAGATTGCCATGGCCGTGTCGCTGATGGTATCCATCCCTTTCATCGTCTTTCAGCTTTGGGCCTTCGTCAGTCCCGCTCTGCGGCCGGAGGAACGGAGCGCAGCCCTGCGGTATGTGCCGTATGCGCTAATTTTGTTTGTGGCCGGTCTTCTCTTCGCTTATTACATCGTGTTTCCGATGGCACTCTCCTTCACCGTCTCGGTGACGCGCGATCTGGGACTGGAGGAGACGTACGGCATCGCGCAGTATTTCAATTTTATGTTCAGCCTGGTGCTGCCGATGGCGCTGCTGTTCGAGCTGCCGCTGATCGTCATGTTTCTCACCAAGATTCGGCTGCTGAACCCGCTCCGTCTGCGTAAAATGCGCCGCTATGCCTATTTTGCGCTGGTCTTTATCGCCGTCGTCATTACGCCGCCGGATTTCATCTCGGATTTTCTGGTCACTGTTCCTCTGATTGTTCTTTATGAATTCAGCGTATTTCTGTCCGCGGCTGTTTACCGCAAGCAGCTGATCGCCGACGCGGCGCTGGAGGCAAGATACGCCGCGGGAGACCATGCTTGAACGAAGGCTGGGCCCTACGGATTCCCGAAAGCGGCAGGCATATTTTGACGGGCTATGGATAGAATGAAAGAGAGTGCGGCTTGGACAACCTGCCGTATCTTTTTTTCCAAATTCGAGTAGAAAAAAAGAGCAAAAGGACTTGAAATCCGCAGTCAAGTTGAGTAATATAAAAATTGTTGTTAGCACTACTGACTGTCGAGTGCTAACAGGCCCGAAAGATATGCCAGCCGGACTGCCGACTCTCATATCTCATGAATGACCCGGAGCATGCTTTTTCCGGAGCATCATTCTTTCTAACCCTGTGTTCAAGCATAACAACATAATTTTCAAAGGAGGCTATTTTTCATGATCAAACCTTTAGGTGAACGCGTATTGGTGGAACCGATCGAGCAGGAGGAAACGACTTCGTTCGGAATCGTGCTTCCGGACTCGGCGAAGGAGAAGCCGCAGGAAGGCAAAATCATTGCCGTAGGCAGCGGCGCTCTGAAAGACGGAGTTCGCGTACCGCTGGAAGTGAAGGAAGGCGACCGCGTCATTTTCTCGAAGTATGCCGGAACCGAGATCAAGTATGAAGGCAAAGAATATTTGATTATGAAAGAAAGCGACATTCACGCTATTCTGGGTTAATTCCCGAAGGCGTTCATAAGACTTTAATACCGATACTTACAATTCATAGGGAGGTATTTTGATAATGGCAAAAGATATCAAGTTCAGTGAAGACGCCCGCCGCGCAATGCTGCGTGGGGTAGACGCTTTGGCAAACGCGGTTAAAGTAACGCTCGGACCAAAAGGCCGCAACGTGGTACTGGAGAAGAAATTCGGCAGCCCGCTGATCACGAACGACGGCGTTACCATCGCCAAAGAAATCGAACTGGAAGACGCCTTCGAGAACATGGGCGCTCAACTGGTTAAAGAAGTTGCTACCAAGACAAACGACGTAGCCGGTGACGGTACGACGACTGCAACTGTTCTCGCTCAAGCGCTGATCCGTGAAGGTCTGAAGAACGTAACGGCCGGCGCCAGCCCAATCGGTCTGCGCAAAGGTATCGACAAAGCGGTTAAAGCGGCTGTAGCCGAACTGCAAAAGATCTCCAAACCGATCGAAAACAAACAATCCATCGCTCAAGTTGCGGCTATCTCCGCAGCCGACGAAGAAGTAGGTCAACTGATCGCCGAAGCTATGGAAAAAGTGGGCAAAGACGGCGTAATCACCGTTGAAGAATCCCGCGGCTTCCTGACCGAGCTTGAAGTGGTGGAAGGTATGCAGTTCGACCGCGGCTACATCTCCCCGTACATGATTACCGATACGGACAAAATGGAAGCTGTGCTGGATAACCCTTACATCCTGATCACCGATAAAAAAATCAGCAGCACGCAAGAAATCCTGCCGCTGCTTGAAAAAATCGTACAACAAGCCAGACCGCTTGTTATCATCGCCGAAGACATCGAAGGCGAAGCTCAAGCGATGCTGATCGTGAACAAACTGCGCGGAACATTCAACGCTGTTGCCGTTAAAGCTCCTGGCTTTGGCGACCGCCGCGAAGCGATGCTGCAGGACATTGCCGCTCTGACCGGCGGCCAAGTCATCACCGAGAAGCTCGGTCTTGACCTGAAGAGCGCGACTGTCGATCAGCTCGGTAACGCCCGTCAAGTGCGCGTAACGAAAGAGAACACAACCATTGTTGACGGAAGCGGCGCGAAAGAAGACATTCAAGCACGCGTCAGCCAAATCCGTGCCCAACTGGAAGAAACAACTTCCGAGTTCGACAAGGAGAAGCTGCAAGAGCGTCTGGCGAAGCTGTCCGGTGGCGTAGCCGTTGTCAAAGTCGGCGCTGCTACCGAAACCGAACTGAAAGAGCGCAAACTGCGCATTGAAGACGCCCTGAACGCTACCCGCGCTGCGGTAGAAGAAGGTATCGTATCCGGCGGCGGCACCGCGCTGGTTAATGTATATGGCGCCGTAGCCGCTGTTGAAGCGACAGGCGACGAGAAGACCGGCGTGAACATCGTGCTCCGCTCCCTGGAAGAGCCGATCCGCACGATCGCTGCGAACGCTGGCCAGGAAGGCTCCGTTATCGTTGAGCGCCTGAAGAAGGAAGAAATCGGCGTAGGTTACAACGCCGCTACCGACGAGTGGGTCAACATGATCGAAGCCGGTATCGTCGACCCTGCGAAGGTAACCCGCTCCGCGCTGCAGCACGCTGCATCCGTAGCCGGCCTGTTCCTGACCACCGAAGCTGTTATCGCCGACAAGCCGGAGCCTGAAAAAGGCGGCGCGCCTGACATGGGCGGCATGGGCGGTATGGGCGGCATGATGTAATAGGGCTCTAAGCCCTTATGCATCAAGGGTTTTTGTAACAGAAACACCGTTTGACACCATATGTATATTTTCGAGGCCTTCCAGGTTACCCTGGGAGGCCTCTTTATTTTGATAATAAAATTGAACTATTCCGAGTGTTATGGTTTAATATAGATAAGCCACTCAATTAATCACATCTGTGATGAAGTTTGCATGTAAATTACATGTCATTTAATATAACGCGAATAGGGAATGTTTATAACAAAACACCTCATTATTTCGACTTTCTTCGAGTTTTTATATAAAAATGTGATTAAAAATAACATAAAATTGTAGACAATTTTGTTTTCCGTATGTATTATAAGGCTAACTTCTACGAGATGAGCAGACAGATGTAAGGTTTCAATTTTAGTCGCAAGCTGAAAGAAAGTGGACCGGGGGAAACTAATTATAATAATTGTATACAATTATACAGTTATACTTTTAGAGCCGGAATTAGCTGATTTTTGACTAGGAGATGGATATATGAACAGTTCTGTTATGCGAACGCGCAGGTTATCCAAAGATAATACTTATTTTGCGTTAAAACAAAAAATTATCGATAGCGAGCTCAAGCCTGACGAAAATGTACATGAAGAAAGTTTGGCCGCTTTGCTTGGTGTAAGCCGCACTCCTTTAAGAGAGGCTATTCAAAGGTTGGAGAATGAGGAGTTTCTCGTCCGGCAGCCGAATGGAAGGCTTAGAGTAGCACCAGTAACCGTCGAAGAGGTTAAACAAATCTTTCTGATCCGCAGCATGCTGGAGGGTTATATCGCCAAGAGTGCCGCCAAAAACGCCACGGATAAAGATATTCAAAATT
Source organism: Paenibacillus sabinae T27 (assembly GCF_000612505.1). NCBI lineage: Bacteria > Bacillati > Bacillota > Bacilli > Caryophanales > Paenibacillaceae > Paenibacillus > Paenibacillus sabinae. The sequence goes on from NZ_CP004078.1 coordinate 1,159,928, forward strand.
TAACAGTCATGATTGAAAATATGAAGCAGTCCTTTCAGGCAGGACAGAGTCAGGATTTTGTTTCCTACGGCTTTGAATTCCATGATTATTTATCTGAAATGAGTGATCTTAAGACCTTTGTGAAAATCTTGAATCATCTGAGAGATCACGCGCTTCGCTATTGCCGGTTTGTTTCTCTTCATGGCGATTGGAACACACAGGCGGATGAAGAACATAGCTATATCTTGCAAATGATTGCTGACAGAAACGAAGACGGAGCTGAAAAAGCGATGCAAGATCATATATTAAGCAGTCTGTCCGCCGCATTGGAGAGAATACAAGGCATTCAAGCAAACAGAGAGGATTGAGTTTGATATGAAGACAGAATGGAGTATGGACACGAAGATTATTCATGAGAGCCAGTTTCCGGACCCGCAAACGGGCGCCATCTCTCAAACGCTCGTACCTGCAGTCGCTTATGCGTTCCCTGATGCGGAAACAGCGGCCGCAGTTGTTGCTGGAGAGGAAGAAGGCGTTTATTACGGCAGATACGGAAACCCTACATCCCGCACACTGGAGAAAAAGATAGCCGCACTGGAAGGCGGGGAAGACGCTTTAGGCGTATCCAGCGGAATGGCGGCCATCTCCATTGCTCTTCTCGGCTTCTTGAAGCATGGCGATCATGTCCTGGTGACCAAGGATGTATATGGAGGCACCTACAGCTTTCTGACTTCTCTGGCGCCAAGGTTCGGCATAGAATTTGATTTTGTCGATTGTACGGATATCGATTCAATGATTAAGGCGATCAGGCCGAATACCAGAGCCGTCTACATCGAAACTCCCTCTAATCCCAGATTGACCATTCTGGATATCGGACAAATCTCGGAAGCCTGCAAAGCCTACCAGCTCCCCGTTATTGTCGATAACACCTTTATGAGTCCTTGCTTGCAGAAGCCTTTGGAGCTGGGGGCCGATGTTGTGGTACACAGCGCTACTAAATATATTAATGGTCACGGGGATGTCCTGGCAGGATTTATTGTAGGAAAAAAAGACACCATCCAGTTCATGAGAAAGAAACTGATGGGCGATTTGGGGCAAAATTTAAATGCCTGGGACGCATTCCTGATCTTAAGGGGAATGAAGACCATGGCCTTGAGGGTAGAAAGACATTGCAGCAACGCCCAGAAAATTGCCGAGTACCTGGAGTCTCATCCTTTTATTGATAAAGTGTTTTATCCAGGCTTAAAGTCTCATCCTCAACACGAGCTGGCTAAAACGCAAATGAAGGGTATGGGTGGGATTGTTTCTTTCGAAGTAAAAGGCGGCTTAATTGAAGGAAAAAAATTAATAAACTCGCTGCAATTAGCGATGATTTCATTCAGCTTGGGAGATCCGGAAACCCTGGTTCAACATCCGGCTTCAATGACGCATGCATCCATTCCACAGGAGGAGCGAATGAAATTTGGGATTACGGATGGATTAATCCGCGTGTCGGTTGGGCTCGAGGATGCTGATGATATTATAGGCGATTTCGATCAAGCTCTGAGTGCCCTGTTTTCTGCTTCTGAAACCAAAATCATAACGAAATAAAAGGGGGAAGTCCATGTCTACTAAACAGCCGGATCAGATTGAACAAGCTTTAGGCAGTCAATTGATTGAAGTTCGCAGAAATCTTCACCGTGAGCCTGAATTATCGTATGAAGAATTTAAAACGACAGAGAAACTGCGGAATTGGCTGACGGACGCCAATATTCGCATATTGAACCTCCCTTTAGAGACGGGACTCATCGCAGAAATCGGAAGCGGAGATGGGCCAATCGTAGCCATTCGCTGTGATATCGACGCACTCCCGATTGAAGAGCAGACCGGATTGCCCTTCGCGTCCGAGATTCCGGGGAAAATGCATGCATGCGGTCATGATTTTCATACAGCTGTCATTTTAGGGGCCGCATACTTGTTAAAAGCCCGTGAAGACGAGCTGCCCGGAAGGGTTAGAGTATTGTTTCAGCCGGCTGAGGAAACCGGTCATGGGGCTGAAAGCGTCTTGGCATCGGGAGGGCTTGAAGGTGTAGCTGCCATATTTGGTCTTCATAACTCTCCAGAACTGCCCACAGGATCATTCGGAACGAGAACCGGAGCTTTAACCGCGGGTGTTGACCGGTTTGAAATTACGGTAAAAGGCATCGGGGCTCACGCCGCAACTCCGGAGAATGGTGTGGATTCCATCGTAACGGCGGCTCAAATCATTACGGCGCTTCAGACGATTGTCAGCCGCCAGAACAGCGCAAGCGAGCCGGTTGTGCTGAGCGTTACCCGAATCCAGGGAGGGTATACCTGGAATGTGCTGCCGGAGATGGTTGAACTGGAAGGCACCGTTCGAACGCATAATGAAGAGATTCGCCGCATAATCCCGGTGAAAATGACGCAAATCATCGAAGGAATTGCTGCGGCAGCCGGGGCGGAGGCCAAGCTCCATTGGTATTCGGGGCCGCCGGCAACGATAAATGACGGATACTGGGCAGATTTTACCAAAGAGATCGCCGAACAGGCAGGGTATGAGGTACATGATATCCCGCCGCAAATGGGAGGTGAAGACTTCTCCTTGTACTTGCAGAAGATCCCGGGCGCGTTTGTAAATATCGGAACCGGTCCCGCTTATGCGCTTCATCATCCGCGTTTTGATGTAGACGAGACTGCATTATTGCCGGCTTCTGAGTATTTTGCTTTATTGGCGGAGCAAGCGCTCCTGAGGCTGAAGGAGGAAAGTTTATGATTGAATTAAAGAATGTTTATAAGACGTACACCCGCAAAGGGATATCGATCGAAGCCTTGAAGGAAATCAATTTAAAGGTGGAAAAAGGCGATATTTTTGGGGTGATCGGCTATAGCGGCGCGGGAAAGAGCACATTGATTCGTTTGGTCAATTATTTGGAAAGACCGACGAAAGGCCAGGTTTTTGTGGACGGGCATGATTTAGGTAAATACAGCGTTAAAGAGCTGCGTGCCGCCAAAAAAAACATCGGCATGATCTTTCAGCATTTCAACCTGCTCGAATCGAAAAAGGTATATGATAACGTGGCCATTCCCCTCATTTTATTGAAAAAGAATAAAGACGAAATTCGCCAGCGGGTGCTGGAGCTGCTGGAGTTTGTTGGATTAGCCGACAAAGCGGGCAGCTATCCGAGCGAATTGTCAGGCGGACAGAAGCAGCGCGTCGGGATTGCCAGAGCGCTTGCCTCAAACCCCTCCATTCTCCTTTGCGATGAAGCGACATCAGCGCTCGACCCGCAGACGACACGCTCCATTTTACAGCTTTTGAAGAAAATCAATGCGGAATACAACATCACGGTTATGATCATCACCCACGAAATGTCAGTCATTCAGGAGATTTGCAACAAGGTGGCGGTCATGGAACAAGGACGGATTATCGAGCAGGGAAGCGTTCTGGAGGTATTCGGACATCCGCAGCATCCGACCACGCAAAATTTTGTGAAGACCGTCATTCAGAACAGCATCACAGACAGCGTGCAGAAATCCATAAAAAGGGAACCGGGCAGCGGCATTTACAAATTGGAATTTATCGGACAATGCGCTTCGGAGCCCATCCTGTATAAAATGATTCGTTCCTATGATGTGCAGGTCAATATTCTGTTTGCCAATATGACCGAGATTGAAGAAACGACACTTGGGAAAGTGATTGTTCAGTTAAAAGGGGAGACTGCCGAGGTGGATAAAGCCTTGTCTTTCATAAAAAGCAGTGGAGTCGGTGTAGAGGAGGTGGAAAAGCATGATGTCAACTACAGTTACAACTGATCAGTTTATGCAGGCGATTGTTGATACCATTTATATGGTGGGGATGTCCCTGTTTGTAGGGTCTTTAATTGGAATACCTATCGGGATTTTACTTGTGATTACCCGTCCGGGCGGGATTTTGGAGAACAAAATCCTGTACACCATGATAAATCCGGTGATCAACATTGTCCGCTCCCTGCCTTTTATTATACTGCTCGTTGCCATTATTCCGTTTACCCGGTTGATTGTTCAGACTTCAATTGGGACAAGCGCAGCGATCGTACCCCTGATCATTTATATCGCGCCCTACATCGGACGCTTGGTAGAGAATTCTCTGCTTGAAGTCAATCCGGGAATTATGGAAGCGGCAGAGGCGATGGGGGCTACACCTTTTCAAGTCATCTGGCATTTTTTACTACCCGAGGCTTTCGGATCGTTAATTCTGTCCCTGACGACGGCGACGATCGGCTTGATTGGCGCGACCGCGATGGCGGGAACGGTTGGCGGCGGCGGAGTCGGAGACTTGGCGATCGTATATGGATACCAGCGATTTGACACCGTTGTCGTAATTGCCACTGTTGTTGTCCTTATTATTTTCGTTCAAGGAATTCAGTCATTTGGCAACATTTTGGCGAGAAAGATTCGCCGTTACTAAAGAATAACTTTAAGGGGAGGAAAACGACAGGTGAGTGAATGGAGCAAACAAGACCGGTTTAACGCCATTTTATCCGGTGAAAGAGCGGATCGCCCGATTGTCAGCGGCTGGCGTCATTTCATCGACAAGGAACAAAATGCGGATGATTTGGCGGAAACAACGATTTCGTTTACCAAAAAATATGATTGGGATTGGGTCAAAATTAATCCGAGAGCTACTTATCTGGCTGAATCCTGGGGAAACAAGTATGATTTTCAGGACTATCAAACCGTATTTCCGAGACAGGAAACGACCGCCGTTCCGGCAGCAGCCAATCTTTGGGATCTTGAGGTGAAGAAAGCCGCGGAATCAGCCCCGTTATTGGAGCAATTGGACGCGGTGCGGAAGATTCGCCAAGGACTGCCGGATACCCCTCTGATTCAAACCGTTTTTTCGCCACTTACCGTACTGCTCTTTATTGTAGGCCGGTCTGCTTATGTAACCAAAACGGTGTTTGGCATTGAGAATCCCGTTACCCTGGAATCGTTGTTTACCGAGCACCGGGCCGCGGCGCATCATGCGCTGCATGTGATTTCGTTAACCTTGGCCGATTATGTAACAGAGCTGAAGCAAGCGGGGTCGGACGGACTGTTCTATGCGGTGACGGGTACAGCTCATCCGGGCATGTTCGATGAAGCGAGGTTTAATGAGTTTTCCAGACCTTATGATTCGATTGTACTCGAGGCGGCGAGCTACGGGAAAAATGTTCTGCATACTTGCGGAACCTACTCCCAGCCTGAAAGGTTTAACGACTACCGGATCGACGGCATCAGCTGGGACACGAAGGCAGAAGGAAATCCGGACCTGGATGCGGCTTTAACGGCTACCAAGGTAGGCGGCGTCGACCATGCTTTGTTTGCGGCAAATGACATTGCTCAAATTCAGCAGCAGGCCGAGGAAGCCTTGAACAAGATGAGTGACCAGCCTTTTATTCTCGCTCCCAATTGCGCAATCCCGCTTAACGTAACCGATGAAGCATTAAAGCAGCTAAAAAAATCCGTTTTTGAAAAGGAGACAAGAGTATGAAAAAGTTATTGCTCGTTCTTTTAGTTGGGGTTGTAGCATTGTTGTCGGCTTGCGGCTCGAATAAGGGCTCGAATTCAGGAGCTGCGCCGGAAGAAAAGAAAGAGATTACCGTTGGATTTGGCGTTGGTACCTATGAAGAACAATTCCGCCAGTCGATTCTGCCGATTCTGGAGAAAAAGGGCTACAAGGTTAACATCAAGACCTTCTCTCAAAACATGCAGGTAAACCCGGCCATGAAGGAAGGCTCCATTGACGCAAGCATCTTCCAAAGTACGGCGTACATGGAAGCGATCAATAAAGAAATTGGCGCGGACATGGTTGGTATCGCCTATGTGCCGGGAGCGCCGCAAGGTCTGTACTCCGTCAAGCACACCACACTCGATGATGTAAAAGACGGCACTACCGTTGCTGTCCCCAATGATCCGGTTAACCAGGAACGCGCTCTTCGCATTCTGGAGGAGCTTGGATGGGTTAAGATTAAAGAAGGAGCAGGTGTAGAGGACTTTAACATTAACAGCATGGAGCCGGACAAGTATAAAATTGATATTAAAATTCTGGACCCTGCGCAAATTCTGGTATCGCTCAAAGATGTCGATTATGGAGTCGTCAACGGAAACTACATTGCGAACGCCGGCCAAAAAATTACAGACGCATTGAAAATCGAAAATACGCCAATGCAGCACAGAATCATCGTATCCATCAACAAGAAGGATGAAAATACCCAATGGGCCAAAGACCTGAAGGCCGCCTATGAGTCTCCGGAGTTTGAAGCGTATATCAAGGGGATAGAGAAATACGACGGGTTCATCCTGCCTGAAGCGTGGAAAAACAATTAAGCAAGGAAGTGGACGAGTTGATCGGAAAACAGATTCACTTTATCGGCGGCGGACAAATGGCTGAGGCCATTATCCGCGCCGTTATAAACAATCAAACCATATCTGCGGATCGAATGAGCGTAACGGATATCAATGAGGCGCGTCTTCAGTTCCTTAATAAGACTTACGGAGTGAACACGGACAGCTCTCAGGAGAAATATCTGGGCGAAGCAGACTTGATTGTGATTGCTGTCCGGCCGCAGGACAATTTGGCTGCATTAGGACAAGCTGTACAGAAGTTCGCAACACCTACCACCGCAATCGTTTCGATTGTGGCGGGTGTAACGATGGAGAAGCTGGCCGGATTTTTTGGAGCCGAACGCCCCATTATCCGGGTTATTCCTAATACGTTGACCGATACGGGTTACGGCTATAGCGGGGTTGCCTTAAACGCCTACGCCAATAAGGATCAGGTAGACGGCTTCCTGCACGGATTCGGAAAAGTCCAATATTTGGACGAGGCGTTGATTGATATCTTTACCGGATATGGTGTTGCCGGACCGAATTACATTTATTATTTCATTGAATCGCTTGCGGATGCTGGTGTGCTCGCCGGATTGCCGCGGGAACAAGCGTGGAACGTTGCGCTGGAAAATTGCGTTGGAGCTGTTGCCATGCTGAAGCACACCGGACTACATCCAAGACAACTGCTTGACATTAATAACTCCCCCGGCGGTGTAGGCATTCATGGCTTATATGAGCTGAACAACAGCGATTTCGCGGCCGGCCTGCAAAGAAGCGTTTTGGCGGCTGTAAAGCGGACGACCGAGTTAGGGGAGAAATAACAATGGCATCGAAAAATTGGGATCATCTTGTTCATTATGTCAATGATTTGGACCAGCCGGTTAAGCTCTTCCTGGATCATGGTTTGGTCGCCTTCAAGGGAGGATCGCATACGGAGTGGGGAACCTATAACAGCTTAAGCTATTTCGGGTTAACCTACATCGAGTTTCTGGGTATTGAAAATCTTGAATTGGCGAAGTCGACGGAGCATAACCGTGTGGTGAAAGATGCGGTTGACACATTGCCAGAGCATGAAGCTTTGAGCAGAGTCGTTATTCGGACCGATGATATTGAAGAAATGGCCGCTTCTTTGGGAGCGGCAGGCTTAAAGCTTTCTCCCATAATGGATGGCAAGCGTCTGGATAACAAGGGCAGATTAATCGAGTGGCGGATGATGACCATCGACGGCGATTTTGAAGGACTGGTCTATCCGTTTATCATTCAATGGAAGGGGACGGACGCGGAGAGATTGGAGCGCTTAACGGCATCCGGCATTATTCAGCCTCATCCCGCCGGTCATGCCGAAATGAAAAGAGCGGTATTTCATGTCTCCGATCCGGCAGCCGCCGCCGAGCATTGGGGAAGATTGTTTGACCTGACCGCCTTGGAGTCAGATGATAAATCCGTCAGCCTTAAGATTGGCAATCAATTTTTTGACTTCGTAAAAGGGGACGAGAATCAGTTCAAACAAGTGATTTTTGAAACGGATTCTGTAAAGCTGAAAGGGGAAACCCTTCGGATTGGTGAAGGAGAATATGTCTTCGCTTAATATTTGATTATTAGAGGCTTTCCATAAGGTCAATGAACCTTTGGGAAGCCTCTTTCTTTTTAATTTTTTAGGAATAAAAATCTATTTACTACCATAATTCGACAAAATTTCTGTTCTGTTGATGGTAGAATGAGTTTGCGGTTAAGAAATGGATTTTAGTCTGTCGGCCCTAACTTTTTGGAGGCGGTGTTGGGAGATTTGCATGATTTGATTTTTATATTGTTGGGTCTGTGTGAAGCAAGCGCCACCTTAACTATAATCCTTAAGCTTTATATGCTCCCTGTAAGGGAGTATTTTGGTAGAATTTTTCTATTTGCTTTATTTATCGCTATATTTTCGTATATGATGCGTATTGTTCTTAAGGCACCTGAATTGGATATTCCCTTTCAATATTTACTTTTTATCTTTTTTTTGAGATTGGGGTTAAAGATTAAGGTGCATTTGGCATCTTTTATAGCCGGAGCGGGTATTTGCGCATATGCTTTGATTCAAATAGGCTTCTACTATTTTTATTCTTGGACTAGCTTGATGAATGTCAGTGTTTTAAAAGAAAATAGCGGATTCCATATTAGTCTGCTTCAAGTTTCGACCATTTTTGCTGCCTTTGGATTATCTTGGGTGCTAAACAGATTTAATCTTGGATTCTCCTTTATCATTCTGCCTCCGCATGATTTTTTGATTAAAGAGAACTACTTCACTAACCGAAATCTGCTTCTTGTTATCGGCAGTCTGGCTTCGCTGGCGACAGCTTCCGTGACGATCCTGTTCCTATATAGCGCAAATCCATTTGGCTTGTTGTTGGCCGCAGCTATAGCTTTTGGATTATCTTTTTATTTTTCGGGCTGGAGTGATCGGGATGATATTAGAAAGGCTATCGAGGCATATCGCAATAAAGATAAAAGAGCATGACCCGGAGGGCCCCGGTTCGCTGGAAGTATTGAGCTATGGCATCGGACTCAAGCTGAATCTGTTCTCCGGGATCCTTCTGACGGTCCTGTTCGGCTTACTATTTAGCAGTGTGCTTCACTCGATATTAGCGCTTGTATCTTTTATGGTTTTGCGAAAATTTTCTGGCGGATTCCATTTGCCCATTACCATATGTTCCTTTGTTACAGGACTGGTGGCTTCCTTAATTCCGTTAGTTCAAATAGACCAACAGACAACAGCCTATCTCACGATGATTTCGCTAATGATCACGCTTATATTTGCACCTAACAACTATGAAGAGTTATATAATGTCGAGTTTGATTCCTGGTCCAAAGGGATCTCCGTCCTGATCATCCTGTCTAATCTTTATTTTCAATCAGCGGTTGTGGCGGTTTCGTTCATCATTCAATCCCTGTTATTGCTGCCCATATACCCCAGAAAAGGAGGTGTTAACACATGAAAAAGACTCTTGCTCGTTATATGGCTGAAAGAATCGTGAAATCTGCAGCTAAATCTGCCAGAAGCCGTAAGATGATTGCTGGTTCCCTGCCAGTTCCCCAAGAATTAAAAAAGGTAAAATAGTTTCATGGATGCAGATCAGCGAAGCATCGTCGGTGTTCAAGTCTCAAATTCGGGATACGGGACTTTGAAAACGGAGTTCCGCGAGAACGAGATAATGAGCATTGAAATGTGGAAGCCGAAAAAAAATTACAGTATTCCGATTTTTCACACCAGAAGCGGCAGCTTTACCGTGTTGACGACTCTGGAGGAGTGCAGCAGCGTTTTTTCGGCTTTCGTTCTTTTGGACACATGGAATCTTGTGAATTTGAAAAAAGGGGAGCGCCTAGAGACTGGTAGCTACGGGGGAAGACTCTATTTTCAAAATTCATCGATCTATACTGGAGTGAATCTCAAGAGCATTGGGATGTGGAGCGATCTCGTTTCCAAGGCGAAAGAGGCGGAGAAGGATGACAGAGAGATTCTGGTTAGCCGGATCGAGTGTTCCGGCAGGCTGGATCAAGGCCAATTCATCAAGGCCAGTGACATCTTCTATATCGACACTTGGGAGCCTAAACGTAATTATCACGTTCCCCGGTTTTACACGGAAGAGGGCTGCTTTACGGCCGGATTGACCTTCCAGAGCTGCAAGGAAGCCTTTCCTCACTTTTTCCCCGCGTATAACGGAAGCCTGGTTAACATTGACTGGATCGATCGTATCGAAGAAAAAATGTATGGAGACACCCTCCTGTTTAAAGATTCCGAACACAAGACAGGCATTGCCCGAAGTAAAGTGAAGTATCTTAAATCTATTATTGAACAATGACCCTCTACTCCTTGCGAGTGAGGGTCATTGTCATATTTTGGATAAAAAGTCAAGGAAAATCTATACTAGGAAATCAGATAAATTTCCGATTTTTTTCGACAAGTTATTTGGAAGAAATAATGTTAAACTATCCCAAAAGATCAAGAACGTAGTATTGGCCGAACAATACATAAATAAAAGGTGAGGGATTGGATGCTTAACCTGACAGTTACTGAGGACGAGCAAGGGGCGGGCATGCAGCAACTGCCTATCAATGAGATTTTGTTTCTGCAATCTAATGCTAACGCTTTTATTGATGTCCATACCAAAAACAAACAGTATTACGTTGTGGGATCACTAAAATTTTGGGAGAGCGCGTTTGAACAGACGGAGCTGAATTTTTTCCGGTTGGATCGCGGCGTACTGACCAATCTGGATAAGATCAGATGCATTAATACCTCCTTGAAGGTTGCGTACTTCGATTACCCGCTGAAGACGGATACCAAGTACTGCACGATTTCCTACGGAAGATATAGAGCGATTCTTAACAAACTGCCGCCGGAACTTCCGAAAATTGAGGAGGAATGGTTATAACCCTGCCAAAAGTTAAACATTTGTGAAAGGTATGCATTAACGTGCTTAATATATATAGAAAACTCAAAATCGCAGTTGACTAGTAGGTTTTGTAGGTTTAAAGTATGTTCTAAAGAACGACCGACCATGCAGATGGAGGCATTTTCCTTGGAGAATGTCTCTTTCTGTTTGACCGGCTATTATATTGGAGAGGTGGATGCCCAAATGAGTCAACAAACGTTTAATCCGACCCAGGAGCTTTCTGAAGAAGTAGAAGCCAATCGCAAAGCCGATCATCCGATTAACCCTTTATTTTTGAACCGGTGGTCGCCGCGCTCGTACGCTGACCGTGTCGTTAGTGAAGAGGATTTGCTCACCGTACTGGAAGCTGCGCGCTGGGCACCGTCGGCGAGAAACGGACAGCCTTGGCGTTTTGTCCTGGCCAAGACGGAGGAGCAGCTGCAGACCTTCCGCGAGCTGGTGTTGCCGAGCAACCGGCTGTGGGCGGATCAGGCTCCCGTCCTTATTGCCCTTGCTTCCTACAAGTTGTGGGATGATGGCCAGCCCAACCGATTCCATGCGTTCGATACCGCAGCGGCTTGGCAGGCGCTTGCCCTTCAGGCTTCTCTGCTGGGCCTGTCCACACGGGCAATTGCCAGCTTCGATCAAGAGAAAGCCCGCACTGCTCTGAACGTCCCGGATGATTATGAGGTGCACTTGATTATTGCGCTCGGTTATAAGGGAGATGCAGGCAGCGTGCATGAGAACTATCGCGAGCTTGAGAAACCCAATGCCCGCCGCAGCTTAAGTGATAGCATCATTGAAGGAAAATGGGCTGCGCCGCAAGCGTAACCGGATAAGCCATCATAACCTAAAGCGAGCCTCCTTAGCCGGCTGTTCAGGGAATTGACCTGAACAGCTGCTTTGGAGGCTCGCCATGTTATGGGGCTATTTCGGGCACCAATCGGTGCTTTTCTTATTGTTTCACGATATCCTGTACGGCTTTATCCAGCTTCTCAAGCAGCTGGTCGCGGTTGACTTGGCCGCCCAGGTATTCCTGCATAGCTGCGCCGAAGCCTTGTGTTACGCCATCCGGGAATCTGTCCCAGTTCCAGCTCAGAGCTGTTGAAGATTGCTCTTGAACGGCTACAGCGACTTGGCCGATGTCTTCGGCAGTGGTGGAGATGTTGGACAGAGCCGGGATGAATTTAAAATCTTTTGTCAGGAATTTCTTGCCGGTTTCCGAGCTGACCATCCAGTTAAGGAACGCTTTGGCTTCTTCCGGATGAGCTGATTTGCTGTTCACGATCCAGTTGTTCGGCACGCCGACGAAGATATGACCTTCCTTGTCGTTAATCGGAATCGGCAGCAGGCCGAGCTTCAGGTTCGGATCAATCTTGTCGATGTCGCCTTGCGTCCAGTTGCCCTGCTGCATCATGGCAGCCTTGCCGGAAGCGAAGTCAGCGACTTGTGTAGCATAGTCGGTGGTTACTTTATTGTCCTGTGCGTTATTGAAGACAACGTCCACGAAATCGAGCCATTGTTTGAAAATAGCATTGTCTTTGATCGTTTGTTTGCCTGCTTTCAGGTCCTCGATGTATTGAGCAGGATCGGGTTGGTTGGCCATGGCCACATTCACCATGTGAATACCCATGGACCACCATTCATTGGTTGCTTCAAAAGGCGTGATGCCTGCGGCTTTCAGCTTGGCTACCGCATCTTTCAGCTGAGGCAGTGTCTTCGGCTCTTCGGTAATGCCGGCTTTGGCGAACAGGTCCTTGTTGTAGATCAGGCCATAGCCTTCAACGTTCATCGGAAGGCCGTACAGCTTGCCATCCACTGTTGTCGGGATTTTGGAGGTAGGGATCAGGTTGCTGACCCAAGGCTGATCCGACAGATCGGTTGCACGGTCCATATAAGGGACGAGAGCGGCGAAACCGCCGTTATTGAAGATTTCGGGTTCAGAACCGGAAGCGATTTCAGCTTTCAGCAGCGCGCCGTAGTCTTCGCCGCCGCCGTGAGTTTCAACCTGGACTTTCACTCCGGTTTCTTTCTCATACTCTTCAGCAAGCGCATTGAGCTGTTCGGCAATTTCAACCTTGAACTGGAAGACTTTAATCGTTACGTCTTTTTTGGGTGCTTCCGATGCAGCCGGAGCCGCGGTCTCTGAGGTGCCGCTGTTGGTGCTCTGAGCAGAATTGTTATTTCCGCCGTTGCCGCAGCCTGCAATAATCAGGATGCAAACGATTGCGATCAGAAATGCGAATCGTCTCTTCATTTTACTGCCTCCCTGTGTTTTGTAAGTGTTTACATTATGATCGTAAATCAATGTAACCGTATTCAACACTTAATATTTTGTCCGAAAAGGTGGATATTGTTGTCGGCATGTCAGCCTTTAACGGAACCGGCGGTAACTCCCTCGACGATATACCTTTGCAGACTAAGGAAGAACAACAGGATCGGAACGATGGCCATAACCAGACCTGCCAGGGCGAGGTCCCACTTCTTAGTATATTGCCCGAAAAACTTGGTGACCGCAAGCGGCAGCGTCGTCAAATCCTTGTTGCCCCCGATAATCAGAACTGGCAGAAGGTAGTCGTTCCAGATCCAGAGGGTGTTCAGAATGACAACCGTGACCATGATCGGCATCAGCAGCGGAAAGACAATCCGGAAAAAGACGCCGTACGGATTGGAGCCGTCCACCCGGGCCGCTTCTTCGAGCTCTAACGGAACGGTCTTGATGAAGCCGTGGAACAGGAAGACTGACAGCGGCATGCCGAAGCCGAGATAGCAGGCGACGATTCCGTACAGCTCACCGCGCAGCTCCAGCAGACTGGTAACCCTTACAAGCTGAAGCATCAGCGATTGAAAAGGAATGATCATGGCCGAGACGAGCAGCAGGAACACAAAAGAGTTGAATTTCGTAGGTCTGCGAACAATCTGGTAAGCCGCCATTGAGCTGAACAGTACAATGAGTAGGACGCTAAGCAGAGTAATTTGCAGAGAGTTCCAGAACGCCTGCGGGAAATCGATCATTTTCCAAACGCTGCTGTAGTTGCTCCAATGAAAAATCTGGGGAAACGAGGCGGCGTCGAGCAGAATTTCCTTTAACGTCTTAACCGAGTTCGACAGTACCAGGTAGAAGGGCGCCAGAAACAGCAAGGCAAGCAGGATGGCAAAGACTTCGAGAACAAAGGTTTTGGTCTTGTACTGGCTGACGTTCATTATGCGGATACCTCCTTGCGCTTCGTAATCAGTACCTGGGTAATCGTAATGATCGATACGGCGGCGAAGAAGAGCAGTGCCTTGGCAGTGCCCAGACCGTAGCGGTTGTTGATCAGGGCCTCGGAGTAGATGTTATACGCCAGCGACTGCGTCGAGGTTCCCGGTCCGCCCTTTGTCAGCGACAGGTTGAGGTCGAACATTTTGAACGCGTTGGAGATCGTCAGGAACAGGCAGATTGTAATGGCTGGCATGATCAGCGGCACGTAAACGCTTGTAAAAAGCTGATGGGGTCGCGCACCGTCAATTTTGGCGGCTTCGATCAGATCCTTCGGGATGCCGGCGAGCGAAGCGATATAGATAATCATCATATAACCCGCGGTCTGCCAGACAAATACGATGACGAGGCCCCAGAAGCCGGTGTTCGGCGTTCCAAGCCACGGAAGCTCGAAGAAAGAAATATGCGTCAGGTCGCCGATGGTGGCGAAGCCTTTAGTGAAGATGAACTGCCAAATGTAGCCGAGCAGAATGCCGCCGATAACATTGGGCATGAAGAAGACGGTCCGGAGCACATTCTTGGTCTTGAGCGCACCCATCAGCAGGAAAGCCAGCACCAGCGCCAAAATATTGGCGATCACTACGGAAATGACAGTGAATCTAAGTGTAAAATTAAGCGAATGCCAGAAATTGTCGTCATGCAGTATGCGGCTCCAGTTGGCCGAGCCTGTCCATACCGCTTTATTCAGATCCAGTCCGTTCCAATCGGTGGAAGAATAATAGAAGCCTAGAATAAAAGGGGTTATCACAATGGTCAGAAAAAACAGCAGGCAGGGTCCCAAAAATACGATTTGCTGGCTCCAGCCTTTGCGTGCGACGAGAGCTCTTTTCACAGCTGATCTCCTATTTACGGACTGTTCCCAGCCCTCTTGAATGCCGAGCGCTTTTCTCATGGCGGATCTCCTTTGTACGTAGTATCATTGCTTTATACTCTCATTATAGGGAGGCCGGAGAGCGGTCAACACTCAATTTGATGACATTTAAGGTGGATTATATTGCTGCTGCTAAAGGTCGCACAAAGAGCCAAGGAGGAATAGACTCTTGTTCAAACACAGTATCCGCAATCGGCTAATGGCTCTTATTCTGCTGGCTGCCGTTATTCCGGCTGGAGTCTCGGTCATGTTCTCGTACCTGTATACGAAGCAATCGGTAACCGAGCAGGCCGTGGAACAGAACCGCAAGCTATTGACGCTGGGAGCGGCCAATCTGGACAATTATTTTCAGGGAATCAACCAACGGGCGCTTAGCGTATACAGCGGGATTAATGTACAGAGCTCGTTCTATACCTCCATTCTGTCAGTCAAGAATCCGAATACGCTTCCAAAAGGGACTGTTCAGCCGGACAACCGGAATATCGTGTCCACGCAGCTGTACAATCTTTTTCTGGCAGACCGGAATATTTTTCAGATCCATCTTTATGTAAGGGCTAACAAACAGTCCAACACGCTGCTGCAGGGGCAGTTCCGCAGGGAGTACAATCCCCGGTATACGCCTCTTCCTAATCCAAGCGGCTCGGTCCGGCCTTTTGTGGAAGCGACGCACATGGATCATCAATACGGTATAAAGTCGGGTTTTCCGAACTACAAAGCGGGAGCGACGCCGGTGTTCAGCGCCCATTATCCCATCTTCCGGACGCCCAGCGACGAAGTCATCGCCGATCTGTCGATTGACTTCAGGCTGACCGAACTGGAGGATATTGCTAAATCCATGTACAATTCCGACATTGAGCGGCTCTATATTGCGGATGAGCGGGGAAATGTTCTATACGCTTCGGGTGGCGACTGGATCGGCAAGCCGATTGAAGCGGGCTGGAGCAAGCTTCCGCAGGGCAAGGAGAGAGGCCACTTTTCATGGAATAATAAGGAGTTTAAGGGTATTATTATGTATAAACATATGGACTCGAAGATTTTTAAAGGTAATATTATCAAGCTGGTACCTTATGAAGACCTGTACAGTGACGCAAGGACGATCAGCCGCATCAATACCGGCATCGGCGTGCTGTTTCTGATTATCGCGGGCATTGCCGGCGTGTTGATTTCCATCGGATTTACAAGACCGATTAAGCAGCTGATTTCCTACACGCAGAAGGTGCAAATCGGACAGCTGGACGCTTCCGTCGATTCGGTGAGCGAGGATGAGTTCGGGCTCCTGGCCCGCAAAATTACCGATATGACCCGGACGATCAACGACTTGATCTTGCAGGAGTACCGGCTGGAAATTGCCAACAAGACCAATCAATTAAAGGTGCTGCAGGCCCAGGTCAACCCGCATTTTTTGTATAACGCGCTGCAGTCCATCGCCACCCTGTCCCTGCGGTACAACGCTCCCAAAATCTACGATCTCATTTATTCCCTGGGCAGTATGATGCGCTATTCCATGACGATGGGCGAGACTCAGGCGACGCTTCAGAGCGAGATCGAGCATATGGAGAATTATGTCATTCTGCAAAGGGAACGCTTCGGCGAGGAGAATTTGCGGATGGATGTCGATGTCGATGAATGCGCCCGCGCCGTAATCGTGCCTAAAATGATCCTGCAGCCGCTCGTCGAGAACATCTTTAAGCACGGCTTCCAGGACGGCATCAAGGACGGCGTCATTTCCATCACCGGCAAGCTGGAGGAAGAGTGTCTGGTCATCACGGTCCGGGATAACGGCAGGGGTATTACGGGCGAACGCTTGAACGAAGTAAGAAGCAGCCTGGAACGGATGGAGCCCGGCGAGTACGACGGCATTGGACTCCGCAATGTGCTGTCAAGGCTCCGGCTGCAGATCAGCGAGAGGTCGCAGCTTCTGCTGCAAGGCGGAGAAGGCGGAGCGGAGGTTGTTCTGATTATTCCACTAGAAGATGAAGGCAGCAGGAAGGAGAAAGGAACGGAATGAAAGTACTAATTGTAGACGATGAAAAACATGTGCGAGAAGCCATCCGCTATTTTGTTCCTTGGGAAAAATATGACGTTGCCGAGATATTCGAAGCCACGAATGGCCAGGAAGCGATGGAGATCATTCTGGAGCAGCAGCCGGCGGTCGTGTTTACGGATATGCGCATGCCGCTCATGGACGGGGCTGAGCTGCTGGAATGGATTCACCGGTACTCCCCATATACCAAGACGATCGTCATCAGCGGTTACCAGGATTTCAGCTATGTGAAGCCCGCAATCGTATACGGGGGGATCGACTATCTGCTTAAGCCGCTGAACAGTAAGCAGCTGATTTCCGCCGCCGAACGCGCTTTTCAGAAGTGGGAGGAGGAGAAGCGGGAACGGGAACGGGCCTTCCGGCAAAATATTCAATTAAACGTGCTGCGTCCGCTGTATTGGGACAAGAAGCTGTCGGAGCTGGTGGGCGGCACGGTTTCCTTTCAGGAGCTGGAGGAAGCGCTGGTCGAGGAGCTGGGGCTTCCGAGGAACGCGAAGCACTGCCGGATGGCCGTCCTTTCCCTCCAGTCTTCGGGCGGCCTGCTGCTGAAGAAGTTCCGAGGCGATATCCAGCTTACTTCTTTCGTTCTCGTTAATGTCTGCAATGAAATGGTCAGCTTGCGGAAACAGGGCTTTGCCTTTCGTTACTGGCAGGAAGGCGCGGATGTGGCCGTTCTGTTCTGGAACAGAGCGGAAGAGGCGGAAGAGCGGCTGCTGGAAATTAATGAATCGCTAAAGCAGGCGTACGGCATATCACTTGATATCGGGCTGAGCCGGATTCTCCCTTTTCCGGGGGGGATCAGCGATGCGTTCATACAGGCAAGGCAAAGCCTTGCGGAGCGCAATCTGCTGCTAAAGGGTAAACGTATACATGAATACCTGGAAGGCTCTTCGGAAGCAGGACGGGCAGGCGGTACGATGGCCGATGATCTGCTGGAGAAGCTCGGGCTTTCGCTGTTGTCCTGCGATAGTGACAAAATCGTCCGCAGCTTTGATGATTGGGCCGATTTTCTCGCCGGGACGGGCGTGCTGACTATTAGCGGGCTTAGGGAGTGGGAGGATCGGCTGCGGAATGTGCTGACCAAGTGGAGACTGGAATGGGTCGGCGCCGAGGAAGTCTCAAAGGCGGAAGCCCCTTTCCCGTCCGCAATTGAGGCTGGCGGAGATTTCTCTTTTGAACGCTGGAAAGATAGTCTGAAATCCTATATTATGGGAATGTTTGGCGAAAGCAAGCTTTCCCGTTCCTCGGACAGCCGGATTGTGCGTGAAATCAGGGATTACCTCGACCGGAATTATCAGCAGGAGATTACACTTCAGCACATTGCGGACCGCTTCTTCCTCAGCCGGGAGAACGTCTCGCGCAAGTTCAAGCAGGTTACAGGCGAGAATCTGTCTGATTATTTGACGAATTTACGGATCGATAAAGCCAAGGAGCTGCTGCAAAATTCCGATATGCGTCTGTCGCGGATTTCCGAGCTGATCGGTTACGAAGACGAGAAGTATTTCAGCCGCGTGTTCAAGAAAGCAACGGGACTGACGCCGCGGGAATACCGGAAGGGGGATTTTGATGAAAATAATTGAGGAAAAATACAACCGCTATGGTGAGAAGGATTACGATACCAGCTATATCGATTGGGGATTTGATGATCTCCAAACTCAAACCATGATGGCAGAGAAAATGCAGAAGCTGTTTCCTTCCGGCGCCAGGGCCATCCTGGATATCGCTTGCGGAATCTCAAGATATCATCAAGTCTGGCTGAAATCGGGTTATGCGGTGACGGGGATCGATCTGTCCGAAACTTTCATAGAATACTCCCGAGACTATAACCGGTCTTTTGAGAAGTCCCATTATTTTGTATGCGATTGCAATCATTTGGATTTGGATCATCAGTATGATATTGCGGTTTGGACCGATCCGGTTGAATTAACCGGGTTGTCGGCGAACAGGATTTTCAAAGCGCTGAAGCCAGGCGGCGTATTCATCTATGAAATGTGGAATGACAACTATTACAAATATCACGCGGATGACCGGCATAATGATTGTCAAACCTGGACATGTAAAGATGGAGTTTACCGCCTCGTTCGGCACAAATATAATAGAGCAACCTGTGTTTCCGAACATGAAGAAATTATATTTGATGTTCCCAATGACACGATGATCCATAAAACAGGATTGGCGGCCAAAAATATAAACAGCCATTGCAGCATTCAAATTCTGGAGGCGGCCGGGTTTACAAATATCCGATTTGTCGATTACGAGGGACAGCCTTTTTCTACAGAGAATCAACAAGTCCAGCGATTTTTCATGATTGGTGAAAAATAATCTTACGGCCATGTACCCGATAGCCCGAAGGCTGCCGCAGGTGCATGGCCGTTCTGCTGCTGCCCGCTGCTTGGGGCAAGCTATCCGCGCAGGATATCCTCGATCTTCGCCAGCTCTTCCGCGCTGAGCTCAGGCGCCTGCACGGCGGCGACGGCGTCCTCAATCTGGCTGACCTTGCTTGCGCCGATCAGCGCGGACGTTACCCTGCCGCCGCGCAGCACCCAGGATAGGGCAAGCTGGGACATCTTCTGTCCGCGAGCCGCGGCTAATTCGTTCAGGCGGCGGACCTTGCCAAGCACCTCTTCCGTCAGATCATTCTCGGACAGGAATGCGCTCGGTCCGGCTGCGCGGGAATCCGCAGCGATGCCGCTTAGGTAACGGTCCGTCAGGATGCCCTTCTGAAGCGGCGAGAACGCGATCGTGCCCACGCCTTCTTCTTCGAGCACATCCTGAAGCCCATCCTCGATCCAGCGGGACAGCATGGAGTAGTTCGGCTGGTGAATCAGGCAAGGGGTGCCGAGCTGCCGAAGAATGCGGATCGCTTCCCTGGCCTCTTCGGCGCGGTAATTGGAAATGCCGACGTAGAGCGCCTTGCCTTGGCGGACGATCAGGTCCAGCGCGCCCATCGTTTCTTCAAACGGTGTACCGGGATCAGGACGGTGGTGATAGAAAATATCGACATAATCCAGACCCATCCGCTTCAGGCTCTGATCGAGACTTGCGACGAGATATTTCTTCGAGCCCCATTCTCCGTAAGGTCCCGGCCACATGTAGAATCCGGCCTTGCTTGAGATGATCAGCTCATCCCGGTAAGGGAGAAAGTCCTTTTTCAAAATTGTTCCGAAATTCTCCTCTGCGGAGCCTGGGGGCGGGCCGTAATTATTGGCGAGATCAAAATGCGTAATGCCCAGATCGAACGCTTTGCGGATCATGGCCCTGCCGTTCTCCAGCACGTTGATTCCCCCGAAGTTATGCCAAAGACCGAGCGAAATCGCCGGCAGGCGCAGGCCGCTGCGTCCGCAGCGATTGTAAACCATGCTGTCGTATCTGTCCGTTTGTGCGGTGTACATAATAATCGATCCTCCTGCAATGAAATTGGCGTCCGTCCCTAGCGGACGAGCGAGTTGGCTGCGATTTCATTGTAGCGGAAAGAAAGGGCCGAACGAATGTCAGCAAGGGAGGAATTTATGTCATAATGTCAGATTGATACATGTCTTTCCCGGTACGTACGGGGAGAGCAGCCATGAACCTTCTTGAACATCCGGGAGAACAGGAGCGCATCCTCATAACCGATGGAGCGGGCGATTTCTCCGATGGTGCAGCCGGTTCGGGTGAGCAGCTCGCAGGCTTTGGCCATGCGGTACCCGAGCAGGTACTGACTGGGAGGCATGCCGACAACCTGTTTGAAGAGCGCGGATACATATTTCCGGTTAAGCTGCAGCATTTCGGACAGCATTTCCATCGTAATATTCTCGCAGTAATGAGACTCTATAAAATGCAGGCACTTCTCGACATGCTCATTCTTGCGTCCTTGCCAAGCGGAATCCGAAGCAGCCTCAGGAACGGTACGAAGAAGAGCGGCCATGAATTCGTACAGGATCGCCGTTAGCGGCAGGTCGAGTGCGCCGCTGGCCGAAGCGGCTTCGGTCAGCCTGTCATAGAGTCCGTTCATTGCCTCGCCTTCCATGGGAAAAACGGGATATTCGGGCGACAGCGTGGTTCTGGACAACAGCGGCTTCACCCGTTCTCCCGTAAAAGCGATCCAGGAATAGTTCCACGGATCGTTCTCATCTGCGGCGTAGGAGACAACAACCCGGGGATAAGTCAAAAAGGCCTGTCCCGGGTGCAGGATATGGGTTTGTCCGCCCACGACCACCTTGCCGGTGCCTTTATGGACGAAATGGATTTTATAGTAGTCCCGGAAGCCGGGACCGAAGGTATGTCCGGGAGCGCATTGCTCCCGGCCCCAAAAGAGGAGATGCAGGTCCGGTGAGACCCCGAATGGCGGCTCCGCGTTGTAATGAAAAACAGCCAAGTTCTCCGGCCCCCTTTTCCAAAGGTTGAAGAAATAGCGCCAAGCGCTTTTTTATTATACTTCAAGAGAACCCGCAGATCTGCACACGCAAAAATAAAACCGGCATTCCAAGAAGGAGCCGGCGAACCATTGATGAAGCCTATTCTTGTATTCGGGTGCGGGAAGCTTAGGCTTCCATTTTCAGCATAACCAGCTCGTCCACAGGATTGCCTTCAACCAGATGCTCCTTGACGATACGCTGAACATCATCAGTGGTCACGTTGTAGTACCATACTCCGTCCGGATAGACAATGAGGAACGGGCCGTTGCCGCAAAGGCCGAGACAGCTGGTCTTGTTGATCTTGACCGTCTTATTGATCCCTTGTTCGACAAGCTCTTCCTTGAAAGCCTGCATAACTTCTTCTACATCCTGGTTATTGCAGTGCTCGCTGCAGCAAAACAGCAAATGCTTCTTCAGAACCTTGAGCCGCATGTTCATATTTGTACTTCCTCCTTGGTTTGCGTTGCTTATATTAACATCTTTAGCATGAAGTATAGTCCTTTTGCTCGCGTTTGTAAGGAGAAAGAGAGGAGTGTTCCGAAAGATTTAATAAATCATAAATTACATAACTTTTCGCGTCAGATATAGCGACATGACTATGACTCGCGGCAGATTTTGTGACAATTTTTTATTGGAATCACCGTGTATTTCCTGTTTGAGATTTTTATCTGAGGATTCGCTGTCCGGAACTGCAATTCTCAGTTTATGCCGGATTGAATTGGTTAAGTATGCAATGAACACAGAACCTAAATTTTTAAATTAAATTAGGAGGTAATCGATATGAATAAGAGGATTGTGGGCGTCTTTACGAACGAGCACGAGGCATCTCAAGCGATCGGCGATTTAAAGAGTCATGGTTTTCGGACAGAGGATATCTCCGTTATTGCGAGAAATAAAGACGATATGAATGCAATCAGTGACGAGACGGGGACGAAGGCTCCCGAAGGAATGGCTTCCGGAGCGGCGACGGGCGGCCTGCTCGGCGGAGTAACCGGACTGCTTGCCGGCATTGGAGCGCTGGCGATCCCGGGTATTGGGCCGATCATTGCGGCCGGTCCTATTGCGGCGACATTGGCCGGAGCGGCGGTGGGCGCCGGAACCGGAGGTCTTGTCGGAGGTCTGATCGGCCTCGGCATACCGGAAGACGAAGCGGAAACGTATGACCGTTATGTCGATCAAGGCCGTATTCTGGTCATGGTCGATGCGGACACATCGCAGGTAAGTGATGTGTATGAAACGTTCCGGACGCACAATTCGCTGAGCAGCCACTATTATGGGGCGAATGATACGCTGCCCGGCGAAACGGTGACTGACGCCTCAATGAGCGATGATCCGTCAGCCGTTGATCCGACGGACGACAGAGCCGACAGATCGGTCGGGGATTCGGTGGATGCTGTATTCAATGGTTCTGGCCTGAAAGGCAAGCATGACACCGGACTGGATACGATCAATTCGAATCCGGTGAGCCCGACTTCGGCCGATATGGCTTACAATTCGCCGGGCACGCTTTCCGATCCTGACAACGTGACTACGCCGGACTATACGCAGGATGTTTCCGATACGCTATCGGCCGATAGCGATATGGAAGAGGACCGCAAGCTGCGTCTGCGCGAGGAGCAGCTCAATGTCTCCAAGGATAAGGTGCAGACCGGCGAAGTTTCGATTCATAAAGAAGTCGTCGAGGAGCAAAAAACAATCAATGTGCCGGTAACGCATGAGGAAGTCGTGATTGAACGGCGCGCCGTGCATGACGGCTCGACAACCGAACCGATCGGCAAGGATGAAACGATCCGCATCCCGGTCAGCGAAGAGCGTGTGGAAGTGAACAAGAACACGGTTGTCACCGGCGAAGTAGGGATCGGCAAGCGGGAAGTTCAAGGAACCGAGCGGGTTCAGGACACGGTCCGCCGGGAGGAAGCCCGGGTGGATAAGACAGGCGAAGCGAAGGTCACCGGCAACAAAACCGCCGATGTGAAGAGCCGGATGGAAGAAGACGAATCCATGTATAACAAGCGTTAAATAAACGTATGCGGCAATAAGAGCGGAGATAGATAGGCATTTACAAGCGAAGAGCGGCCTCTCAAGCCCGAAAGGGCTCGGAGGCCGCTCTTTGCTGCGGCTGGCGAATTTTTCAATCGCGCTCCGCTATGTAATACGGAAAAGGAACGGGCGAAGGCCTTGTTCCTCCAGGAGGGGTTCGAGTAGGTCGAATCCGCCGTATGGCTACAAATACGATTTAAACGTGTAGCCTTGGGATTTCCGTCCTTTGGCTATGGTGCGGGTAGGAAGACTGACGGAGGGATTGGTGCATGCAAAAAAATCCAACAAGACCTGCCCCTCATGCCGGCGGGCGGTCTTGGTGGATGCGGAAAAGCGTTTATAATGAAGCAACTTTTCTTCCCGGCGAAACTTGCGGAATATCCTTGCCCGGAAGAAAATGGATGCTTCGGATATAGCGGATTGTCCGGCTTTGCGCCCGCATGATGACGGAATGCGTCTCGGCGCGTTCTTTCCCGATTAAGCGGACGCCGTTCAAAAATTCGCCGGAGGTTACGCCGGTGGCGGCAAAAATAACGTCGCCCGTGCCGACCATATCGTCCATGTACAGCACACGCGTCGGATTGGCAATGCCCATCCGCATGCAGCGCTGCAGCTCGAACGGCCCTTGCGGCAGCAGTTGACCCTGCATTTCGCCGCCGAGGCATTTCAGCGCCGCTGCAGCCAGCACGCCCTCCGGAGCGCCTCCGGAGCCGAGGTACAGGTCCACCTCGCTGTCCGGCAGAGCGGCCGCGATCGCTCCGGCCACGTCGCCGTGGCTGAGCAGCTTGATGCGTACTCCCGCCTGGCGGAGGGTTTGGATCAGGTCCTTGTGCCGGTCGCGGTCCAGTACCATAACAGTCAACTCGGACAGCGGTTTGCCAAGATGGTGGGAAGCTTTGGTCAGCGTGATTTCTACCGGGTCCTCCAGGCTGAGCTTGCCGGCAAGCTCGGGACCGCAGGCGAGCTTCTGCATGTAGATGTCCGGCGCGTGCAGCAGGCTGCCTTTCTCGGCGATGGCAATGACCGATTGGGCGTTCTGCAGCCCGGCGGCGACGACCTCTGTTCCCTCCAGCGGATCGACAGCCACATCAACGAGCGGGCCGCTTTTGTTGCCGACTTTCTCGCCGATATACAGCATGGGGGCGTCGTCCATTTCGCCTTCGCCAATTACGACGGTCCCGTCGATGGAGACAGAATCGAACATGGAACGAATGGCTGTGGTCGCCGCATCATCCGCAGCGTCCTTATCACCCCGGCCGATCCAGCTAGCCGAAGCCAATGCACCCAATTCCGTCACCCGTACAATCTCAAGAGCCAATTCGCGTTCCATAGTTAATTCCCTCCAGTCCTTTTTTTGAATATCTGTATATCGGAATTCACATCGAAGCCAAAGCTTCACTTTGTGGGGCGTATAAGCTCCGGGGCCCCCATAAAGTACTCGGAATTGACACCGAAGCCTAAGCTTCACTTTATGGGGTAATTTTAGATGTAGCCCATAATAAGTCCGGCTGTCTCTTCAATCGCCTTGTCGGTAATGTCGATCACCGGGCAGCCCAGCCGCTTGAACAGCGCTTCGGCGTACCGGATCTCTTCATTGATCCGTTCGAGGCTCGAATACTGGGAATCGACGGGAAGTCCCAGCACTTTCAGGCGCTCCGAACGGATCTTCAGCATATGCTCCGGCTCCATCGTGAGTCCGATCATCCGCTGGGGCGGCAGCTTGAACAGCTGGCCCGGCGGGCTGATCTCCGGCACGATCGGATAATTGACGACCTTCTTGCCGCGGTGGGCAAGAAAGATGCTGAGCGGCGTCTTCGACGTGCGCGACATACCCAGCAGCACGATGTCCGCTTTCAGCATGGCCCCGAGATCTCGTCCATCGTCGCAGGCGACGGTGAATTCGATCGCCTCGATCCGCCGGAAATAATTTTCGTCCAACTGATGCAGCAGGCCGGGTCTTTGCCGTGGCGCATCGTCGAACGTATCGATGAACGCCTGCATCATCGGCCCCATAATGTCCACGATCCGCAAATCCAACCGGACGGCTTCCTCGCGGATCGTCTCCCTCAGCTCGGGCTGTACCAGTGTATAGGCGACAAAGCCGTTATTCTTCGCGGCTTCCTCCATCACTTTGCGCAGCTCGTCCTCATGCCTTACATTGCCGTACCGTTTGATCGTGACACGCTGATTCTCGAATTGGTGTAAGACGGCCTGAACGACTGCTTCCGCCGTATCCCCTAAAGAATCCGAGCATATCGTAATGAAATGTGAAGGCTCATCCATGCTCTCTCGATTCCTCCCCTTATCCATTGGCTTCGGTATCGAGGAGAAGTTTTACGATGGAAGTTTTGGTCAGCCGCCCTACAACGTCCAGCTTTCCGACGGCCCCTTCTCCTTCGCAGGGGACAACCACCGGCAAACTGTCTACCTCGTGAAAAATCATTTTATGCGCGGCGTCAAGCACCGGGTCGTCAGGCCCGATCGTAATCACCTTGGGCTGGCGCGTCATGACCATGCTGACCGGCATGGATGCGGCACCGGGATTGCCGAGAGTGACTTTCAAGAAGTCTTTGCGCGAGGCGACTCCGGTCAGTTTGCCTTCCTCGTCGCAAATGATGAGTGTGCCTACATCCTGAAGGAACAGCGTCACAACCGCATCGTGGATCGTCGTTGTCTCCCGGATAATGATGGGCACGCTTTGAATGTCCTTAACCTTCGTCTCCTGAAGCAGATAGCCGCTGCCAAGGTTCCGGGAGGATTTCCCGCCGGGGAAATATCCAACCTTCGGCTTGGCGTCGATATAGTCGAGCATAACCAGCAGCGAGAGGTCGGCCCGAATGGTCGGGCGGGTAAGCCGCAGGGTTTCGGCAATCTGTTCGCCTGTGATTGGAGCGTTCTTTTTTACAATGTCGATAATTTGTAGTTGCCGGGACGTAAGTTCGATTGCAAATCCCTCCACTTTCCTGATGCAAGAAAGCGATCCTCCATTAGAACGGGGCCGCCATAATTGACTCCCCCTTCCTTTAATGCAACATGCTTGGAGGAATAATCCCTTTCGTTGCTTATATAATACGCAATATTCATCATTAATGCAACAATTAGTACGTACTATTTATGATTTTTTTGAAAAATGATTGATATAGCGCTCATTAATCCTCATTATTGGCCTTTTGGTGCAGCCTGAAACCTTGTCTCCAAGAGGCAGCCCCGGCAAAATGTCTCTCCGCTGCCTTACCGGCCGCGAGCTTCGCTAATAGCTGCTTCAAGGCTCCCGCATTGACCAGCATCGTTCCGAAGATAATTGTTATTACACCCAGCAGCGTCAGCCATGAAACCATCTCTCCGTAAAAAAGGATGCCCGCGCCAACCGCGATTGGCGGCGAAATGTAGAGCCAGGTAGACGGGAAGATCGGGTCCGTCTTGGCGACCAGCCAGTAATACAGGCTGTGGCCGATCATGGAGCCGACGACGGTGAGATAAAGAAAGGAGCCTGCAACCGGCCAGGAGAGCATGAAGCCGGCGCTCGGACGCTCCGTAAAGACGGAGAGAAGGAGCATCAGCGCTCCGCCGTAAATCATTTGCGCCGCATTCAGCGCGATGGGATGAACGTCCGGAAGGCGGGCGATTACGGTCCGGGTATACAGCGTGCCGGAGGCGTAGGCGCATTCCCCGATCAGTACGACGGCGCAGCCGGCGAACCAGAGCGGGGAAACCTGAAGCGACAGATTGGGCAGGACAAGCAGCAGCACGCCCGTAAAGCCGATGAGACAGCCGGCCAGAGACAGGGAAGAGGCTTTTTGCCGAAGCAGGAACGTCTGCAGCAGCAGGATCATCATCGGTCCGGTTGCGGAGAGGACAGCGGCAAGGCCCGAGGAAACGTACTGCTCCGACCAATACAGCGCGGCGAATGTGCCGAAGGTCAGCCCAAGTCCGGTAAGCAGAGTCTCCTTCCGCAGCAGCAGAGAGAAGGAAGCTTTGCGTCTCAGGCACATCCACAGCAGCAGCAGCGCTCCGGCAGTGAAAAACCGCAGTCCGGCGGTGAAAAAGGGAGGGGCTCCGGCGTCAACGCCGATTTTAATCGCCAAAAAGGTGGTGCCGAAGATCAGGCAGACGAGGCTATAAGCCAAAATAATCATGTTCATTGCTCCTTTGCGTATGTGCGTTTTCTTTTCAATCCATCATATCCGCCCCGGAATAGAACAGATGAAAATGAACAGAACAGATGGGCTTAAAATAAGGTACAATAGATGGCAATAACGTGCGTAAAAAGGGGCTTCGTAATGAAAGAGTTATCCGGCAACGGGCGGCATCCGCTGTTCCGGCAGGTATATGAATATTTAGCCGTCCGGATCGACAGGGGCGAGTGGCGGGCGCATGACAAGCTGCCGTCGGTCCGGCTGCTGGCGGAGGAGCTGCGGCTTCACCGGCTGACCGTGTTTAAAGCCTACTGCCGGCTGAAAGAGGACGGCCGGGTGTACGTGAAGGATAAATCCGGCTATTATGTGGCGCCCGGGGCTGCGTCCGAGGAGGCGCCATTACTCGAGGCGAGCTTGAAAGCAGAGCCTGCAAGCGGCTGCCTAGGGCCTGCGCCGGCTCTCTCGGACATTCAGCGCATGCCGGTCAAATACCAGTTCTCTCAGGCGCTGATCGATCCCAATCTGCTGCCGAATCTCTATTTGTCCGATTATGTCAAAGAGGTGTTCGACCGGTACCCAAAGGTGATGGGCACCTATTCCAGTGTGGAGGGCGATAACGAGCTGCGTGAGTTCTTAAGCGGACATTTCCGCGTGAGCAGACTGCTTCAGGCCGAACCGGAGGAACTGTTGATTACTTCGGGCGCCCAGCAGGCGATCAATCTGATCGCCACCATCATGCTCATGCCGATGGACTGCGTAATGGTGGAGCGGCCGACCTACGGTGCGTCGCTGGATATTTTTCGCCAGCGGGGGGCGCGTCTGCTTTCTATCGACATTACGCCAGGAGGCTATGATCTGGACGAAATCCGGCGGCTGATGGAGCAGTACCGGCCCCGGCTGTTCTATATCAATCCCACGCACCATAATCCGACCGGGTATACCGTTCCGGTGTGGCAGCGCAAGCGGCTTGTCGAGCTGGCCGAGCGTTACCGCTGCCTGATCGTCGAGGACGATCCATTTCGCGATATGTATTTTGCCGCCGAGCCGCCGCCGCCGATTTTTTCCTATGATACGGAGGGATGGGTTGTTTATCTCGGCAGCTTCAGCAAATATGTGGCGCCGGGTCTGCGCATTTGCGCCGTCATCTGCCGGTATCCGCTCATGCATAAGCTGATCGCGGCGAAGTTCATGGCGGATAACGGAACGCCGCTGCTGAATCAGAAGATCTTCCTGCACTACTTTACGTCGCCGCGCCTGCAGGGACATCTGGCCAAGCTCCGCATCGCGCTGCAGGTGCACAAGGAAATCGCGGAACGGGAGCTCGCGGGAACCGGATGCGTCTGGACCCCTCCGGAGGGAGGGCTGAACCTGTGGGTGAAGCTGCCGGAGCATATACCGCCAGAAACGCTGTTCCGCAAAAGCAAGGAGCAGTCCATCTCGTTCGTGCCCGGTGAAATCTGCGATCCGCACGGAGTTATGAAGTCTTGGATTCGCCTCAGCTACTCGTTCGCCGCCGAAGACGTCCTGCGGGAAGGGATGGGCAAGCTTGCGGAATTGATGCGGAGCCTTTGAGCAATCATAGGCCATATATGTATGCCCTCGTATACGGCAGGCATTCCGGAGATATTTTTCTCGCGGGATGCCTGTTTTTATTTTATTAAGGAAAAATAAATGAGACATATATAAATAAAATCATTAAATAGTACGTCATATATATTGCCAAATAGCGGTATTCATGCTACAACCTTAAGTAAGCGCTACTCCTATTTCACAGTCTGGCGGGCAGTTTTGTATCCTACTTTCAATTACGGAGGGATTGATCAAATGCTGAAACGCGTGTACCGGTTTGAAGAAGGAAATGCGGAGATGAAGAATCTGCTGGGTGGAAAAGGAGCGAATCTCGCGGAAATGACGGCTCTCGGCCTTCCGATTCCCCCGGGATTTACGGTAACTACGGAAGCTTGCCAGGCCTATTACGCGGCTGGAGGAATGATGCCGGAAGGGCTGATGCAGGAGATTCATGAGGCGCTGCGCGGTCTGGAAACGGCAAAATCTGCCGAATTCGGAGGTGTGAACCGGCCGCTGCTCGTATCCGTGCGTTCAGGATCGGTAACATCCATGCCGGGCATGATGGACACGATTCTGAATCTCGGTCTCAATGACGAAACGGTCAAGGGACTTGCGGAGCAGACGGGCAACGAAAGATTCGCCTATGATTGCTACCGGAGATTTATCCAGATGTTCGGAGATGTGGTGCTTGGCATTCACTCGATTTATTTCGAACGGCTGATTGAACAAGCCAGGAAGGAAAATGGGCGATCCTGCGATCAGGAGATCAGCGCAGGTGAGTGGAAGGAGCTCATCGGGAAATACAAATGGATTGTCGAGGACCGGACCGGGCAGCCGTTTCCGCAGGATGTGCGCGTTCAACTGAAGCTGGCGGTGGAAGCCGTCTTCCGAAGCTGGAACAATATGCGAGCCAAGGTATACCGGAAAGCGTATGGCATCCCGGATGAGCAGGGAACGGCGGTCAATATCCAGGCGATGGTATTCGGCAATCTTGGAACCGGCAGCGGAACCGGCGTGTTGTTTACCCGCAATCCCTCTACGGGAGAACGGGAACTGTACGGTGAATATTTGGCGGATGCTCAAGGCGAAGACGTGGTAGCCGGAGTGCGCACGCCAAGGCCTGTCAGCGAGCTGCGTGAGGAACTGCCGCTCGTGTATGAACAGCTCTCGGCTGCCGCCGGGCTTCTGGAAATTCATTACCGGGATATGCAGGATATCGAGTTCACCGTCGAGAACGGCAGCCTGTACCTGCTGCAGACCCGGAGCGGCAAACGGACGGCCCAGGCCTCGATCAAGATCGCCGTGGATTTGACGAAGGAGGGAATCCTCTCGAAAGAGGAAGCTGTCAGCCGGATTGAGCCGGGACATCTGGATCAGCTCCTGCATCGCTCCATCGCCATCCCGCCGGAGCTTGCGCCGATTGCCAAAGGTCTGCCGGCCTCCCCAGGAGCGGCTGTCGGCTTGATCGCGCTGGATGCAGATACCGCCGAGCAGTGGGCCAAGGACGGACGCAAGGTTGTGCTGGTCAGCACGGAGACCTCTCCGGACGATATTCACGGCATATTGGCCGCGGAAGGCGTGCTGACGAGCCGGGGCGGCATGACCAGCCATGCGGCGGTTGTGGCGAGAGGCATGGGCAAGCCATGCGTGTGCGGCTGCGAAGCGCTGAGCATCGACCATGCGGGCCGCAGCGTACGCATTGGAGAGCTTACCCTGGCGGAAGGCGAGGAAATATCGCTGGACGCTTCCGGTGGGCTGGTGTTCCGGGGAGGTCTGTCGCTCAGCGATCCGGAAATTACGCCTGAGCTGCTTGCGCTCTTGGACTACGCGGACGGGATCCGCAAGCTTCGCATCTATGCGAACGCAGATACACCGAATGATGCCCGAAAGGCGCGGGATTTCGGCGCGGAGGGGATCGGGCTGTGCCGGACGGAGCATATGTTTTTCTCGGGCAGCCGCCTTCCTATCGTCCAGTCGATGATTCTTGCAGGCGGCAGAGAGGAGCGGATGCTCTATCTGGACCGGCTGCTGCCGATGCAGCAGGCTGACTTTGAAGAGATGTTCGGGGCGATGGACGGTCTCCCGGTGACGATCCGGCTGCTGGACCCGCCGCTGCATGAGTTCTTGCCGAACCCGGATCAGCTTCGGGAAGAGTGCCGCAAGCTTGAGGAGGCCGGGGAGACCGGTGAAGAAGTCCGGAAGCTGAAAGCTATGATCTCCAAAGTGAATGAACTGCGGGAGGTCAATCCGATGCTCGGCCTTAGAGGCGTTAGACTGGGCATTTTGTTTCCGGAAATTTACGAAATGCAGATCGAGGCGATCTTTAAGGCCGCTCAATCGGCGCTCCGCCGGGGAGTGGATGTGCACCCGGAAATAATGATTCCGCTTGTCGGGCATCCGGATGAGCTGAAACGCATGAGAGCGCTGGTCGACGACATCGGGGGCCAGGTGCTCAGCGAGGAGTTCAGAGGGCTCAAATACCGGGTGGGGACGATGATTGAAGTGCCCAGAGCCGCGCTTCTGGCGGATACCATTGCGCAGCATGCCGATTTCTTCTCCTTCGGCACGAACGATTTGACCCAGATGACCTTCGGATACAGCCGCGACGATGCGGAAGGGAAATTCCTGAATTCCTATCTGGACGGGAATATCCTCAAGGCCAATCCGTTCCAGGTTCTGGACCAGGACGGCGTCGGCCAGCTGATAGAGTGGGCCGTTACCCGGGGCAAGGCAGTGAAGTCGTTCCTGAAGACGGGAATATGCGGCGAGCATGGCGGCGACCGGGAGTCGATTTCTTTCTGCCACCGTACGGGGCTCGAATACGTCAGCTGCTCCCCGTACCGCATTCCGTTCGCCCGCATAGCGGCGGCGCAGGCCGCGCTCCTTGACAGATCGGAGAGCCCGCACAGTCCGGCCGAGAAGCAGGTCGTCTAAGCGAGGTGAAGAGGCGTTCGTAGAGGGGGATCACAATGGACAATCGAAGCAGCAGGAGCATGACAGATACCGAATGGGAAGAGGCGGAACACGGCCGCTGGATCGTCATCTGCTCGGACGCCGTAGGGGAAACGGCCGAAGCCGTTGTGAGCGCGGCCTTGCGGCAGTTTGAGGCGCGGCCTGCCCGGATCAAACGCTTTAGCCATATTGCCGGCGGGAGGGAAATCCGCGAGGCGGTGCGGGAAGCTGCCGAGCGGCGGACGTTTGTTGCCTATACCTTTGCGCAGCCGGAGCTGACCGAAATGATGATCGGCGAAGCCGCCGCTCACGGCGTGAGTGCCGTGGACATCATGGGGCCCGTCATTTCGGCGATCTCGGGTACCTTCCACAACCCGCCCCTTGCGCGGTCCGGGCTGGAAGGCCGATTGAATGAAGCGTATTTCCGCCGGGTCGAGGCCATGGAGTTTGCCGTCAAATATGACGACGGCCGGGATTCGCGGGGGATCGGCCTGGCCGAGATCGTGCTGATCGGTGTCTCCCGCACCTCGAAGACCCCGCTCAGCATTTACTTGGCCCATAAGGGCTACAAGGTGGCGAACTATCCCTTGACGCCCGAGGTTCAGGCCCCGCCGGAGCTGTTTCAGATTCCGAGCCGCCGCATTTTCGGGCTGACGATGGAGCTTGAGTCCATTCTCAAGATCCGTACCGAACGGCTGAGATCGCTTGGGCTGCAGGCGGACGCGGACTACGCTGCGGCCCACCGCGTAGTGGAGGAGTTCACTTACGCCGAGGAACTGATGAGGCGGATCGGCTGCAAGGTGATCGACGTGTCCGATAAATCCATCGAGGAGACCGCGGGTTTGATTATCGACTTCATACGATAGAACGAATAGCAACGAATAATAACGAATAACAACGGACCAAGGGCCGTTTCCCGGCTGCGGATGATGCGCAGGGGAGACGGCCCTTGGCGTATGGAGACTTTTGAAGTGCTTTTTTCTCGAACACGGGATTCCGTTCTTCCTTCGATTCCTACACCCAGCCGAAGGCATATGCCGCCTGCGCTACCAGAAAGGTAACGGCGATGGCGATGCCGAGCGGGATAACGGCCGACAGGACGGCCCATTTTACGCTTTTCGTTTCCTTGTAGATGTTGACCAGCGTCGTGCCGCACGGATAATGCAGCAGCGAGAATAGCATCATGTTCAGCGCCGTCAGCCACGTCCAGCCGTGCTGGAGAAAGATATCCTTGATATTGCCAAGGCTGTCGACATCGACCATCGCTCCCGAAGACAGGTAGCCCATCATCAGGATCGGCAGCACAATCTCGTTC
This sequence comes from Paenibacillus sabinae T27, assembly GCF_000612505.1. Classification (NCBI taxonomy): domain Bacteria; kingdom Bacillati; phylum Bacillota; class Bacilli; order Caryophanales; family Paenibacillaceae; genus Paenibacillus; species Paenibacillus sabinae. The sequence continues at coordinate 1,193,253 of NZ_CP004078.1, forward strand.
GCGGGCAGGCCGAGGAGGAACGCCATGATGATGTAGCCGTCCAGTCCGATGAGATGCGCGAAAGGATCGAAGAAAGCCGCCATATGGTTCAAAACGCTGTCTCCACCGACGACAATATTGCCCAGCACCCAGGTGGCGATTCCGGCCGGGGCTGCGATGACGATGGCCCGCGTCAGCACGTTCAGGGACTTCTCCTTGGAAGAAACCAGGATGGTCTTCCAGATCTGCGGTCTCCGGTACGGCGGCAGCTCCAAAGTATAATGCGTCGGCACGCCGCGCAGCGCCGTCTTGGACATGACCCAGGAGACGGTCAGGGTGACGACGATCCCCAGAAGCACGAGGCCCATCAGGATGCCTGCGGTGGTCAGCGATTTCAGCACTCCGGTCGTCGCGGCTCCCGCCATGAACAGGGAGGCCAGCAGGATGAGCGTCGGCCACCGGCCGTTGCAGGGGACGAAGTTATTCGTCAGAATCGCCAGCATCCGCTCGCGCGGCGACTCGATGATCCGCGTGGAGAGGATGGCGGCGGCATTGCACCCGAAGCCCATCGACATGGTCAGGGCCTGCTTGCCGTGCCCGCCCGATTTCTTGAACAGGCGGTCCATATTGAAGGCGACGCGCGGGAGATAGCCGAAGTTCTCGAGCAGGGCGAAGACGGGGAAGAAGATGGCCATCGGCGGCAGCATGACGCTGATGACCCAGGACGTCCCCCGGTATAAGCCGAGCACGAGCACGCCATGCAGCCATTCGGGAGCGCCCACCGCCTGGAAGCCGGCGGTCAGATAGCCCTCGATGTAGCCGAAGAGGGAGGCCAGCCAGCCCGAAGGGTAGTTCGCTCCGGCGATCGTAATCCAGAAGACGGCGCCAAGGATGGATAGCATGATCGGGAATCCCCAGATTTTGGAGGTTACGATCCGGTCTAGCTTATGCGTGCTCTTCAGCTTGCCGCGGTCGCGGTAGGCGACCGCCTCGCGGCAGATGCTTGCGGTGACGCCATAGATGCCGCCGACAATATCGTCGCGGATGCCGCCGCTGGTCAGCTTCTCGGCGGAGGCAATCAGCGAATCCAGCGCGCTGCTTGCTTTAATGGCAGGCTGTTGCTCCATGGCCGGACACCTCCTTCGATATCGTGCTCTTGATCCCCAGGCTCTCCCTGCGCAGGGAGGCGAGCAGGCTTTCGTCGCCGTCCAGCAGCCGCAGCGCGATCCAGCGGGCCGGGTAATCGGCTCCAAGGGACTGCTCCACGAGCGGGAGGAGCTCAGCGATGCCGCGCTCGATTTCCTCGCTGTACGGAATCCGCAGGGGCTCTGCGGCGAAGGTTCCGTCCGCAACCCGCTCCACCTGATTCAGCAGCTCCTTGATTCCGGTTCGGTTTCGGGCTGAGATGGCGATGACCGGTACGCCAAGGCGCTTCGACATGGCCTTCAGGTCGATATCGATGCCCAGCCTCCGCGCTTCGTCCATCAGATTGATGCAGATTACGGTCCGTCCGGTAATTTCCAGCACCTGCAGAGCGAGGTTCAGGTTCCGCTCCAGCGAGGTTGCGTCCAGTACGACTAACGTCACATCCGGCTTCTCAAAAATGATATAATCGCGCGCCGCCTCTTCGTCGGCCGAGTTGGAGTACAGGGAATAGGTGCCCGGAAGATCGACGGCACGGTATTCCTTGCCATTATGCGTGAACGTTCCCTCGGCGGTTACGACCGTCTTACCTGCCCAGTTGCCGGTGTGCTGCCGCATGCCGGTCAGCAGATTGAACAGCGTGCTTTTTCCCGTATTCGGGTTGCCTGCAAAGGCCACGGTGTAAGTCTTCATCGCGCATTCCCTCCAATCGGATTTCCAAAAATAAGCGAACTTTCTTCTCTGCGCAGTGCAATCGTCGTATTGCTTACACGAAAAGCGGTCGGGTCCCCGAGAGGGCTGCTCCGGAGCACTTCAACCGTATTGCCGGGAACAAAACCCAGGTCCAGCAGTCTTCTTCTCATAACGCCCTGTACATTCATGCCGCTGATTTCAAGGACACTGCCTTTGGCGGCTTCGGATAACGGAATACCGGTTACGGCCATAACGGTCACCCTTTCTTTTTATGTCAAAACATCCGACTGTTGAGCTGTTCCATGATATTAGTATACGCGAACAAATTTGTCCCAGCAACAAAAAAGTTTCCCTAAGGAAACTTAAATTTTAATAAAATCCCCCGCGATAAAGAAAAAGCTTCTTCAGCACGGGGGTACCCTGGTTCTAAACCATCGTTCTCTTCAGACTGTGAACATAACGTGATCTTACAACGGCGAAATACAGCGTCTGCACCGCCAGGAAAGCGCCGATCGTCATAAGAACCGGGACTGTGATTTCGTAGACCTGAATCTGGTTCAGAACGGGCCGGATGACAACCAGGGTCTGAATCCAGGCGACCAGAATCGGAATGTAAAAGAGCAGGGCAATCTGCTTCGTGGCTGAGCCTGACATCTCGCCGGGACTGAGTCCGATCTTCGACAGCGCACGGTACATTCTTTGGTCGGCGGCCAGTTCGGAGTGCAGGCGGAAGTAGAGAAAGCTCGCCGACGAGACGGAGAAAATCAGGGCGATGAATATTCCGATAAAGCCGAGCATCGACATTCCCTGTTTCGTCCTTATATAATTGTTGGATCTAGCTCCCAAGAAGTTAGCCGACTGCTGCTTATTAATCGAATCGGCCAGTTCGGATGACAAGGTAACATTTCGGCTGTCTGAGGCCGGGAGCTGACCATCCCAAGCGGGTATTTTGTACAAATATCTTGTAAATGGCTTGGGCCGGTTACGCTTATCTGGATTCTTATCCAGCAGGTTATAGATATCGTCTCCGACAACCAGCAAAGGGGAGGCGTACTGTCCGAAGGGAGGAATTACAGGTTTCAGCGTTCTTCTTACGCTAAATGTCCGGTCCGGGAATTCCGCAATCAAACGGTTGTTCTTTACGTATTTCTCGCTGTCAAGCTGGCCTGAAATCACCAGAACCGCTTCGCCCGCGGAAAGTGCTGCTTCAGTTTCACTTCCCATTTGCGGCGCCAGTTCGTTGTACCGGCTCAAAGGCAGGAGTTCAAGCATTTGCGATCGGACGCCATCTCGGACGGAACCGCTCAGCTGATCTACTTTATACTCCTTAAACTCCAGTCCTTCCGCCTGAAGACGGCTACGGATCATTTGAGTATCTTTCTGCTCGGTTGCCGAATGATAAGAGATGTAATCCAGAGCGAACGGACTGCTCAAATACGCGTCCTCATTCGCATTGTTTATCGAGAGCAGAAAGCTCGAAGCCATACAGGCGAGCGACGTAACCACAGTCACAAGAAACAGCATGCGGGCATTGTCCTTCAGCTTGTATGCCATCTCCGAGATCCACAGCAGGTTGGTTCCCCGCCACAGCCGTCTGCGGCTGAGCTTAAGGAGGCGGACCGTAAGCACGGACAGCTGGGTGTAGAAAAAGTAAGTGCCGGCAATGCCTGTTACCGCCGCGACAAGCAGCCATTTAGGGTCCAGCGGCTGGCGGATCGCCCAATATCCGGCGGCAAGCAGCGCGATGCACAGCACGGACAGTAGCAGGGAGGCCTTCGGTTCCTTTTTCGGTTTGCTCGTGCCCTTCAGCAGCTCCAGCACCCGGTTTTTCCGGATAAACAGCAGGGTGAACGCCGAGATGACGATGAACAGGGCGAGGAACGCGGCTGCCGTTACCAATATTGCCTTTAATGGCCAGTAAAAAGGGAGATCGCTGATGCCGATCATCTTGGTGCTGAGCAGCAGGAACATCTTGGACAGTAGCAGGCCGCCTGCCATACCCGTCACGATGGAGAACAGCCCGATGAGCATATTTTCCATGAAAATGAGCCTGTTGATCTGTCCCGGCCGCGCCCCGAGAATTGTCAGGATACCGAACTCGAGATTACGGGATTTCAGAAAAGCGCTTATGGAGTACAGCACGAAGAAGAAGGCGAAGATGAACACGATGTAAGAGGCGATCTTCATACCCGCTGCGGAGTTCCTTCCGAGCTCAATTGAGGTCACATCGGGATGGAACATGAATACGGCGTAAGCGAAGAAGACCATGACCATAAAGGCGCTGCTTAGAAAAAATGCGATATAAGACCGGGCGTTCCGGCGGATGTTGTTAAACGCGAACTGAGGAAAGCTCATGCGTGTTCCCTCCCCAGAACGACAGCGTGTCGATGATTTTTTGGAAAAAAGCCTGGCGGCTCTCGCCCCGGCGGATCTCGGCCGCGAGCTTGCCGTCCTTGATAAAAATAATCCGGCTGCAGTAGCTGGCGGCCAGCGGATCATGCGTGACTAGCATCAATGTGGCTCCCGTACTGCGGTTGATACTCTCCAGCGATTCCATCACGAGCCGGGAGGAATTGGAGTCCAGGGAACCCGTCGGCTCGTCGGCCAGGATCAGGGAAGGCGATGAAATAATCGCCCTCGCGATCGCCGTTCGTTGACGCTGTCCGCCGGAAATTTCATAGATTCGCTTGTCCAGAATATCCGTGATGCCAAGACGGTCCGCAGCCTGCTTCAGCAGTGTCTGCATCTCGGAGAGCCTGCGCTTGTCCAGTGTCAGCGGAAGCACGATATTCTCGCCGACGGTGAGCGTTTCGAGCAGATTGAAATCCTGAAAGACGAAGCCAAGCTGCCTGCGGCGGAACAGGGCCAGCTCCTTTTTGTTCATGAGAAAAGGGTTGCTGCCGTTGATCTTCACTTCGCCCGAGCTGGGTCTGTCAATCGTGGAGACCATGTTGAGCAGTGTCGTTTTGCCGCTGCCCGACGGGCCCATTATGCCGACAAATTCTCCGCTCTCGATGCCGAGATGGATATCGGTAAGGGCGCGGGTGCTGATTTTGCCCGGGTAGACTTTGCTGAGGGCGGTGACTTCCAATACATTCATGAGAGACCTTCCTTTCCAGGTTTGGGGCTTTTGCATGATGCCCGCAGAGTATCCTGTTACACTCCCAATGTACCGTACAGCGCCCGATGGCTGCTATGGATTTACCTTACGGTTTCCTTACAGTCCAGTTAAGGTTATGTTCGTATCTGCAGGAATCCCCGAGTCGAAAAATCCCCGAGTCATAATATCCCCGAATCAAAAATTAGCCGGATTGTCGTGCCTTCGCCGGGCTGCGAGGAAAGCTCCACCCGGTGTCCGAGCCGCTTGCATATTTCGCGGACAAGATACAGACCCATACCGGTCGATTCACGGTACTCCCGCCCGCGTTCGCCCGTGAAATAAGGATTAAAGACCCGTTTCAGATCCTCAGGGGCGATTCCGATGCCTTCGTCGCGAATTTCCAGAATGGCCTCACGGCCTCGCTGGAAAGCTGCGGCGGTGACGGTTTTCCCGGAGCCGCCCGAATAATTCACGGCGTTGGTCAGAATCTGGGTCAGCATAAACCTCAGCCATTTGGCGTCGGTATAGACCTGAAGCTCCTCGGCAACCCGGATTTCCGCCTGCACGCCCCGGCGGATAAAGAGCCGCCGGTTCTCGGCCACCGTCTCGCTGACCGCCTTCCGCAAAGAGACGGGCACGATGCTGAAATCATCCTCGAACCGGTCCAGCCGGGAAGTGTACAGCACCATTTCCAGCCCTTTGCGCAGCCGGTCGACTTCCTCCCGGATACTGTCCGCCGCCGCATCGTCCATTTCCTCGGCGGTAAGCTGAATAATGGATAGGGGCGTCTTCATTTGATGAACCCAGCGGTTCATGAACGTGATCTGGCTGTCCACGCGGCTGGCCTCCTCGCCAAGGCGATCCCGGTAACGGCGGCCGTACGATTCCAGAAGCTTCTCGAAAGCTTCCGGAAGGGGAGCGTCGCCCAGCGGCTCGAAGGCGCTGTCGATGTAAGCTTCTGGCTCGGAAAGCTTGGCATAGAGGCGGCGGTGGCTGAGGTAGCGGAATGCGAGATAGACGGCGAGCACCGACCCGCTGATCGCTGCGCCGTACAGCATAATGGAGAAGGGGCGCCCTTCGCCTGTGAGCCAGTAAAGGAGCGGGACAAGCAGCATCTGGACCGCATAGAACAGCAGCAGCGGAATCTGCACCTTAAGGAACAGCTTCATGATGCTCCGGCAATGTTCAGCCGGTACCCCGCTCCCCTTACCGTTTCCACGGCATCCTGTGCTCCCAGTTCCTTAAGCTTTTTGCGTACCCTCGTTATGTAGACATTCAGTGTGTTGTCATCGATGAAATGCTGGTCCTCCCACATGAGGTCGAGCAGCCGCTCGCGGCTGACGACGCGGCCTTCCTTCAGCATCAGGGCTTCCAGCAGGACGGACTCTTTCTGAGTCAGTTCCGACGTCCGCTCTCCGTGCTGAATGGCGAAGCGTTCGGGATAGAGAGTCAGCGGGCCCAAGCGTACCGTCCGTTCTTCCGGCTGCTGCGCGTAAGAACCGTAGACCCTGCGGAGCTGACTGCGGATCTTGGCGAGAACGACTTCATAATGAAACGGCTTCGTAATGTAATCGTCGGCTCCGTTCTCCAGCGCCATCACCTGATCCATTCCGCTGTCTCTGGCAGAGATGAAGAGGATCGGGCAGAGCGACCGGCTGCGAATTTGGCGGCACCAGTAATATCCGTCGTATTTCGGGAGGTTTACATCCAGCAGAACGAGATCCGCTCCACTGTCCAGAAAGGCATCCAGCACCGAACTAAAATCCTCCACAGTAACTGTGCGGAAGCCGTATTTCGAGAGATAGGCTTCGAGCAGCCCAGCCAGCTTGGCATCATCCTCTATGATCAAAATGGTTTCCATGACATTCTCCTTCGTCTAATCTGCTTGTGGGAGGCTCACCGCTTTTATCATAGCTCATCGACAAAACGGTTTGTAGTCCTCCGGAAAGTTCACAGATTAACGAGAACCTTCAGCTCATTCCCTAACAGCAGCCGGCTTTACTTCGGGGCACTTCGAGAACGCCCTCTTATTGCGGCTGCCAAACCAAGGAGCAGCGGAATGAATATTTGAAAGACGGTGTCGATCTGGGTGCTGGGCCCAAGGCCGATGGCCATGTGCTGAGTAAAGTTTCTTTCGATAAAGGATGCCCCATAAATAAGTGCCCCAATCGGTAAAACCCACCGTTTTGAGGAGGTGCCGGTCAGGCTGGCCGCAGTCTCCACCGCACAGAAATACCAAATCAGCATTTTGATAAACAACCCGATATAAATCATGATGGTGACGAGGATATCGAGCCGTTCGATAAACCGCAAGCTGGACAGTATACGGACCGATTGGAGAAAAGGGAGATAGAAACTGCCGGCCAGAACCGGACCCAGAATGGCGATGTTCAGCGCATTCATGAAAATTAGAAACACACTGACCCCGATGTACGCCCAGACAGTCTGTTTTACGGGAACGCCGGGCTTCTCCCAGAGCCGCCACAGCAGCAGAAAGACGATCATCTGACCGAAGGGAAAAGAGAGAATTTCCGGCAGCGCCGCCTGCAGAATCGGACGGAATCCGTTCTCGGCGACAGGTGCCAGCCGCGCGAAACTGACATGCCGCATCAGAATGAACAAGATGATCAGCAGGAAGTAACACAACAGCAGGCCCGGAAGCAAAATCTCCGGAAGACGAAAGATGATCTCTCCTCCCTTCCAAATCGCATAAACCGCAACAAGAATGAATACCAGCATCGTGATGGACATAGGTGTTGATTCGAGCAAAGTTAGTGAGGTCAGCTCGCCGAAGTCGCGCAAATTACGCATGGATTGGTAGGCAAAATAGCAGGCATATATCCCGCCGAAGAAGGTTCCGGTGATACGGCCAAAGCCGAAATGGAGCATTTCGGCCAGCTCCATTTCAGGCATGAGCCGCTGAATCCACAGGAAGAGGGAGAGAAGCGCAAACCCGGCAACCGCACCGACGCTCATCGCTAGCCAGGAATCCTGCCTGGCGTCGGCCCCCAGAAGAAACAGGGGGGTGCTGCCGATTTCAAACAGGATCACCATGAACGAGATTTGCAGGCCCGTGATCCGCTTTTTTATCCGTGACAATGCTCTAACCTCCTAACCATCCGATAAACGCTTTTCCGATTGGCTGAAAAAACACAATGTATGCCGAAGATATGCTGAGATGGGGGACCATGGCTAAACCCGCAAGGCCCACGTAAGCGGCCCATCCGAGTATCCCGACGAATAGCAGCCGGTGCAGAACGCTTCCTTTTCCCTTCAACTGCCGCCATCCCCAGATGAAGACGGCGGCGTAGAACGCAGTGGCCGCAGCCATTTGCATCATATCAGCCTCATTTCGGTTCGAGTGATTTATAGGCGCTGCCGATAAGGCCGATCCGCTCGATTTTCATTTTCACATGCGGTCGTATTTCAATATTCTGAAATACGGTATCCCAGCTGTCTTCCTGCTTAATCCGCTTCCACCGCTTCGGATGATTGCGGTGAATGGAGACGGCAAAGCCGGTCACATCGGCATTCAGTTTTTTGACTGCATGCCAGGAAGTATCTATGGTTTCTGCAATATTATTTTCGATAGCGTGCTCCATTTGACGCATGGAGGATGCTTTCTCCAAATCCAGTTCGCTGCCGATTTCGGTTAATATACCGCCTGCTTTAATGTCGATATCCATGACGAAATGATCCTTCTCCCAGATCGGATGGACGGAGGTCGATGAATGAAGCAGCGTTACGGAAGCATCGTCCCTGTCGCTTTTTCCGGGGGTGGAGGGAAAAGAAATGTTCGCTTTCTTAACCTTGTCCGTCAAGAACGATAATCCGAACGCTTCCCGCTGGGACAGCCATCCGACGAAACGGTCTACTTTGAGCACGCCCAGTCTCCCGAAGGCGATCCGGGAAGGAAGATCGGTTTGGGCTGTGTCGTCCGTCCGGTCCATCACCCGATTGCCGGTCAGCTTGATTTCTGGTACCGTCGAACTTTCCGAGTCGGAGCTCAGCTGCATTGCCATCTCAAACAACCGTATTCCGGGAAAATAGGAGGTCAATCTGGCTTCCTGTTCAATCATAAGCTGGATGCCCGCGCCCTGATTCTTGGTAAGCTGCATCAGCTGATCCAGAATCCGGCCCGCTTCTCCTTCGGCTAAGAATACGTAGACCGTCTCACGGGCGTCGGGTTTTCGCAGAAACAGATCGATGAGCTGACTGATTCCTCGTTTCGCCAGCGATTCGCCGATGACTGTAATCCGGGAGTGGGAGAAGAACATCTCGCGCGTGCTGGTGAGATTGGTACGCTCGATGGCTTGCATAATGGTATTCCCCTTTACCGTATAGGTTAAAAAGGGAGGGGAACTTGTACTGCCTCCGCCGCTGCCCCCCATGCTGCTGGAACCGGACGAAGGGTTGATTACCTGATAGGTCCCTTTCCACTCGTTATCTTCCCAGTCATAGGCGGAACCCGAAACGATACCCAGCTCATTCAGCTCCCTGTCATCCCAGCAGCCGCCGGCCAGGAGCGACAAGAGGGAAAGAACCAGCAGAAGGCTTCGCCCGTTATGGCGCATTTTACAACGTATTCGTTTCTTCTCGCTCATGTCTTATACTCCTTTCTTTTGATGACGGGTTCTTTAATCCGGGTCCATATCAGAATTCCCAGCGGCAGCAGAATATTGAAGAGTAGAAAAATGATGATTCGGCCTTCTTCGTTAAAAATATTCAGCTTCTCCGGTTCCCGCCAGGTGTACAGGCATTCCGTGATGATAACTATCGAAAGCGCCACGATATACGGTCTGTCGTTCCGGATGTGGAAGGTCTGCTTAAAGCACTGAACGGTAGCAAACATAAAAATGGCGAGCTTCATATAGACGGACATCGTCCAGTAAGAAATGAACAAAACATCCAGATTCTCGATAAACCGGCCGACCTGAATGATACTGATCGTTGAAAATATCGGATAAGCGATGTTCTTCATGTACTGGGGCCCAAAAACTGCCAAAGTCATCAAAATCTCCACAAACATACCCAGCGTCACGAGGCCTATGCCGATGACGCCGATAAATGTGCCTTTTTGCGGAAACTTAAAATAAGGGGCGATAAAAAGCAGCACGGAGACTTCCGACATCCATCCGATCGGCGTAAGGGAGGCAAGCGTTAAAGAAGCCGCCGAATGATCGAATATAGGCAGCAGCCGGTGCAGGTCGATATGCTTCGTTAATCCCCAGAGATATAGCGGAATGACCATGAGAAGCATAAGGTTGACAATGCTGTTTATCCGGGAAATAGCTTCAATGCCCCGGTTGATCATATACAGAGTGACAAGCATAATAATAACGGCCGTTATAGCTGTAGGTGTGTTCAGCAGCATGTTATCCTTGATGAAGTTTACATATACGCGCAAGACATTCGTCGTCAGGTCCATATAATACTGAAGCAGAAGGATGCCGATCACGACAGCGAAGATGGGCGAGATTTTACGGCCTGCCCATCCCAAAAAAGGCTCACCGCCCGTGGCCTTGATTATGGTTCCGATAAGCCAGGCTATGCCAAGTCCAATCAACCCCGAAAATATAACCGCAAGCGGCGAATCCTGTTCGAGGTATTTCCCTATAATGATTGGAAGTACCACGATAGCCGTGGGGAAAATGGCGCTGACAACGAGTAGGACTGCCTGGAAGGTGCCGATTGTTCCTTTCAAGAGTTCTCACTTCCCTGGGGTTCGAATGGGTTGCCGGAAGCCTGCGGCTGCTCCGCAGGCAGGTTCTGTCTCGGCGCTTCCTGGCTTCCGTACGTGCTTGGTCGCATCTTCATTTTCCACATCGGCATGCGAAGAAAAATATCTTTCAGATAAGACGGCTTCATCGGAGCCACAGGAGATAAATACGGAATGCCGAACGACTCTAGCCCTGCCATGTGGATGAGAAGCACCATTAAAAAGGACATAATGCCGAACAGGCCCATGGAGCCGGCGATCAGCATCATCAGAAACCGGATGAGCCGGATGGAGTTGGCGATGGCCAGTGACGGGATGACGAAATTGGAAATGGCCGTGAAGGACACTACGATAACCATGGCGGCGGATACAAGGCCCGCCTGAACGGCGGCCTGTCCCAGCACGAGCGCACCCACAATGGAGATCGCCGGTCCGATCGCCCGCGGCATCCGCACCCCGGCTTCGCGCAGAACGTCGAAAGTCAGCTCCATGATCAGCGCCTCAATGAGCGCGGGAAAGGGAATCCCTTCACGCTGGGCGGCCAAGCTGATCAGCAGCGTCGTCGGCAGCATCTCCTGATGGAAGGTGGTGACGGCGATATAGAGCGCGGGAAGCAGCAGGGACACGAAAAAGGCGGTAAAGCGAATGATCCGCAGGAAAGAGGAAATATCAAACCGCTGGTAATAGTCCTCGCTGGATTGAAAAAAACTGAAGAAAGTCGCCGGAGCGAGAAGGGCGAAAGGGGTTCCGTCGATAAGGATGCCGACCTGTCCCTCCAGAATGCCTCCAGCCATGGCATCAGGACGCTCCGTATTCTGAATGGTCGGAAATGGTGTCATTCCGCCGTCCTCAATCAGTTCCTCGATGTAATTGCTCTCCAGAATACTGTCCGTGTCGATGGCATCCAGCCTTTTTCGAATTTCCGCAAGCACCTGCTCACTCGCGATGCCGTGAAGGTAGACCAGGGCGATGCCAGTTTGGGTCCGACGGCCGATTTTATATTCTTCGACCCGCAGATCGGCGTTCTTGAGTCTCCGGCGTATCATGGAGGTGCCGATCCGCAGGCTTTCGGTAAAGCCTTCCTTGGGACCACGGATAACGCCCTGCGAGGTCGGTTCATTGATGCTCCGCGTCTCCCAGCCGGAGGTACCGGCAGCCAGCGCCGTCTTGGCTCCGTCAAGCAGGATAATCGTATTTCCTTCAAACAGCATGCGAAGCAGGCTTTCCACCGTTTTGCATTCTTTGATTCCGCTGACGGTCAGGATATGCTCTTTGATCAGAAGAAGGGCTTTCTCGTTATCCAGGCCCGGTTCCTGTAAATCTTTGCTATCCGTTAGGGGCTGAATGACGGCTTGGGTGATCAGATCGGCGTTAACCAGTCCGTCGATATAGATGAAAGTCAGGGAGGGGGAGGTGGAGGCCGGGTTAGATAACGAGCGGAATACCACGTCAGAGCTGTTCCCGATCCGCCGTTTAATTTCCGCTACATTGGCATCCAGTGAGGAATCCAGCGGCCGGGATGAAGCTGTAGCGGTTTCCGGCCCAGCTGCGGCTACTTTATGATTTGACAGGAATTTCAGTTTCATGGCAACTCTTCCCTCCTTGGGCGCAGCTTTTGACTATTCTGCTGTATTATGCCCGGAAGGAGATTCCTTATTCTGGCTCTGGAAGAGGCCGTAAATATGCAAAAAGTCCGAGTGCCCATTTCGGGAACCGGACCTTCTTTCCAAGTTATTTGCCTTTGAAAGCAAGCAGCCCGGCAAGGACATCGGGGACGTCCGTGATGATGCCGGCCACGCCTGCGTCGATCAGAAATTCCATCCGCTTCGGATCATTCACCGTGAACGGATGATAGACGACGCCGTTACGTTCGGCGTCCCGCACGAATTCCGGCAGCACTGCCAGATGATACGCGTGCAGCGCTTCCGCCTTCACGGTAGCGGCGTAATCCCAGGGGCGGTACAGGCCTTCCATATACAGAATGCCTGTCTTGATGTCCGGAGCCAGCGTCTTGAAGTAAGCGAGCGAATAATGATTGAAGCTCGAGATGATGACCCGGCTGCTCATGCCGTATGCCCGGACGGCTGCAATGACCTTTTCCTCCATTCCAGTATACGGAAAAATCCCGTTCTTAAGCTCGATGTTGAGCACCGTATCCCTGTCATGCAGCAGGTCGAGCAGTTCCTCCAGCCGCGGAATTTTCTCTCCGGCGAAGCTGCCGCTGCCGAACCAGGCGCCTGCGTCGAGCGACCGCAGCTCTTCCAGCGTCTTGTCCTTCACATAACCGCTGCCGTCAGTCGTCCGGTTGAGAGTCTCATCGTGAATTAGCACCAGCTGCCCGTCCCGGGACATCTGCACATCCGTTTCGATGCCCGTCGCGCCAAGCTCAAGGCTGCGCCGAAAGGCCGACATTGTATTTTCCGGGCATACCGCCGAAGCGCCCCGGTGCGCGAAATTCAGTATTTTTGCCACCGCTCATTCCTCCGTCTCCTGATATCTGCCTTATATTATAGATCAACTTTGATTCGGGAGAATAAGCGGAAAGTAAAAAATTTCATTTCATGCTCTCGGCCGCAGCGGCGTTATGCCGGGGAAATGGACCAATTCCTTCAGCGCGGCCTCGGCGAGCCCGGCGAAATACTGCGCGGCTGGAAGCAGGGCGGATTCGTCGGTATCGAACTTCGGGTGATGTTGGCTATACGTTCCTCCCGTGCCGATATTTACGAAAGCGCCGGAAATCTCCCGCAAGTAGTAGGCGAAATCCTCTCCGATCATTTGCGGAGCAAGATCGTGAACGCTATAGCCGAACTCCGCCGCCTGCTGCTTGGCGAAATCCGCCCAGCGCCCGCTATTGACTGTCGCCGGAGGTCCCGGAATCCACTTCAGCTCTGCAGAGGTGCCCGAAGCTGCCGCGATGCCGTTGATAATTTGCCGGATTTGCCCGGGAATCCGGCTGCGGATTTGTTCGTTGTGTGTTCTTACCGTACCTTTCAGCTCTACGAGCTCAGGAAGGACGTTCCAGGTCGTTCCGCCGTTAATCTGCGTTACGCTGACAACGACCGATTCTCCGGCGGGCGTCAGCCGGCTGGCTATCGATTGCAAAGCGGTGACGATATGGGCCGCAGCGAGAATCGAGTCTTCTCCGCGTTCGGGCTGGGCGGCGTGCGCCCCGGTCCCGCGGATGGCAATGACAAAGCAGTCGACTCCTGCGGTCAGCGCGCCGGTTCTAGTGCCGAATGAGCCTGACGGCAAATCGGGATTGCTATGAAGCCCGAAGATGGCGGACACGCCGGACAGGCCGCCGGACGCCAGAACGGCTGGAGCGCCTGCGCCGGTCTCCTCCGCCGGCTGGAACAGGATGCGGACGGTGCCTTGCAGTTCCCGCTCACGGGATTTAAGCAAGTAAGCCGCCCCCAGAATGACCGCCGTATGGAAATCATGTCCGCAGGCGTGCATTTTACCGGGAATGGCGGAGGAGAAGGGCAGTCCGGTCTCTTCCGCGATCGGCAGAGCGTCGATATCCGCGCGAAGCGCCACCTTCGGCTCGCCGGAGCCGATCTCGGCAATCAGCCCGGTCTTAAGCGGAAGATCCAGAATGGAGATCCCGGCCCCGGTCAGCCATTGTCTGAGCTTTCCGGTTGTTTCATATTCTTCCTCTGCCAACTCGGGATGACGATGAAGCTCCCTTCTGGCCTGTACCAGCTTCTCGGTGAGCTCCTTATTCGATTCTATGGCAAATGGTTCTGTCATTGTTATCTCTCCCTTGGGCTATATAAGCTGAACTTAAGATCTTCTCATCAGATATCAGTCGTAACTACGAGGAACGTTTGGACTTCCGGCCGCTGTTGTCTTCAGATTTCTCGATTTAACCCGCTCTTCGCGGATGAAATCCGAAGACAAAGGCGATCGCTATCGCTCCTACAGTTCCAAACTTCCTCTTCGTTACTCCTACCCTGATGTCATTTTTTAAAGTTCATCGTATATAGAATCTTTTAATATTAAATCATAGTTTTCCGATTTGAAATAATAAATGGATGTTAAGGCATATGGGGAGGCAATGTCAATAGCTAATCTATGTTTGAAATTTAATGTTTTTTTCATTGACCAATCAAATTTGCCCATGCTATCATACAACTCGAGTCGATAATGCATTAATCCGATGAGTTAACTTTTATTTAGCTCGTTAATGATTATTGATGGATGCAGCAGAGAGAGAAGGGGGAGAAACCGATTTCCGGTTGAAGGCATCAGCTGGGATACATATGCCGAGGGCAATCTCGGCCACTGTAGGCATTGCGTAATTCAATTTATTTTACACAGAGAAAAGGGGATTATTGGAACATGAAACTTAAAAAAATCGCGGCTGTGGTATTAATCGGGATGTCTTTGACACTGGGAGCTTGCGGAAACAAAACGGCGTCCGATGCGGACAAGAAGGATATTGTCGTGGGTTTCGGCGTAGGCACCTATGAAGATCAGTTCCGCAATGGCGTTCTGCCGATTCTGGAAAAGAAGGGCTATAAGGTGGACATCAAGACGTTCTCCCAGAACATGCAGGTCAACCCGGCGATGAAGGAAGGCTCTATTGATGCCAGCGTGTTCCAAAGCACGGCTTACATGGAAGGAATCAACAAGGAGCTGAGCACGGAAATGACTGCTCTTACCTTCGCGCCGAGCGCTCCGCAAGGTCTGTATTCGGTGAAGCATACTTCGCTGGACGAAGTGAAAGACGGTTCCGTTATCGCCGTGCCCAATGATCCGGTCAATCAGGAGCGCGCCGTCCGTATTCTTGAAGGTCTGGGATGGGTAAAAGTTAAACCGAATGCCGGGACGACCGATTTTAACCTCGAAAGTGTGGAACCGGGCAAATTCACGCTTAAGTTGGAGGCGCTGGATTCGGCGCAGATTCTCGTATCCTTGAAGGATGTGGACTTCGGTGTGGTCAACGGCAATTATATCGCCAATGCCAAACGCAAAATTACCGAGGCGCTCAAAATCGAGGATACGCCGGAGCAGCACCGCATTATCGTATCGATTAATAAAGCGGATGAGAATGCGCAGTGGGCGAAGGATCTGAAAGCGGCCTATGAATCGAAGGAATTCGAGGATTACATCAAATCCCAGGACAAGTATGACGGCTTTATTGAGCCGGTAGCCTGGAGCAGCAACTAAGCAGCCGGCAGGGGATTTTTCTTTCGAAAGACCGCAGCTTTGATTTCGAAACGGCTGAATGAACAATGGATTGAATAAAAAGGGGGCTGTCCCGAGTCATGTTTGACTCCAGGGACAGCCCCCTTCCGCTTGCAGCGGCTTAAACCGAAAATTTATAAACTCTGGCTTCATAGGGGCGAAGCTCCAGACTGCGGACATCCTCAGCCTGGCCCACATCATAGTTGCCGATGAGCAACTCCGGTTCGCTGATGCCGACCTCCGCCGGAAGCTCGAAGCTTGCGGACTCGCCGAAGAAATTCAGGATCACGAGCAGCCTTTCGCTGCCGAGTGCGCGCTGGTAGGCATATACCCGCTCATTCTCTTCCGCCACAATCTTGTAGTCTCCGTACACGATAATGTCATGCTCTTTGCGCAGCTCAATGAGTCGCTTGTAATAATGGAAGATGGAGTCCGGATCGGCCAGAGCGTTCTCTACATTAATTTCCGTATAGTTCGGATTTACCGCCAGCCAAGGCGTGCTGGTGGTGAACCCGGCCTGCGGCTCGCTGCTCCACTGCATCGGCGTGCGGCCGTTGTCGCGGCCCTTGATGTATATCGAGTTCATGATGTCTTCTTCCTTATGGCCCGCTTCCAGGTATTCCTTATGCATATTGATGATTTCAATATCTTTATAATGGCTGATCGAATCGAACTTCACGTTCGTCATGCCGATTTCTTCACCCTGATAAATGTAAGGCGTACCTTGAAGCGTATGGAGCAGGGTGGCGAGCATTTTGCCCGATTCTTTATGATAGTCCGTATCATTGCCGAATCTGGAGAGCATCCGCGGCTGGTCGTGATTGTTCAAATAGAGGCTGTTCCAGCCCTTGCCGCTGAGCAAGGTCTGCCATTTGGTGATGATGTCTTTAATGTCTTTCAACACCCATGGCTTGCAGTCCCATTTGCCGCCCGGGCCGGAATCGACGCCCATCAGCTCGAAATGGAAAACCATGCTCAGCTCGTCCCGGTCTTCGCCGACATATAAAGCCGCGTCCTCCGGCGTAACGTCGACCGCTTCTCCGACGGTCATAATGTCGTACTTGGACAAAACCTCACGGTTCATCTCCTGCAAATATTCGTGCACGCGCGGACCGTTAACGAAATAGTCGCCGCCGAAGTGATACGGCCGGCTCTCGCCGTCTTCAACCGGCACGCTTGGAAGCCCGGGAACTTTGGAAATCAGATTGATGACATCCATCCGGAAGCCGTCGATGCCTTTATCCAGCCACCAGGTCATCATGTCATAGACTTCCCGGCGCACCTTCTCGTTCTCCCAGTTCAGGTCGGGCTGTTTCTTGGAGAACAGGTGGAGGAAGTATTCGTCAGTCGCTTCATCATACTGCCAGGCCGAGCCGCTGAAGAAAGAGCCCCAGTTGTTGGGCTCCCGGCCATCGCTGCCCGGACGCCAGATGTAATAATCGCGGTACGGATTGTCCTTCGATTTGCGGGATTCTGCGAACCAGGCATGCTCGTCGGAGGAATGGTTCACGACAAGGTCCATAATCAGCTTCATCCCCCGGTCGTGCAGGCCTTGAAGCAGCATTTCCCAATCGGCGATCGTTCCGAATTCGTCCATAATATCCTGATAGTTGCTGATATCGTATCCGTTGTCGTCATTGGGCGACTTGTACACGGGACACAGCCAGACGACGTTCACGCCGAGCGTCTTCAGATAATCCAGCTTGGAGATAATCCCCTGCAGATCGCCGATTCCGTCGCCGTTGCTGTCCTTGAAGCTTCGGGGATAGATTTGATAAACTACGCTTTCCTTCCACCATTTTCTCTCCATTGCCATTCTCCTTTACCGGATTAATTAGGGAAGTATCCGCACCGTCTGTCTTTCGATAATCGAATGGGTGACGATTCGGCTGTTGACGTTTTCTTGCGTGTCGATCATGTAAATGAGCTTTTCGCAGGCGATTTTGCCAATTTCACAGAGAGGCTGGCTGATCGTAGTCAAGGGAGGCACGACCATTTGGGCAAGCCTGAGATCATCGTATCCCATAACGGACAGGTCGTCCGGAATCTTGAGACCGTGCTTAGCAGCGGCCGTCATAGCGCCAATTGCCATTTCGTCGCTGGCTGCGAACAAGGCCGTACAATCCGGTGCCGTCTTTAACAGTGTCTCCATCGCATGGCAGCCGCTGAGAAATCCGAAATCGCCGTAGGCCAGATAGCCTGGCTTAAACGGAAGGCCGTGCTCCTCAAGCGCCTTTTTATATCCTTCTACTCTGGGAATTCCGGCGATGGTATCATTTTTGGTTCCGCCGATCATGGCAATCTTCCGGTGGCCTTTGCGTATCAGGTATTCGACCGCGTCGAATGCGGCCTGATAATCATCGACCTTTACATACGGAACCTTGACAAAGCGCGACTCGGAGGAAATAAGCACAACCGGAATGTTCATTCGCTCCAGCACGGCGTAGTATTCCTTTTTCAACACCTCACTGGAAAAAATAAGCCCGTCAATCTGCTTCTCCCGCAGCACCTGCAAATACTTCATCGTCCGTTTGCCGTCCGAATCGGTATTGCATACGACGACGCTGTAATTATGATCATGGGCGGACGCTTCAATTCCCTGAAGAACATCCGAAGAAAACGCGCTGGATACGCTGGGAAACATCACGCCGATCGTGTGGGTCCGCTTGTTGATGAGCCCCCGGGCGATGGCATTGGGCTGATAGCCGATCTCTTCGATGGCCTGAAACACCTTTTGCTTTGTTTTGTCCGAGTATCCCGGCAGATTGTTCAGCACTCTCGAAACAGTGGCGATGGAGACATTCGCCTTCCGGGCCACATCTTTAATCGTTGGATTCATAGTGAGATCAAGTCCCGACCGATTTAGATTAAACGTTTACGTTGATAAGCAAGAAGAAACGGCTGCGCCGTCCTGTTAGGAGCGCAAGCTTCCGAAGTGGCGATACGAGTATCGCTTTCAGGTATCGTTTCTCGTAGAAATATAAGACAAATGATAAGCGCGAAGCTTATACTTTCTTATATTTTCAAAAAAAATTTTCCGCCTAACGAAAACGCTTACTCAGATGATAAGGGGAAAGGCTGTATTTGTCAACGCGAAATAAACAGGGGTCAAAATCGAATGGAAACCATGCGTTGACAAAAGAAATATCTGGAGATATATTCGTGGTAAGCGTTTACGCCAGGTGCATGCTGCATGAACAACCGGGGAACAGAGACGCTTGCGTAAATTTACGTAAACGTTTACATTACGGCTCTGAAAATGAAGGAGGTTAGGAAGGAGAGAACCAAACGAAAAATAAACGCATTAAGGTAAACGTTTACGTTGATTGAATGGATTATTATCACCGACAAGGAGGAAAGCTCATGAAACGCCAAAAGGCGATTGTGTATTTCTGTCTGCTGCTTCTGCTGGTTCAGACCTGCACACTCGGTTATGCCCGCAATTCAGTTGCAGCCGCCGCGGGGGAGGACCAGCCGGCTGAACATCGAATCCTGCAGATGGTCCCATCCAAGGCCCGTTTTGCTCCGGGGGAACCCGCCGAACTCATTCTTACGCTGAATCAATCCGCAGACTGGGGCGGGAAGCTTCATGTGCAAATTTACAAGCTCAACACGCTTATTGCGGAAGGCGTCAAAGACCTGACCGTACTGAAAGACGGAAGCGCCGAACTGAAGGTGGATTGGACGCCGCCCGCGGATGATTTCACAGGTTATCTCGCCAAGGCCTGGACCGAGGGTGCGGTTTCTGGCGATTATGTGACTGCGGCCATTGACGTTTCCAGCGACTGGACGCATTTTCCGAGATACGGCTATGTAGCCGATTTTCCGAAGGAAACGGCGGCGGAGAGCGACGCCAAGCTGAAGCAGCTCTCCCGGGAGTATTATCTGAATGGCTACCAGTTCTATGACTGGATGTGGCGCCATGACGTATCCGTCTACTCGAAGATGGACGCAAGCGGAAAGCCGCTGAAGGACAAGGACGGCAATTTCATTACGGAGCCGGTTAACGCGGATTCGAGCTATACCGATCTGCTCGGACGGCTGCTGTTTCCGCTGACCGTCAAGCAGTCCGTCTCGGCGGCCCAGAAATACGGATCGGCGGCGATGGCCTACGAGATGAACTATGCGGCGCGCGAGCATTATGAGGATTTCGGCGTCAAGCCGGAGTGGGGGCTGTATAACAAGACATCCGTCGCTCCCAGAACGCCGGAGAAGGATCAGGTCGGTTTCTATTTTGACGGCGTGAAGCCGAATCCGACGGCGCTGTATTTGCAGGACCCCGGCAATCCGGAGTGGCGCTCCTACATCACCAAGCAGTATGTGCGGGCGGTCAACGATTTCGGCTTCGACGGCATCCATCTGGACCAGTGGGGAACCAATGACAAGGATTATTTGCTGGGCTACGACGGCACTCCGCGCTACTTCGCGCTCGATTTTGACAAAATCATCAATTCCACCAAGGACGCTCTCCTTGCAAACGATAAGAATAAAAGTCATGTGGCCTTCAATATGGTCGGCGGCAATCAGGGGTACAGCGCCGTGCCGAATCCGGATACGAAGACTGACTTTGACTACAGCGAAATTTGGCAGGATAAGGACAAGTACAAGGATCTTCAGGAGGTCGTGGATCAGACCCGTGAAGCGGACGGCGGCAAAGCGATGGTCATCGCCGGCTATATGAACTACAAGCAGGCGACGGGCATTCATTATGACGGCTCCGAGGCGAAGGATGTTCCGAGTACGGTCGTGTTCCAATCCCGGATCGGCAAGGCGGCGAGCTGGGTCGGGGACTTCGGCCGAAAGGACGAGGATCAGATCGTATTTACAGTCGATGCTCCCGAAGACAGCGACTATAATTTGACTCTCCGTTACGGGCACGGCAACGACGGCGGCAGTCCGGAAGGTTATCTGACCGTCAACGGCGAGCCTGCGGCCGATTCTATCGTATTCGATCAGAAGACGGGCTGGGGTCATCCGACGGCCGAGGCCAAGGTGACCGGCATCAAGCTGCATAAAGGCCGGAACGAGGTCAAGCTTCAGCTCTCCTCCGACAATCTGTGGCTGAATGTGGGCAGCCTGCTTGTCGAGAACGGCAGCGGCTACTCGAAACAGTACGACGCCATATTTTCGGAATTAATCAGCTGCAAGGTCGATCAGTACGGCAATGTGTATTATTTTGAAACGGACGGCGACTATGTGACTTTCCATGTGAATGTCCCTGCCGATGGAGATTATCCGCTGGGAATCAGCTACAGTGTGGACAGCGCGGCTGTAAACCGGGAGCTGTACGTTAACGGAGCCAAGTCGCCTGATGTGAGCTTTTCGCCTACGGGCGGCTGGGACAGCTTCAAGGAAATTCCCGCCGGCACCGTTCATCTGAAGGCGGGCGACAATACGATCACCCTGAAATCGGCTTCGAACGATCCGGGGATGAAGCTGCAGTATCTGAATCTGGACGGACAGCGGGTAATGGCCGAGAACGCCGATATCGGCTGGCAGCCGACGAGGGAGACCGAAATCGAGAAGGTTGCAAGCGAACTCACGGAGCCTGTCGAAATATTGGTCAATGACAGCGCGAGAGTGGCTTTTACCGGTGAAGTGAAAGTCTCCAGTCCCTCGGATAATGAAAAAGCAAGAACGGACTCTCACAACGCCGGGTCCACCGTTACGTTTAAAGCGGATAGTGACAAGAAAAAGAAGGCAGCCTTGAGAGTCTACTATCACTCCGGAAACAATGTCGAGCTGAAGACTACCGTATCGAACGCGGTCTATGACGTTTTGGGAACTTACAGCACCACATTGCCGGAGAACGGCTGGTATGACGAAAACAACAGCAATCAATGGGGCTTTGTGGATCAGGAGATTCAGCTGGACGCTGGCGTTAATTTTATCAAGCTGGAACTGACAGATCCCTTGGATTATCTGAATCTCCACGGCATTCGGTTAAGCGAAGCAAGCGAGAGTGCTGGGGCAGGTTATATCCGAAGCTTCAAGCAGCAGGGCGATTATGTCGCGTTTAAACTTCCGTCTGTTCCTGCATCCGGAAGCTCTCCGGTGTCCATTACGTACAAGAACGGCGGGGCAGATACCGTCGAACGCATTTTGTATGTGGACGGGAAGAAGGCTGGACTGTTCCAGTTCGCTCCGACCGGAGAGAATTGGGGAACGGCAACGGAGGATGTGTTCCTGAGCTCTGGCTCAGGCAATGAGGCTGAAGTCAAGAAGGACAGCGCAGCTCTTGAAGAAACCGGAATCGAGATGGACAATATCCGTGTAAACGGAACAACGCTTGAAGCCGAAGACGCGGAAACCGGCTGGGCTCCGGTCGTTTCCCGTACGGGAAGCGTGGATACTTCGTTTGGCAAGACGGACGACTTTGGGCAAAAGGGTCAATCTGTAACCTTTACAGTTAACCCCGATCAGGCCGTTTCCGACTTCTCCATTCTCTATCGCAGCGGCAATGACAGCGTGGTTTCGGTGAGTGTTGACGGAAATGTCGTCGACGGCAGCTGTGCCCTGCCTGTTACGCAAGCCGATTGGGGCGGCCCATTGAAAGCCAAAACGGTGAAAGCCCCGCTGACCGCAGGCTCTCACGAGATCAAGGTGGAAATGCAGTCGAGCGGCCAATATACGAACCTGAGCAGCCTGCTGGTCGATGAAGTAAACTATGCAGTTGCGAATGCCGTAACGGCTGGGGGAGTGAAAGCATCCGCCGGTTATGTGAGCGGCTTTGCCGAAGACGGAGATTTTGTAGCCTTTAATGTGAAAGCTCCTGCTGAGGGAAGCTACACTCTGGATTGGAACTATAAAAATACCGACTCGGCTGTGGAGAGAGCAGTCAGCGTAAACGGAGCCGAGGCCGAGGAAGTACCGTTCCCGAAAACAGAGGGCGAAACTTGGACGGCTGCCCGCCAGAACGGGGTCCATTTGAATCAGGGACTCAATTCCATCAAGATTGCCGTAAGCCAGCTCGACGACCGGGGGATTGTGCTCGACAGCCTGAAGGTTGCTTCGGACAACAGTGATTTCACCCGCACTTTGGAAGCGGAAAATGCGGACTTCCTGGCACCAATGGTGTTGTATAAGGATACCGTCTTGAACTTCGGCCACCCAAGTGACGCCGTATCGTTCGATATCAACGTTCCGCAGTCTGGCGAAACCTCGTTGATCTACACATACTCCAACGCAGGAACGGGAACGAGCCGCGCCGTGTACATTGACGGTGTGCGGGCAAGTGATCTCGGGGGGAATCCCGGACGAATCTATTTTGACCCGACCAGTGACATCAATACCTACAGTCAGGACGGCTATTTCATCGTTCCGCATCTGGATGCAGGCAAGCATACGGTGACGCTCAAAGTGGATGAGAAAAGCGGAACAGGTTCTGTCAACATTAAGGGCTTGACGTTAGGCTATTTCAACGAGCCTTCGCTGCGCCTGATGGACGCCGGTCTGGCCGCTTTGGGAGCAACGCATATTGAAATCGGCGCGGCCGAGAATTTTGCGGACGGTCCAAGCATGCTTGCCCACGAGTACTACCCGAACAAGAGCAAGAAGATGCTGGACTCCACCAAGGAAGCCATGAAGGAGTATTACAAATTCAATGCAGCCTATGAAAATCTGCTGTTCGACAGCAAGGTCGATCCGGCAGCATCGTTAACCGTGGAAGCAGGCGGAAGCAGCCTGCCAACAAGCGGCAGCGGAGCCCGGGATGCCATCTGGACGACCGTTCGGAAGAACGCCTCGAACGAGGGCTTTGAACGGTATGATGTGCTCCACCTGATCAATCTGCTGAACAATGACGATAACTGGAGAAACGCTGCCAATGAGCCGTCGCAGCTGAGCAATCTGAAAGTGACCTACGACATTGGAATGTCACAGGAAGAGGCTCCGAACCTGAAAGTGTACGCTGCCACCCCGGACGCCGGTCACGGCGTATCGCAGGAGCTGAAGTACACCCGGGATGGAGATAAGCTGATCATCGAGCTTCCTTCGCTGAAGTATTGGACGATGATTTATGTCGACAAAGCGCCGAAGTCCGTGGCCGTTCAGCCGCTCTTCGGCACGGAGCCGGGCGAGAAGCCGAGTCAGGCGCCTAGCCCAAGCGTGGCGCCAAGCCAGTCACCGTCGCCGAGTCCGTCCCCTTCGGCAACGCCTGCACCGGTCGGCGCACCCGCTTCTTCGCCGTCGCCGTCGCCAAGCGCTTCTCCGGCTGCAATGGAGCTGAAGAAGGAGGATTTGGAACAGGCGGCAAACGGCAAGGTTATGATCGCGCTGGATGAAGCCAAGTACAGCCGGGTCGCCATTCCTGCTGCAATCGCGGATGGGTTGAAGGATAAGAGTCTGGTTGTACAGGGCAAGGGCTTTGCCTTGGAGGTGGAGTATGCTACCCTTGCGCAGCTTCTGGAGGAGAATAAAGGCGACTTGACCACGGGCGCGCAGATTGTCCTCTCTTTCCATAAAATCGAGGCCAAGGATGCGGCTCTGCCGGGCACGAAGCCTTGGGCGGCGGCAGGCTCCGTATACGATTTGCAGCTGGGTTTTGCGAAGGCAAACGGAGAGGTTGCGAAGCTTTCGTCGTTTAAGAGTCCAATGCAGCTCTCCCTGAACGTTGACGGGCAGGGGTACCCTGCCGAGCTTCTCGGAATCTACTACTATAATGAAGTCCTGAAGCAGTGGGAATACATCGGCGGCAAGGCGGACGGCGCGGGCCGTATGGTAAGTGCGGACTTAAGCCATTTAAGCCGGTATACCGTATTTGCTTACGACAAGTCCTATACGGACGTGAAGGAAAGCCACTGGGCTTACGGCGCGATCCGGTCCCTGACGGCCAAGCATGTCATTAACGGATTGACGGACAGCACTTTTGCGCCGTCGGCCAAGGTCACGCGTGCTCAGTACGCCGCGATGCTGGCTAAAGCGCTCCATCTGCGGAGCGGCGATCCAGCTCCATTCCGTGACGTGGCGGCGGGAGCCTGGTACGCACCTGACATCGCCGCCGCTTACGAGGCCGGAATCATTGCCGGCCGCAGCGCAGACGAGTTTACGCCCAGCGCAGAAATTACCCGGCAGGAAATGGCGGTAATGCTGGCTAAAGCATTCAAGCGTGCGGGCGAAAGTCTGAGCGCGAACGGGCAGAGCCTGACGTTCCGGGATCGCGGACAGATTGCGGCCTGGGCGCTCTCCTCGGTTCAGGCCGCAGACAGCGCCGGGCTTATGGACGGACAGGCGGATGGACGCTTCGCGCCGAAAGCGGCGGCTACACGGGCGGAGGCGGCCCAGACGATCGTGAATTTATTGAAGCAGACGGATAACTGAATCGATACAGACAGCCAAATTCCAACAGAACCGATTCCCTTAGCGGGAATCGGTTTCTTTTGCGGTCATACGCATATGGATAAGAAGGAAGATTCTGCAGCCCGGAGCTTCTTTTTTTGGGGAAGGGGTGATGCCTATGATTGATAACGCTTTCTTATGAGTGCCAAGGATCAATTAAACTAAAAATGAGGTGTTTTATGAAAAATAAGGTGTCTGCGATGAAGTTCTTAGGAAAGCGAATGATGGCAGTCACGGTGATGATGGCGCTGATACTGTCTGCTGCCTCTGCTGCTATCAGTCAGGTTAAGGTATTCGCTTTCTTGGCGGGCAGTGTGATTACGGAATTGAGTACGGATTTGCCCCGGTACAATCCCGGCCAGACGGTGACGATAACGGCTAAGCTAACCAATGATACGGGAGGATCGCTGAGCAATGCGACGGTTACGTTGTATTACAAGCATCTGGAGCAGGAAGTCGGCATGGAAGCCCAGACCTTCTCGCTTGGCAGCGGCGCAACGGGTACTCTGACCTTTTCCTGGCAGCCGCCTAGCACGGATTATCAGGGTTATCTGATCGAAGCGTGGGTCAGGGACTCGTCCGGCAATATACTCGACAACCTGAATACGGCGGCTGATGTGTCTTCCTCCTGGACCAAGTTCCCCCGTTACGGTTATCTGTCCGTCTTTAATTCCCAAAGCTCCGCCGCTTCTTCGGATACGATCCAAAAGCTGGCCAAATATCATATTAACGCGCTGCAATATTACGATTGGCACTGGGAGCATCATGTTCCGCTCTCGGGGACGGTTTCAAATCCGAGCACGACCTGGAACGATGTGGCTAACCGGACGATCTACAAGCAAACGCTGACCGATTACATTAGCTTCGCACACAGCAGCAATATGTCGGCTATGGCTTACAATCTGCTGTACGGCGCTTTTGACGGTTATGATACGGACGGATCGGGGGTGCAGCCATCATGGGGGATCTACACCGATACGAATCATACCACGCAATGGGGCTTCCCGCTGCCGGGCGGTTGGGCCACTTCTAAAATCCATTTCATGAACCCCGCCAATACGAGCTGGCAAAATTACATCATCAGCAGACAAAAGGATGTCTTTAATGCCTTCGCCTTCGACGGCTGGCATGTGGATCAGGTCGGGGAATTTCCGGATACAAGCAAGTACGATTATAATGGGAATCCGATTAATCAGTCCTCCGGTTTTGCCTCTCTGCTTAACAACGCCAAGTCGCAGATGCCGAACAAGACGATTATCTTCAACAACGTGAATACCTACGGCTACGCCGATACGGCGAATGCGAATGTGGATCTGATGTATACGGAACTGTGGGACGACAGAGATCTGTCCAATATCAAGGATGTTCTGGATACGCAGACCTCGCTCAGCGGAAAAGCCTCCGTATTTCCGTTATATATGAACTATAATTACCAGGAACAATTTCAGGATTTGAATCCCGGTCATTTCAATACGCCCGCCGTGCTGCTGGCCGATGCCGGAATATTCGCCATGGGCGCGCAGCATCTTGAGCTTGGCGACAACCTTAATATGCTCGATCACGAATATTTCCCGAACAAGCACCTGATCATGTACGATGAATTGAAGAAAAAACTGCTGGCGCAATACGATTTTGCCGTCGCTTACGAGAATCTGCTGCGTGATGGTCTGGCGAATACCAATAACCGGGTGGAGCTGCCCGGCATTGCTTCCAGTACCCGCTCCGATGCCAACAAGGTATGGACCTTCACCAAGGCGGGCAAGGGATACGAAGTCATCCAGATGATCAATCAGCTTGGAATTACCGATACCGCTGTCCGGGACAAAGATGCGACCAAACCCGCACCGTCTCCCCAAACCGACATTACGGTTAAATATTATTATACGAACGGTCCGGTAGGACAGGTGAATTATGCTTCGCCGGACTATGACAACGGGAAAACCCATCAGCTTCCATTCACCGCCGGTTCCGACGGATACGGCAATTATGTTCAGTTTACTGTGCCGACCCTGCAATATTGGGACATGATTTATATTACCCCAAAGCCGAATCTGCTGCTTAATGGAGGCTTTGAGAGCGGAGATCTGACCGGGTGGACCGAGTGGCATCCAAGCGGTCAAGCGGCAGCGTACGGAATTGACGGCAGTGATGTTCATGAAGGCGGCAAGAAGCTCTTTTTCTGGAATGTAAACGCTTACCAACAGAGCGTCCATCAGATTAAAACCGGACTAAGCAATGGAAGCTATACGGTTACGGCCTGGGTAAAAGCGACAGCGTACGGCTCACAGCCTTCCTCCGCCCGGCTCGAAGTTAACGGCGCCTACACCAACTTTACGGTGGACGGAATCTGGCGCCAGTATACAGCTGACGTGACGGTGAGCGGAGGGCAGGTCGATGTGGGCTTCTATGTGAACTCTCCGGGATCGACGTCCATACAAATCGATGACGTGAAACTGGTTAAAAACTAATCGAAGCAGCGCAAAACCCTCCCTTTATTTTTGGTAACGGGAGGGTTTTCTTTACGCAAGCGTCCTTACCGTCTGTCTTTCTACAATGGAGTGGGCGACTATTTGTCCTGTGGCCGTTTGGCCGGTTTCAATCATTTGAATCAGAATTTCCGAAGCCATTTGGCCCATTTCAACCAGCGGCTGCCGGACCGTTGTCAAAGGGGGAACCACCATGCTGGACAGCTGCAGCCCGTCAAATCCGATGACGGAAATATCGTCCGGAACCTTGATTCCATGCTTGTAAGCGGCAGACAGCACTCCGATCGCCATTTCATCGCTGGCCGCAAAGACGGCGGTAAGATCGGGAACGGTGCGAAGCAAATTCTCAAATTCCCTGCACCCGCTCTCAAACCGGAAGTCGCCGTACACGAGATACCGTTCGTCGAAAGGAATCCCATGCTTCTGAAGCGCTCTCAAGTATCCTTGCACGCGCGGGGTGCCAGTCAAGACATCCTCCTTGCCGCCGCTGATCATGGCGATTTTGCGATGTCCCTTGGCTACGAGGTAATCCACTGCGTCGAATGCGGCCTGAGAATCATCGATTCGGACGTAGGGAATGGCGGGATCATTGCTCTGCGAAGAGATAAGCACAACCGGTATTTTCATATTACCGATAACTGCGCGGTATTCGTCCCTTAACTCGCTGCTGGAAAAAATAATGCCGTCCACCTGCTTCTCCCTGAGCAGCTGCAAATACTTCATCGTCCGCTTCCCGTCACCATCCGTGTTGCATACCACGATACTGTAGTTGCGGCCATGCGCGAAATCTTCAGCCCCCTGCAAAATTTCGGAGGAGAAGGAGCTGGAAACATTCGGGAATAGAACGCCGATCGTCTGCGTCCGCTTATTGATTAGACCGCGTGCGATCGCATTCGGCTGATAACCGATTTCTTTGATGACCTCGTTAACCCGTTGTCTGGTCTTGTCGGTGTATCCTCCCAAATTGTTCAGCACCCGGGAGACTGTGGCGATGGAGACATTAGCCATTTTTGCGACATCTTTAATCGTGGGATTCATTCAGGTTCCTCCAAAAATGCGGCTGAAATTAGCCTGTTAAGCGATTTTCTCACTATGCTGTTACGGTCTGGGTCAGCCCTATTAGGCTGCGATATTCATAACGAAAATCAACGTAAACGCTTTACTGAAACTATAAGGCCGGTGTTGGGCCCTGTCAACGGATGGAGTGAAAATTCAGGATGAACGTCTCCAGCTTTTCGTGAGTTCGTGAATTTCGGGCAAATATACTTGTGTCCCACCAAAAAGAATAAAATCTCCGTTAACCACTAATGTCAATTTTTCATTCGATTTTAACTGTACATTTATGCGGGTTGGGCCACCTTTTGGATAATAAGCATCATGATAACCGTCCATTTCCACATGGAAATACCCCCGTTTCTTAATTTTAGGAGTATTGTGCCCGCTATCACTCCCATTAGTTCATCCTTTTCGTTCACCCGGAAAAAATAAAAAGTGGAAACGATTCAAAATTTCTATTGAAACGTTTCCAAACTCATGTTATGATAGCGCTATCAAAGAAGTTAAGGCGGAGGAAGTCATATGGCCAGTATCAAAGATGTAGCCAATTTAGCAGGAGTCGCAGTGGGCACGGTTTCCAGAGTCATCAATAATGCCGGAGCGGTTAAACCGGCAACGCGTGCCAAGGTCAAGGCGGCGATCGAACAATTGAACTACGTGCCGGATGAGGTGGCCCGCAACTTCAAAATGCAGAAATCGAAGATGATTGCACTTCTCTTGCCGAGCATCTGGCATCCGTTCTTTTCCGAGCTTGCCTATTATATTGAAGATGAGCTCGACCGGGAGGGCTACAAGCTGATGCTCTGCAACAGCGGCGGCAAGCCCGAGAAGGAATTGTATTACTTTGATATGCTGAAGCAGAACAAGGTTGCGGGGGTTGTCGGAATCACCTATAACGATATTGAGAACAGCGTAAGCACCGACATTCCGATGATCAGCATCGATCGGCATTTCAACAAGAAGATCACCTGCGTGACCTCGGACAATTTCGAGGGAGGTCGGATCGCGCTCAGAGAACTGGTGAAGGCCGGCGTGAAGAAACCCGCGTTCCTCGGCAATGTGCCTTTTGTATACAGTGAGACCATGCTTCGGAAGGAAGGATTCGTACACGAAGCCAAAATCCTGGGCGTGCCCTATGAAGTGTACGAGGAACCCGATCCGCTCCGGGATGAGGATAAGTACTACAGCACGTTTCTGAACCGTTATCAGGACATCGACGGTGTATTCGCCATCACGGATATGGCTGCAGCCAAATATATCGAGAAAGCCAAGCAAGCCGGTATTCGCGTTCCGGAAGATGTGAAGGTCATCGGTTATGACGGCATACAGGATCATCCTTATTTCCATCCGCTGCTCTCCACGATTCGCCAGCCGGTGGAGGAAATGGCCAGAACGGCCGTAAGGCTGCTGCTGAAGAAAGCGGAAGGAGAAACGCTGGACCGTGAAGTCTACCAGATCCCTGTAACGTATCGGGCGGGAGAGACAACCTGATTTTTTTAGAACTAATTGGAAACGTTTCAAAAGAATAAGGGGGGAACGGATCAATGGAACCTAAATCGAAAATATCAATGGAGGCCTCAAACGGAAGTCCGATGTCCGCGCCGATGCGGGCGCTTCCGAATCTGCCGGGACGGCGTGCCGCCAAAAGATGGGAGTCGCACATGAGAAAGCTGAAATCTGCCCGGAAAAATTGGGAGCTGTACTTGCTGCTTGTTCTGCCTGTCGCGTACTTTATTATCTTCAGGTACATCCCGATGTACGGCGTACAGATCGCTTTCAAGGATTTTACGCCGCGCGCCGGAATCTGGGGCAGCCCCTGGGTAGGGTTTCAGTATTTCAAGGAATTTTTTGAATCCTATAACTTCTGGACGATTATCAAGAATACGGTTCTGCTTAGCCTCCTGAACCTGCTGATCTCCTTCCCCATTCCCGTAATCATCGCGATTCTGCTGAATCAGTTGGCAAGGGAGAAGCTGAAGAAATTCGTCCAAACCGTCATTTACGCGCCTTATTTCATCTCTACCGTGGTGCTTGCCGGTATGATTCTCGTGTTCCTTTCGCCCAACAGCGGTCTGATCAATCATATCATCGGAGCATTCGGCGGAGAGCCGGTGCTGTTCATGTCCGAAGCCGGATGGTTTCGCCCGATTTATATCATGAGTACGGTTTGGCAGGAGACGGGGTTCGCCACCATTATCTATCTGGCCGCGCTGGCCGGCATCGACCCGCATCTGCATGAAGCCGCCGTCGTGGACGGAGCGAACAAATGGCAAAGAATCCGTCATATCGATTTGACCGGCATTCTTCCCACCATTACCGTACTGTTTATTCTGGCGGTCGGCAACCTGATGAACGTTGGTTTTGAAAAGGCTTTCTTGCTGCAAACCGACCTCAATATCGACGCGTCGGAGATTATTTCGACCTATGTGTACAAAATCGGCATCCAGCGCGCACAGTACAGCTTCTCTGCAGCAATCGGTCTGTTTAACGCGGCCATCAACCTGGTGCTTCTGCTCATCGTCAATCGGACGGCCAAAAAAATAAGCGGAAACGGATTATTCTAGAAAGGGGGAATGGAACATGTTTCGAACGAAAAGCAAGCTCAAAAGCGACATTGCCTTCGATGTGTTCAACTTTATCGTGCTTGGCGGATTTACGCTGATGATTTTGTATCCGCTTTACTTTATCGTAATCGCTTCTATCAGTGATCCGAACCAAATCTACGCGGGCAATGTATGGCTGTGGCCCAAGGCGATTACCTTCGACGGCTATCAGCGGATTTTCAGCGACAGTACGATTTGGACCGGTTACCGAAACTCCTTGTTTTACGCCGCTCTCACGGCAGTCATTAGTTCCGTGCTTACTGTTATGGCGGCCTATCCGCTGTCACGTAAAGACCTCTACGGCCGGAGCGCCTTCATGATGATTTTTGCGGTCACGCTCTTTTTTAACGGAGGAATTATCCCGACTTATCTGCTGGTTAAAGATCTTCACATGATCAACACGATTTGGGCGATTGTGCTCCCCGGAGCGGTGGACGCGTTCGCTATCATTATCGCAAGGACGTTCTTCCAGAGCTTGCCCGATGAGCTCCGGGAGGCGGCATCCATCGACGGCTGCACCAATCTGCGGTATATCTGGAGCGTTGTCGTGCCGCTGTCAAAACCGATCATCGCCGTGCTAGTGCTGCTCGCCGTGGTCCGGCAGTGGAACGGATTCTTCGACGCTCTGATCTATGTGAACGATTCCCATCTGTATCCGCTGCAGCTGATCCTGAGAAACATCCTGATCCAGAACCAGCCATCCGGGGATATGCTGGCGGATATTACGACACTGGTAGCCCAGCAAAAGGTGACCGAGCTGATAAAATTCGGCGTGATTATTGTGGCGGCTCTCCCTTTGCTTATGCTCTATCCTTTGCTCCAACGCTATTTCGTCAAGGGGGTCATGATCGGTTCGGTCAAGGGATGAGCTTATGGCTTCGAAGCTGTTCCACCACGAGCTATAAGGGAGGTGAGGCCCGGAGAATATTCCGGTGGCAAGCGTCATTATAGGGCCAGTCATCATAAAAGGGAGGTTTGATTGTTAATGAATAGAAAAATGTCCATAGTTCTCAGTACGCTCCTGTGCGCTTCCGT
The DNA here is from genome assembly GCF_000612505.1 of Paenibacillus sabinae T27. Lineage (NCBI taxonomy): Bacteria > Bacillati > Bacillota > Bacilli > Caryophanales > Paenibacillaceae > Paenibacillus > Paenibacillus sabinae. The sequence goes on from NZ_CP004078.1 coordinate 1,225,593, forward strand.
CGTAATGACGGCCTGCAGCGGCAATAACGCTTCAAACAATGCTCCGGCGGCATCGAAGGCTCCGTCGGCTTCGAGTCCGGCGGGTGATGCAAGCGGCGACGCCGCAGGCTTCCCGCTTAAGGACAAATTGACGATTAAGGCGGTGGCGAAGCGTCCGGCGCTCGCGCCAAGCGATTTCAACGATTTTGAACTGGCCAAGAGACTGGAGTCAGATACCAATGTCCATGTGGACTGGACGACGATCGTCGATACGGACTACGACCAGAAGAAAAACCTGCTGCTGGCAAGCGGAGATTTGCCGGATATGTTCTTCGGAGCCGGCTTTACGGACACCGAGCTGCTGCATTACGGCCAGGACGGAACCATCATTCCACTTAACGATCTGATCGACAAGCATATGCCCAATCTGAAGGCCCTGTTTGACAAACGCCCGGACATTAAAGCGCTCGTTACGGCCCCGGACGGCAACATTTATTCCCTGCCTGTAGGCGAGGAGCTGGGAAGCGGGCAGGAGGACATCGGCGCGAATCCGGACTTCCTCTACATCAACTCGGATTGGCTGAAAAATCTCGGACTTGAGATGCCAAAGACTTTGGAAGAATACCACAACGTTTTGAAAGCGTTTAAAGATAAAGACCCGAACAAGAACGGCAAGAAAGACGAAATTCCGCTCTCCTTCATCAACGCTTATTGGACCGGGGATATCGGCTATCTGTTCGGCGCGTTCGGAGAACCCGACAAAACATATCAGCCGGGCAACAACACCTTCTCCGAGCATCTGAACGTTAAGGACGGCAAAGTATACTATGCCGCTATGCAGCCGGGATACAAAGAGGCGGTAAAATATTTCCACACCTGGTTTGAAGAAGGTCTGGTCGATATCGAATCCTTCACGCATAACGATGCCCAGTACCTGGCCAAAGGCAAGACGGAAGATGAATCGCTCGGCTCGTTCCTGTGGTGGGACCATACCGACGTAGTGGGCGGGGAGCGGGATGACCATTACCCGATCGTGCCTCCGTTTAAAGACATGGTGGTGAAATGGAATAACGGTTCAGCGATTGGCAGAGGCGGCACGGTAATTACGGAAGCGAACAAGAATCCGGAAATTACCGCCGAGTGGCTCGACAGACTGTACGATCCGGTCACAGCCGCGGAAGTTCACTGGGGACCGATCGGCACATGGTTTGAGAAAGACGCGAACGGACTGCTCGTTCAGAAGAAAGATATCGAGAACCCGGGCGAATTCCGGCGGACAGTCGCTTTGGGTGGAGCAGGCGTCATTACAGGTGAAGATTTTGAGAAGGTAGTCGCTCCGGAACCGCGCGCGAAGCAGCGGATGGACGACATCAAGAATATTTTCGTTCCACAGATGGAAAAAGAGCACTTCCCGCTTATTTTCTTCACGGATCAGGAGCTGCAGACCATTGACCGCCTGAAACCGGAAATCCAGACCTACACGAACAAAATGCGCGCCCAATTTCTGATGGACGGCGGCGTCGATGAAGGCTGGGATAAATACGTCTCCGATCTGAAGAAAATGGGTATCGAGGATCTGATGAAGGTGTATCAGGACGGCTACGACCGTTACTTGCAAGCTCAGAAATAACAGCTGCTTGAGAAATCCGCATTCTTATGGGGCAAGCCGGAACGTCAGAACGCTCTGGCTTGTCCCTTCTTAAAAACGCGGAAAGAATGGAGAGAACAAGGTGAAGAAGCCGATCGCATACTGGACTTTTGACGAAGGCCAGGGAAATCAAGCCGCGGAATCGGTATCCGGCCAAGCCGATACTGTACAATTCGCACTCGGCAAAGGGCGTTTCCAGGCTCCGAGGGACCCGGTCTGGGCTGAAGGAATTAAGGGAAAAGCATTGTCTTTTGACGGCTATTCCACGTTCATCCGCCGCTTGGCCGGGCAGACCGCGCAGCCGGTGGAGAATCTCACGATAACAGCTTGGCTTGCCCCAAGGACGTATGATTACGGAGCGGAGAACCGGCTTTCGGCCATTGTGAACCAGCATAACCGGGAGAAGAAGGAAGGCTATATTCTGGGCCTGTTCAGGTACGGAGCCTTGTCGCTCCAGGCGGGAGTGGACGGCGAGTGGCTGGAGACCTGGTCTTCCGAGCCGGTCCCTCTGCACAGGTGGTCTTTTGTGAGCGCCGTCTTCGCAGGGAGCGAAGGGCGGATATCGATTTATCTCAACGGACGCAAAACAGCGGAGACCCTTCTCGATCAACCTTTGAAAATCACGCCCAGCAGCGCCGACCTGCTCATCGGGCGCAATAATAACGGCGTCATTCTGGCGGAGTCCTTCATTATGAACCACTACGATGGCTGGATGGACGAGCTGGCCATTTATGATTCGGCGCTGACGGAAGATGAGATCCGCCGGCAGTATGAGCAGGATCTTCAGCCGTATGAAGGCGTGATCCCGTCCATCCAACGGGAGGCTATGGAAATCCCGCGTTCGTATTTTGCCGCTGATCGGCACCGGCCGCAGTTTCATATGAACCCGCCGGGACATTGGATGAATGAGCCCCACGCGCCGCTTTATTTCGGCGGCCAATATCATCTGTTCTACCAGCAGAACCCCAATGGCCCGTTCTATCACCATATTCACTGGGGGCACGCGGTCAGCCCTGACCTTGTTCACTGGCGGGATTTACCGACCGCGCTCAGTCCGGAAGCCGGACTTGACCCGGACGGCATCTGGTCGGGCAGCGCCGCCTACGACCCGGATGGCATGCCGGTGCTGTTCTACACCATCGGGAACAATGGAGAGACCCCGAATCAGTCCATCGGTATTGCGCAAAGCGCCTATCCTGCCGATGGGGATAACGATTTGAAAACCTGGCTCAAGCATCCTTCCCCGATTGTCAGACAGGAGCGGGGAGCCGGATTGTTCGGGGAATTCCGCGATCCCTTTGTCTGGAGTGAAGAAGGAATCTATTATATGCTTGTCGGAACGGGCGCGGGCGGAGAAGAAGAGGGAGGGACGGCTCTCGTCTACGTCTCCTCCGACATGCTCAACTGGGAGTGCCGCGGGCCTTTATATATCAGCGATTACGCCAAATACCCGTATCTCGGCAAGGCCTGGGAGCTTCCCGTTCTGCTTCCGCTTCCGCTGGAAGGGAAAGAAGCGGCAAGTTCGGGCAAGCATGTCCTGCTCATCAGTCCTTGGGGAGAAGGCGCCAAGGTAGAGGTCAACTACTGGGTCGGAGTGTGGGACCGCGAAACATGCCGATTTACACCGGATGATGAAGAACCGGGATTGATTGACGTCGGCGATTTTCATTTCACGGGACCAAGCGGGATGGTTGATCCCCGGACCGGACGCTCGCTCGTCTTTACGATTGCCCAAGGCGAACGGACGCCGGAAATCGACTATGATTGCGGCTGGGCGCACGGTGCGGGCATGCCGGTATCGCTGTTTCTGCGGGCCGACGGGCGGCTTGGCGTAGAGCCGGTGGAAGAAACCGAGCGGCTTCGGGGCAGACGGCTGTTATCCGCGGCCGGAAGCAGTCTGGAAGAGATTAACCGGCAATTGGCCGATGTCAGCGGAGACCTGCTGGAAATCATACTGAGCTTTCATTCCTGCCGGGCGGAGCAGTTCGGTATTTCCCTTCGCCGATCGCCGGACGGTGCGGAGGAGACAGTGATCCGGTTCAATCGCCCGGAGCAGCGGCTTGAGGTTGACCGGACCAAGACGACGCTCGATGAAAGAGAACGGACACGGGGAATACAGGGAGGACTGCTTCCGATTGGAGAGGAAGACCTGCATCTGCATATTTTTGTGGACCGGTCGCTGATCGAATGCTATGCAGGCGGGCTGAAGAGTCTGACCACCCGGGCTTATCCGTCGAGGCTGGATGCGCTTGGCCTGCTGCTATGGGCAGACGGACCGGTGGAGCACGTCGATATGGAAGTCTGGGAGATGACTCCGGCGTATTCCTGGTAAAGAGAAAAGGAGATGAAGATGTGCTTACAAAATCATACTGTGAAACGTTTCGCCCGCAATTTCATTATTCGCCGGCGGCGAACTGGCTGAACGATCCCAACGGCATGGTTTGGTACGAGGGAGAATATCACCTGTTCTATCAATACCATCCTCACAGCTCGGTGTGGGGTCCAATGCACTGGGGGCATGCGGTAAGTAAGGATCTAGTCTTCTGGGAAGAGCTTCCCATCGCGCTGAAGCCAGACCACAACGGCGCGATCTTCTCGGGCAGCGCGGTAGTGGACCGGCACGATACGACGGACTTTTTTGGCGGGGGTTCCGGTCTCGTAGCCATATTCACCCATCACGATACGAACCCGGTAAGTGGGGGCCCGCGCCAGAGACAGAGCCTTGCATACAGTACCGACAAGGGACGAACCTGGATGATGTATGAGGGCAACCCGGTGCTCGAGGACGAGCGGCACATCGATTACCGCGATCCCAAGGTGTTCTGGGACAATGAACGGCAGCAATGGGTGATGGTGCTTGCCGCCGGACAACGCGTGTTGTTCTATCACTCTCCCGACCTCATTCATTGGTCTTTCGGCAGCGAATTTGGCACTTCGGAAGGCTCGCACGACGGCGTGTGGGAATGCCCCGATCTGTTCAAGCTTCCGGTCATGGGGCGCGGCGGCGAGTCCAAATGGGTGCTTATCGTGAGCATCGGCCCGAATGACGCGCTGGCGGAAGGCTCGCGGACTCAGTATTTTGTCGGAGAGTTCGACGGTGTGAACTTCATCAGCGACAATCCGCCGGATACGGTGCTGTGGCTCGATCACGGGAGAGACAACTATGCCGGGGTGAGCTGGTCGGACGTTCCCGCTGAGGATGGGCGGAGGCTGTTCATCGGCTGGATGAACAACTGGAAATACGCCAATCTGCTGCCGACGGAAGGATGGAGAGGTGCGATGACACTGCCGAGGGAGCTGGAACTCGTGGTCTGCGAAGACGGCATCCGGCTGCGCCAGCAGCCGGTCAGTGAGCTGGAGACGCTCCGGACCCTGAAGTTTCAGCTCGAGGATTTGGCGATTCAAGCCGGGGACGGCAATCTTTTGCAGAGTATTCAAGGTAATACGCTGGAAATTGAGGCAGAAATCAAGCTGGCGGACTCCTCGTCGTTCGGGTTTAGGATTCATGGTTCCCAGGGCCAGGGAACGGTAATCGGCTATGACGCCGGCCGCAGCTATCTGTTCATCGACCGCAGAAATGCCGGCATCACGGACTTCCATCCCGAATTCTCCTGCGAACACGGGGCGGATCTGAAGCCCTCCGGCGGCATCGTCAAGCTCCATATTTTTGCCGACCGTTCCTCTGTCGAAGTGTTCGCAAATGACGGGCTTGCCGTCCTGACGGATCAGGTATTTCCGGACCCGGCCCATCAGGAGCTGGAGCTGTTCGTTCAGGAAGGAAGCATTGAAATCATCGCTTTACGCATATACGGCTTGAAGTCGATTTGGTAATTCCTCGGCCTAAAGGGCCTGAGCCATCCGTTAAAGACGGTAAATCAAAAGGAGCCTTTTCCACTGTAAACAATGGAATAAGGCTCCTTTCCAATTCACTAAGGGCAATCACACTTATTTGTCCAGCCCCGCCGCAGCAAGCAGATCTTTCAGCTCGCCGCGATTAAATCCCTTGACCGCCCGGCCGCCCGCTACGGTAACCGGGATGCCCATGAAGCCGAGGCTCTCCACTTCCTGCTGGTAAGTCTCGCTGGTCATGATATCTCTGACCTCGAACAGGACGCCCTCACTCTGAAGCATTTGTTTCACCCGGCTGCAGTCGCCGCAGCCCTCGGTGGAATAGACGATGACCTGAGCACTCATTGGCTTACAGCTTCTTTGATGCTCGACTGCGTGATTTTCCAGTGGGACGTGTTCCAGCGCACTTCGCCGTCCTCAAGCAGGAAGATTTGCGGAGACTCATGCTTGATGCCGAAATCTTCGGCGATTTTGTTGGAAACCGGACGGTCCTCGATCACGAGCACGACAGCGGCGTCGGTATCATTATCTTTTACATAGGACTGGAACTCCTCGAATGCTTTTGCGCTGATCGGGCAGGTGGTGCTGTGCTTGAACAACAGCTTCTTTCCGGGCTTGGCAATATACTGCTCCAAATCCCCGGCAGAGTGCAGATGCTGAATGGACATGAGATCACCTTCCTTAATATAGTTGCTAATGAACTGTAATTGTAACTTTGATTGTAACAATGATTCAAAATTAAAGCAATCCGTATAACAGCCTAGCGGAGCGTCTTATAATAAAATACCGTCTCATGCAGCTCCCCGTTCGCCGAACGCGCATAATCCGGAATTCGGCCGGCTTCCGTGAAGCCGAGCGATTGGTACAGCAGGTTGGAAGGGTCGCCTCCCCGGGTATCCAGCACCAGCAGGGTTCTCCCGTCTGACGCCGCACTGGCTTCAGCCGTTTCCATTAGCTTGCGGGCGATGCCCTGGCGGCGGTGCTTCGGATCAACCATGAGCTTGGCGATTTCCGCGCGGTGAAGCCCGTTTGGCTTCATGGCCAGATGGAGCTGAACGCTTCCGGCAATCTCCCCATGGGCCTTGGCGACCCACAGCAGAACGCCCTCGCCGGGAACCCCGCCCCAATAGTCCGTCGCTTCCTCTACGGAGAGCGGCGGCAAAAAACCGACGGATGCTCCGTCATCCACGACCCGAACGAGCAGATCGCCCAGCTGTCCTTCCAGCTCCTTGTCAATTCCGTTGAGTTGTTCAATGTGAACTCCAGTTGTCATACGTGCTTGTCTCCTCTCCGTCGGTCCATGCTATTAAAAATATCAGCATTCGCTATCCATTATACCGGAGAGAGGGACGGCTTACCTCATCCAAACCCAAAATAGGGACTGCCTTGGCCCTTGCAGCCAAAAGGACAGTCCCTGCTTTACGTTAACCGGACCTTATTCAGGCCGGCACGGTTTTATTGTTGGAAGCTGCGGCCGGGCATCGACGAGAACTGAGCCGGAGTGTGCAGGGAGCCGGTGCCAATCGAAGCAGATCCGCTAAACGAAGATCCGATCGGCTGAGATCCGATGGAAGAGGAACCGATCGAAGATCCAATCGAGGAACCGATCGAAGATCCGATAGGGGAAGTTCCCAGCTGCGAACCAAAGGATTGGCCGGATGGAATGGCCGGGTTTTGGAACATTGGCTGGCTGTAGGAAGAGCCGAATGCGCTCGGTTGGAACGATTGCTGCTCAACCTGACGGAAGATTTGCGAGACTTGCTGCAGCTGTTGAACAGCTGTTTGATGGCCTTGCAGAACCGTCTGAATCGTTTGAACCGCTCTACGCTCACGGTTTGCCAGTTCTTCGAGCTGTCTTGCGTTTTGTTCTTCTTGCTGCAGAAGCTGCTGATACACTTGGCTGGATTGTTGTGTTTCGTTGATCAGTTGCTGAATAAGCCGCTCACCTTGGTTGATTTGGCCTGAAATGTTGGTGTTCAAAGTTGTTTCCTCCTAGTGGAATGAATTGAAAATCGAAGTTTATTATGCTTAAGCTTTAATTGAATTATTCATGCTCAGGCGGATTTGATTTTCGAATTCCATCCGTTTCGGATGCGGCGAAGCGGCGCCGGAAGCTGTTTTTCCAATTGGCTTCTATATTTTCGGCGGCAGCGGCCCAATTCTCTTCTTTTAGTGCGGTGATGATTGCTTTATGTTCCTCCACCGATTGCTCCGCTCCCGAAAAGCCATTGAAATATGCAACCTCATAACGCCGGAGCTTGTTCTTCAGCCCGTAAAGCACGCCGATAAGCTCTTCGTTGGCCGACAAATCGATGATGACCTGATGAAACCGGGCGTCGCATTGCTGGGCGTCCAGCGCATTTTCCTGCTCAAGAGCCCGCTCCAGTTCTTCATTGATTGTCTCGAGCTGCCGGATATGCTCCGGCTTAATATGGGCCTCAGCAAAAGAAACGGCAAGCTTCTCAAGTGTCCAAATCACCGGATACAGACGATGCGCCTGATGAACATCAACGGGAGCCACCTGTGTCCAGCTGTTGGCCTTGGTCTGCACCATTCCTTCTTCTTCCAATCGCAGCAAAGCTTCGCGGATAGGGGTGCGACTTGTTCCCATCGCCTCCGCCAATTGCTGATCCTTCAGCTTGTCGCCCGGCTTTAATTCTCCACTGATAATCCATTCCTGTATCTGAAGATACACCTGTTCACGTATCGATGTGCGTTTGACTTTGGTTGTAGATTTTGGCAGCAAAAATGGAGCCTCCTTCATACTTGTGTATGTAATATATCATGTGCAATTTATAACGATCAAATCAAGCTTCCTTTAGCAGGAGAAATCCAATTGACAGCAAAATAAACGAAATGTATATGTGATATATTACTTGGGTTATGGAAGAAAGGAGCCTTCAGGATGAACACAGCTGATTTTCGGTATACAGCCAACGATCGGGCCCGTGAGGAAAATGCCGGTAAAACGCCGGTGCGGTTCATTGACCGTGAGCTGGCAGCCAAAGTGAGAAATTTTCACCGAAGTTTTGCCGAATACGAGCCGACGCCCCTGCACAGCCTGAACGCTTTATCGCGCAAGCTAAATTTGGGCGGCATCTGGATCAAGGACGAATCGTACCGGTTCGGACTGAATGCTTTTAAAGTGCTGGGCGGCTCCTATGCTGTCGGCAAGTATTTGGCGGAGCGGCTGAAGCTGGATATTTCGGAGCTTGATTTCGGCAAGCTGCAATCCGGGGAGATCAAAGAGCGATTGGGAGAGCTTACGTTTGTTACGGCAACCGACGGAAACCACGGCAGAGGGATCGCCTGGGCAGCTAACCGGCTTAGGCAGAAATCGGTCGTGTTCATGCCCAAGGGCTCTTCGGAGGCAAGACTGCACAACATCAGAAAGGAAGGGGCGGAAGCCTCCATTACCGAGCTGAATTATGATGACACGGTAAAAATGGCCGCACGGTTCGCCGCCGATCATCACGGAGTTCTGGTCCAGGACAGCGCGTGGGAGGGCTATGAGGAGATTCCAATCTGGATTATGCAGGGCTACTGCACGCTCATTCATGAGGCAATAGAGCAGTTGAGAGGAGAAGGCCAGGGCTGTCCGACTCACGTATTTCTTCAGGCGGGCGTCGGCTCCTTCGCGGCAAGCGTTCTGGGCTATCTCGTGGCGGAATTCGGGGAGGAACGTCCGGTAACGATCATCGTGGAGCCGAATGAAGCGGCGTGCATCTATAAATCCGCGGTGAAAAATGACGGGAATCCCCATGCCGTGACCGGAGACCTTCGGACGATTATGGCGGGACTCGCCTGCGGGGAGCCCAGCACAGTTGCCTGGGAGATTTTGCGGGATTACGCGGATATGTATATTTCCTGTCCGGATGCGGTGTCGGCCAAAGCTATGCGAATGCTCGGCAATCCTTTGCCCGGCGACCCCCGGGTCGTATCTGGCGAATCCGGCGCCGTGGGATTGGGCGTTCTGAGCCTGATTCGGGAGGAGCCTTCTTTACGGGAAGTGGCCCAGCGGCTGCAATTAAACGAGGAATCGAGAGTGCTCATCATCAGCACAGAAGGCGATACGGACCCGGAGGGGTACAGGGATATCGTATGGGGCGGCTAAGTGAAAGGAGGAAATGAATGATGACATTCAGCAGTTTGAACTTATCTATTCATGGAAGCAGGTTGCTTAGACATATTCAGCAGCTTGGGAAAATCGGTCGTGATCCGGGCGGTCAGTTGACGAGGCTGGCGGCTTCGGACAACGACAAGTGCGGCCGTGACGCGCTGATCGCATGGATTAAGGAGGCCGGCTTGGAGGCGGCGGTTGACCGGATAGGCAACATTTTCGGCATCTGGCGTGCTCCAAGCCAAGAGCATCAAGCACCGGTCCTGATTGGCTCGCATATTGATACCGTCATCAATGCAGGCGTGTACGATGGCTGTTATGGCGTGCTTGCCGGCCTTGAGGTCATTCGGACGCTGCGGGAGGCCGGATTCACCCCATCCCGTCCTATAGCAGTCGCGGCATTCACGAACGAGGAAGGCGTGCGCTATGCCCCCGATATGATGGGTTCGCTTGTATATGCGGGCGGGCTGCAGGCCACGGAGGCATTGGCCTCCGTGGGAACGGACGGAAGCGTACTTGGTGAGGAACTGGCTCGTATCGGCTATGCAGGTACCGAGGAACCGGGCTTCATGAAGCCCCATGCTTATGTGGAGCTTCACATTGAACAAGGACCTGTGCTGGAAAGTATGGACATTCCAATCGGTGCGGTCGAGAATCTCCAGGGGATTTCGTGGCAGCGGGTCACCATTGAGGGTGTCGCCAACCATGCGGGTACGACTCCGATGCCGATGCGCAAAGATGCGGGACATGCGGCAGCCCGTGTCATTACATTTTTACGCGACCGTGCGATCCATTCGCAGACGCCTGCCGTAGCGACAGTCGGCTGCATCCGCTTTGAGCCTGATGCGATCAATGTCATCCCTTCAAGGGCCACTTTTACTGTTGACCTGCGCAATCCGGACGAGCAGAGTTTACAGGCGGAAGAGGCGGCGCTTGACGAATACCTCACTGAACTTGCCAATGCCGAAGGGGTGACCATTACCACAGAGCGTATGGCCCGCTTTGAGCCTGTCATTTTCGACGCTGCTATTGTTGGGCTGGTGGAAGCCGCCGCCAGGCAGCGCGGTCTGACCTCCAAGCGGATGACGTCCGGTGCAGGTCATGACGCCCAGATGATGGCCCGCATATGTCCGGCAGCGATAATCTTTGTTCCAAGCATCGACGGTATCAGTCATAACCCGAACGAGCATACCCCGGAACCTGATCTGGTTGCAGGAGCCAACGTGCTGCTTGATGTTATAGCCGATCTTGCCCGGTAAGGCACGAAATTCCGGACAGGGACTGTTCATTTCTACATTTTGCGAAAGAAGGGGAAGCGTTTGGATCATTCAAGCTTCGAACAACAGCTGAGGAAGTGGAGACATGATCTCCACAGGATTCCCGAAACGGCTTTTGAAGAAAAAGAGACTTCCGAATATATCGTTCGGGCGTTAACTGAGATGGGACTTGAGGTACATACCGGCATTGGCGGTACGGGGGTCGTTGCCAGTCTCAAGTGCGGAACCGGCGCGGGGATTATCGGAATCCGGGCGGATATGGACGCGCTTAACTTTACAGAGGTGGGGGACCGTCCCTATGCATCCCGAAATAAAGGGAAAATGCATGCCTGCGGTCATGACGGACATATGGCCGCCCTGCTGGGCGCGGCGAAATTGTTGACTGACAGCAAAAATTTCAACGGAACCGTCCGGTTTGTCTTTCAACCGGCGGAGGAGCCGGGCAAAGGCGCGCTTGCGATGATCGGTGACGGGCTGCTGGAGCGGTTTCCGATGGATGAAATTTACGGGATGCATAATATGCCCGGCATGCCTGAAGGGACGATTGCGACCCGCGCAGGCGGTATTATGGCCTGTGAGGATAACTTTGTCATCCGGATCAAAGGGCAAGGTGCCCATGCCGCCCGGCCGCATATGAGCATTGATCCCTTGGTGATCGCCGCCGAGATAATACTTGGGCTGCAGACGATTGTGTCCCGTAATTTGGACCCGAGTATTCCGGCGGTAATCTCCTGTACGGAGATTCATACCGACGGCATTCGGAATGCGATTCCGACCCATGTGGAGATCAAGGGGGACACCCGCAGCTACGCGCCCGAGGTGCAAAAAATGCTGGAGGAAAGAATGCGGGCCATAGCTGAGGGGATATGCGGCATGCATGGCGCGGAATGCCAATTTGAATACACCCATGAATTTGCGCCGACGGTGAACTGGGAAGAGTGCGTGGATATCGCCGTAAAGGCAGCTTTGAATGTGGCGGGGGAAACCAAGGTCAATGCCAATGTGCAGCAGGTGATGGTTTCAGAGGATTTTTCCGCATTTTTGCAAGATATCCCGGGCTGCTTCGTTTTCATTGGAAATGGTGATGCTTCGGACGGTAAGGGCCATATCCCGCTTCATAACCCGGCTTATGATTTTAATGACAATATTTTGAAGGTTGGCGCTGAATATTTCGCAGAATTAATAAGAATCCGGCTGCCCTTGTAACCTTAATATGGTAAAGTGGAAGAAGCGGTCACGGCCGCTGTAGACGAGACGAGTGAGATGAGAAAGGAAGAGACGAGATGAGCTTAGAAGAGAACCGATTGGATTTAAGCCGCATTATTTTTATCGGAAGAACCTATGAGGAGTATATGGCAATGTTCGGCCTGACCGAAGGAGAGCTTCAAGGGCGGACCATTCTGGATTGTCCGGGCGGCGCATGCGCGTTTACGGCCCGGGCGAATGCGCTCGGAGCACAAGCGGTGTCGGCTGACATTGCCTATGGATATCCGGCCGGAAGCCTTGAAGAGAAAGGGCGGGAGGACATCGGGCACGCGATGGACCAAATGGAGAAGGCGCGGGCAGGCTTCAAATGGGATTATTTCTCCTCCGTGAAGGAGCTCCGGGAGCACCGGGAACGCGCGCTGCAGGAATGCATCGCCGACATGAAGCATCACTCTGACCGCTATGTTGAGGCGGTATTGCCGGTGCTGCCATTTGAGAATGAGAGGTTCGATCTGACGCTGTCCGCGCATTTCCTGTTCATGTACGGCGACCGGCTTGATTACGATTTTCACCTGAAGTCGCTGCGTGAGCTGCTGCGTGTGACCCGGAAGGAGCTACGCATTTATCCGCTGGTGGATCTCTCGGGCAAACGGTACGGACAAATAGATGAATTGCTGGCAGAGATCGCCGGTGACGGCTGCACGGCCGAGGAAGTACAGGTCCCCTACGAATTTCAAAAGGGTACAGGCCGCATGCTGAGAATTGTAAAGGGCTGAAGCGCATAGACAACAGGCAATCCGGTCTCCGGTGAGGAGGCCGGATTTTTTTGCAGAAAGCAGATGATTTTCTGCAACTATTTTCCTGCAAGAGACGTTTAAATCATAAAGGAGTTACAGAAATTTGCAGTTAACGCTGGAGGGGAGCATTGATGTATTTTAAAAGGGGAGAGATTTCTAGAGGAACCGTCGTGCGCAGAGCATTCGGCCTAATGCTGGTGTTTGTTCTGCTGCTGACCGGACTGTTCGCGGGAGAGGCGGGGGCGGCGGGTACCCAATTGATTGTCGTGAACAAAAAAATCAACAAGCTGGCTTTTTTTGACGGCGGTAAGCTGGTTAGGGAATTCCCGGTCGCGACCGGCAGAGAGAAGAGCCTGACGCCCGAAGGCAGCTTCAAGCTTGTCAGCAAAATCAAAAACCGGCCTTATTACAAAGAGCATATTCCCGGCGGTGACCCCGCCAATCCGCTCGGCGACCGCTGGCTTGGGCTGGATGTGAACGGTACGAGAGGAACGACCTACGCGATTCACGGAAACAACAGAGAGTCTTCCATTGGCAAGTATGTAAGCGCCGGATGCATTCGGATGCATAATGCCGATATCCACTGGCTGTTTCCGCTGGTCCAGAGAAACACGACGGTGGTCATTACGTCCACAACGCTCGGTATGGAAAGCATTGCCCGGAAATACGGCTATATTCTAGGGACGAATACATTTGCCGGGACAATAGCTGTGAACGGTGTAGCGACGAAGCTGAGCCAGCCCTTCATCCTGGAGAATTCCCGCGTGTACGTGCCGCTCCGGGAGACCGCAACCGTGCTCGGCGCCAAGCTGGGGCTGGACGCCGAAGGAGCGCTGACGATCACGAAAGGCACCCGTACGGCGTCGCATAAGCCGCTGACCGACTATGCGATCGTAGGCGGGACGAAGGCAGCCATGCTTGCGTCGCGCAATGAGAACGGGACGCTGATGATCCCGCTGAGCAGCGTACCGCTGCTGTTCGGCGTTCAGATCCAGTGGACCGGATCGAGCGGCACCGTTACGATTTTATAGGTACGCGAAGAAGCTAATCCCTTAATGGGGGTTAGCTTTTTTTGATCTGAAATTTTAGGAAGACGTAACATTGGCAGCAGCTATCGAAGCTTGTCCTGTGTTACGCTATTTCCGTATATTGTAAATCCTGTTGGCTAAAGGAGCGTTTTATGGACGAAAAGAAAGCGGGTTTTTGGATTAGACTGGGCGCCCAATTGCTGGACGGTCTCTGTTTCGGGCTCCCGGCGGCGATTATTTACTATTTTCTCACGGGCGGAAGCACAGGGGACACAGAAGGAAGACTCGCAAGAGATATTCTGACCACTCTCTATATGGTGCTGGTACCGGTATTCTGGAACGGCCATACCATCGGCAAAAGAATATGCGGAATCCGTATCCGAAAGCTGGATGGGAGTTCCCCCGGCATCGGATCGATGCTGCTGCGTAACGGGCTGTGCTGGCTGCTGTACAGCTTTACTTACGGAATAGCTGTTTTAATCAGCATTGTGATGGTGATTGTGAGGAAGGACCGGAGGGCGATTCACGATTTCGCTTCCGGAACGGAAGTCGTCCACGACGATACTTGGGCCTGATGATCAGGCCTGAATCGTCTTTTGCAGCGAATGCTTCAAGCGTTCCACGAACCGCTCCCGGATGTCCGGCGTAAGCTCCAGCAGGGAGAGATAGGGATTCAAGTCTTCCAGTTCGACCAGCAGAAGCTCTCCTTGTTTCGTCCGGCATGCGTCCACCCGCTGAATTCCAAAGTCCAGACGATTCCACTCGATGAACCGATTGGCAAACTGCAAATCCTCCAGGTTCGGAACATACTCCGACAAGATCCATCGTTTGGTTTTGTCCGGCGCATACAGCGCGTACTGAAACTCATGATCGATAAAATAAAACGAAACCTCATATTCGAAATCGATGAACGGTTGAACCAGCATGCTCCGCTCTTCCCAGACATTTAGCCTGGAGGGCAGATCGTTCGAGGAGACCCTCTCCAGACCGATTGAATCGGCTCCATCCTTCGGCTTGCACATATAGCTTGGGACCTTTGGCAATGCGTCTATCCGCTCCATGTGATCTACGGTCGGTATGACGGGGTAGCCCGCTTTGGTTAGCTCGAGCAGATATTCCTTTCCGTTCATATCCGCCTTGCCGTTAAACGAATTATACGTCCGGTAGCCATTCTTGGCCGCTCTTTGGCGAAACGACCAATACTCATCCTTAAAATTGGCGACAGGTCCCGCGTTTCGGAGAACGATGAGATCATATTTTTTCTCAAAAGCTTGAATGTCCTTCGGATGGCAAATCGTTAGCGCAAACGATTCCCGGAGCCGGGATGTGAGAAACAAATCCTCCGCATAGTACGTGCGCCCTTTGGCTTCGTAATACAAATCCGTGACAAATAACAGGGTGTTCATCTCTAGTTCAATCCTTCCAAGGGATAGTCGGGTCTTCCGCCATTTTCACCCAAGTATAATGGTTGTTCCAAGCAGAGGCAGCTATTTTTTGTGGGATGGTACAATTCCGGTACGGATGGGAACGGTGTAAAATGAAATGGAGCAAACAATCCACAATCGAAAGTTCCAGTACCACACGCGGAAAGGAAAGGATACAGATGGAGCAGAAAACGTATAGTCTTGTCATCGTCGGGTTCGGGGGAATGGGCAGCTATCATGTGCAGTTAATTGAGCCGTGCGAGCATCTTTCGGTAACCGGCGTTTATGATTTGGTCGATTACCGGATGGAGCTGGCTGCGGCCAAGGGCTTTAAGGCTTATGACAGTCTGGAAGCGGTCTTATCTGATGAAACCGTTAATGTCGTGCTGATTGCGACCCCTAACGATGTTCATAAGTCTATCGCCATTCAGGCGCTGAAATCAGGAAAGCATGTAATCTGTGAAAAACCGGTGACTATAACCAGCGCCGATCTGCTTGATATACTCGCTGTGGCCGAGGAAGAGAATCGTATCTTCATGGTGCACCAGAACCGCCGTTGGGATGAAGATTTTCTCATTATTCAAGATATCATTCAGAAGAAAAAAATCGGCGAGACGTTCCATCTCGAATCCCGCGTTCAGGGGGCCAACGGCATTCCCGGCGACTGGCGCCAGCTCCAGGCTTACGGCGGCGGCATGCTGCTGGATTGGGGCGTCCATCTGCTGGACCAGCTCCTGCTGCTCACCGGCAGCAAAATCGACAGCGTGAGCGCGGAATTAAGCACCATTCTCGGCACCGAGGTGGATGACGGATTCACAAGCAATATCCGCTTCAAAGACGGCCTGACCGCTGTGATCGAGGTTGGAACGACCAACTTCATCAAGCTGCCGCGCTGGTATGTCAAGGGCACGGAAGGAACCGCCATTATCCGCGACTGGGATCTCAGCGGGGAGATTGTGGTCAATAATCCGGACGTTGTCAAGGTCGAGCCGAAGCCGATTCAGGCCGGTCAAGGGCTCACGAAGACAATGGCGCCGCCTTCGGAGGAATCGACTTTGCGCCTGCCGATCGGGAAGCCCGAGAGCACGAAGCAGAGCTTCTACGATAACTTTGTCTCGGTGATCGAAGGCAAGAGCGAGCCGCTGGTCAAGAACGACGAGGTCCACCGAGTGCTGCGGTTGATCGAGACGATTTTTGAAGCGGCGGAGAAGCAGGTCATTCTTAAAGGGCTGGAGCTGTAAGTTAGAGTGTCTAAGCTCGTCGCCCTTGCCAGCCGGGAGCGAGCCGGTTTATAATAGGAATCATTCAAATTCGGACAATTGACGGAGGATCTCCCCTGAGATGAAGAACTAATACGTTTCCCAAGCAGACCAGCCAACTTGTGAATAGCTCTATGCACAAGCCGCGGTGCGCCCAATAAGGGCGGATGGTCAGGGATACGTATGTCTTCGGGGAGATTTAAGGATCGCTAATCGTTTCGTTCATAGAGGCCAAGGAACCGGTGGGGCTTATCTGAGGGGTAATGCCCCTGTTCCCGGCTGCTTACGTTAGCAGCATGGAGGCTTGCCGTCCCTGCAACGAAACGAGCTATCCGTCTCATCCTTTCATACGATATTTCTGACCGCAGCGGCAGCTGCGGTTTTTTATTTGGAATTCGGAGGGATGATTTGATGCCGGTACTCAGTGTGAAAGAGGTAAGCAAAGAATGGAACGGAAACGTCCTGTTTCAGAATCTATCGTTTGAACTGGCGGAAGGAGAGCGCATGGCGCTCTTCGGACGCAACGGCGCGGGCAAGACCACGTTGCTGAAGGGACTGATGGGCGGGGTACCGTTCGATTCGGGCACGGTGTACCGCGGCCTGCCCGTTCAGGAATGGGGGCTGCTGGATCAGCAGCTGGAGCCCCGGGAAGGAATGACCGCCCGACGGGTCGTTCTGGAAGGGAACGCCGAAGCGGCGCGCCTGAGAGCCCGGCTGGAGCTGCTGGTGGGCAGGCTCCATAGCGGCGGAGGAACGGAAGAGGCCGAGCTGGCCGAATACGGCGAAGCCTATGAGGATTATTTGCGGGTGGACGGCTATGGCTGGGAAGCAAAGGCGGAAAAAGCGCTGCGGCAGCTGAGTCTGCCGCAGGAGGTCTGGGACCTGCCCTACCGGTCTTTGAGCGGCGGGCAGAAGACGCGGGTGCAGCTCGCCTCGCTGCTGGCCCGCCAGCCGCGGCTGCTGCTTCTGGATGAGCCGACGAACCATCTTGACGCGGAAACGATGGAATGGCTGGAAGAGTGGGTATCCGGCTATTCGGGAACCGTGCTGTACGTCTCGCATGACCGCCGCTTTATCGACCGCACGGCAACATCCTTGCTGGAGCTGAGGCAAGGTGGCGGCAGGCGTTATGCGGGAGGGTATACGCAGTACCGCGAGCAGAAGGCCGTGGAGGCCAGAGAACAGGAAGCCCGGTACAAGAAACAGGAGCTGGAAAAGAAAAAGCTCGAGGAAGCCATCCGGCGGTATGCGCAGTGGTTTCAGCAGGCGCACAACTCCGCCGGGCAGAACGATTTCCTGCGGGCGAAGTCGAAGAAGAACGTGTCCCGGCTGCATGCGAAGGAAGCGGCGCTGGAGCGGCTGAACCGGGACCGCACGGCGGAGCCGCGGGACAGCGCCAAGCTGAACCTGCGGCTCACGGGCGGGGAGTTCGCCGCCGGCACGCTGCTCAGGGCGGAGCACGCGGAATTCGCATATCCCGGCGGGAGTCCGCTGCTGAAGGACTTCAGCTTCACGGTCCGCCGGGGCGACAGGATCGGCGTGATCGGGCCGAACGGGGCCGGCAAATCAACTCTGTTGAAGCTGCTGGCGGGTATCTATGCGCCGACCGGCGGGACGGTCGGTCTGCATCCGCAGACAAGGATCGGTTATTTTGCCCAGGAGCTGGAGCAGCTTGACCCCTCCTCTACCCTTCTGGACAGTCTGCTTCAGCTTCCTGAAATGACGGTGACGGAGGCAAGGACGATTCTCGGCTGCTTCCTGTTCTCACGGGAAGACGCCTTCAAACATATAGGCAGCTTAAGTCTGGGGGAGAAATGCCGCGTGGCCTTCCTGCGGCTCTACTTCGGGCGGGCAAATCTCCTGGTGCTGGACGAACCGACCAACTACCTCGATATTGAGACGAGAGAGGTCATTGAGGAGGTTTTGCAGGCATACCCCGGTGCGCTGCTGCTCGTCACGCATGACCGGTATTTGCTCTCAAATGTCGCCAATCGGCTGGTGGCACTCGAACGCGGGCACTTTCCGAAACAGTTTCCCGGAACCTATGAAGAGTACCTGTCCAAAGACCGGGAGCGTTTGGTGACGGAACGGGAACGGGCCGAGGAGGATGAGCTTGGCGTGCTGCAGCTTAGGCTTGCTCAACTCATACAGGCCGAAGTACCCGAGAGCGACGAGGAGAATACGGCGCTGCTTCTGGAGATTAAGCGGCTGCGCCAGCGGATCGGGGAGCTGAGGAAAGAGGGATAGACGGTTCTGCTGTTAACGACAGAGGCTGCCCCGGCATGAATCCATGCCGGAAGGCAGCCTCTTGTCGTTTCTATTTCATGCCTAGAACCAGCGCGTTCTCGACCGCCTTTTTCAAGACCTTGCTGGAATTGCTCGCGCCGCTTACGGCATCCACCTCCAGCGACTGCTTGGTGACGATTTCCTTTAGAATGACTTCGGCCGGAGCGCCATGCCCGTTCTTGTGCTTCAGCAGGTCAATTCGGGTCACTTTGCCGTTCTTCACGCTAACCTGAACTTTGGCGTCGATAAACCGGACATCGCATTCTCCCACATAAGTGCCGTCTGCCAAACGGGAAAAAGGAATGTCGGAGACAGTGAGATTCGCAACCTTGTTCTGGTAGCTCTTAACTTGATACAGATAAGTGAGGCCCCAGCCTGCTCCCGCGAGCACTATAAGGGCGGCCAATATCAGCAGTTTCTTTTTCACAACTTTAACCTCCTAAAGCGAATGGGCTGTATCGTACTAGAAAAAGCTTTCGATTCTCGAAGCCAGCCGGGCCGGAATCTCCGTCAGCTTCTTCGCACCGGCGCAGACGACCTGGCCTTTGCGCGTCATCCCCGAGATGCGGAAAAACTCGTTCATGGCCGCAAGACAGGCCGAGCTTTGGCGCAGCATCCGGTTCAGCGGGAACGGCGTGTTGCATGCCGTCATCAGCAGGTACTGCTGACGGCTGGACAGCGTTGGCTTCGGAGCAAGCCCGGCGCCGCTGCGGTCCATCGCCTTGCCCGCCAGCCTGTCGAACATTAGCTTGACCTGTCCCGGCACATTGGCGTAATAGGTTGGGGCGGACAGAATAACGAGGTCGCTGGAGGCCAGCCGTTCCCACAGCTCGGCTAACTCACTGCCGGGAGGGCATACTCCGGTTGTCCTACACTCCGGGCAGCCCTTGCAGGCGGTAATGTCCACCTCGTACAAGTCGCAAAAGTCGGTCTCCCAGCCCGCAGATTTCGCCGCCTGAACGGCTATTTGCAGCATCTTCGCCGTGATTCCATCCGGTCTGGGGCCGCCCTTAATGGCCAGCAGGCGTTTCGTCGCCATGCTCCCCCTCCTTCACGAGCATTCTCAGCAGCAGATTGCAGCCGTACTCCAGCAGCTCGGCGGGCGTTCTGCCCATCGTCTCGGAGATGTAGCTGCTCTTGCGGTTAGCCAGAATAATCAGCGAGGACAAGCTGCTCCAATAGATCAGAATTGCTTCCTTGATTCGCGTACACGGCAACACCGTGCCTTCCGCGATTCCCAGCCAGACCATCTCCCCCAGCGCGGCGTTAATCTCCTCTCCGACATTGAAAATATCCCGCTTCACCTGCGGCAAATCCGGTCTGTCCAGCGGTTGGGTCTGAAAATCGACAATCCGGCCGAACAGAAAGGGAGATGCCTCATAGAACGCCATCAGACTGGAGCAAAGGGCGCGATATTTCTGGAAAAAGCCCTCATTACCCCTAAGGCTCTGCACAATGTGCTCCTTGAGCTCCAAGAATCCTTTCAGCACGATCCGATCGTGAATCTCCTCCTTGCTCGGAAACTGAAGGTACACTGTGCGCTTGCTGTACTGGGCGCTTCGGGCAATGTCGTCCATCGTTGTCGCGTCAATGCCTTTTTCCGTGAACAATTGCTCCGCCGCACTTAGAATATTCTCCTGATGAAGTGCCGAGATCGTCTCTTTACGTGTGGCCCGATCCATATTGAATACCTCCGGTTGCAAAAGTAAACTGTTAGTTTACCTGAAGAGTAGCATCTTTTTTGCGAGGTGTAAATCCACTTTTTCACATTTAATCTCTGCTTTACATTTCTCATCCGTTTCATTTTACATTTCACATCCGTTTTGGCAGGAGCGGGGAAGGGGCAATACCCTTTCGATGGGGCTCTCAAGATCGAGCTCTCAAGATCGAGTTATCAAGACCGGCACTTAAGATCGGACTGCCAAGATCGGGCACCCTAGATCGGGTTAACTTGACGATGAACGGGAATTGTTCCGCCTTATTTCTTGGTTTACAGCTGTTTTGAGAGATTTGCTGGAATTTCTCCGTCTTATTTGCTCAACTTTCACTTCTGTGGGCCAAAACGGCAAAATAAGCTGGAGAAATTCCGTTTTACCGGGCTGGAAGGTGCTGGAACGGGAGGATGAGCGGGAGATTTTCCGGTTCATGGCGTGAGTGTGCGTGCCTGAACAGTAAAAGGAACAATCCGAAAGCGAAGGAAGGAAGAAGCAGGCAATCCGCAGGAAATCCGATCGAACCGCCGAATGTAGTAAACGGAATTACCTTGGAAGAAATATCCGGATTACAAAAGGAGTTGTCAGGAATGCCTACATGGATCTATATGATCAGACATGCCGTTTCACCGTATCAGCCCGGGCAGGAGCGACAACGCGGCCTTTCGCTGCAAGGGACATTAGATGCGTTAAGAGTGAAGGAGATTTTGAAGAACGAGAATATTGCACATTTTGTATCCAGTCCCTATGAGAGATCGGTCGCAACCCTGCAGCCTGTGGCGGAAGAGGCGGGGAAGGAGATTGTTTTATACGAAGAACTGAGAGAAAGAGAGTTTGGAACGATAAGCAGGGAGTATGGGGATGATGAGCTGCTTGCTGTGATCCGGCGTTCTTTTGAAGACAGAGATTATAAACTTGAAGAGGGAGAAAGCACCAAGGAAGCCGAAGAACGAGCCGTACCGATTATGGAGCGTCTGCTGCGGGAACATGAGGGGGGCAAAATAGCAATCGGTACCCACGGCAATATTATGGCGATCATTATGAACTATTACGATAAGTCATACGCATTCGATTTCCTGATGTCGACGACCAAGCCGGATATTTATAAGCTGGAGTTTGCGGGGGAGAGGCTTGTTAAGTTGGAGCGGTTATGGGGGGAGCAGCCCGGTATCGATTAAAAAGCCGCCCCGGCGGGACGGCTAAAACTAACTGTTCAAACGTTTATGGTTCTGATGCGCCAGCGTGATTAAAGCGACGTAGATCGGCTGGACGTTGAATTTTTTGCCGAACTCGAATTTGTATGAACCGATTTGCGGATTGTTGGTCTTGAAATAAGGCGATTGAATGTAGTGGATCGTGATCTCGCTGTCGTCAAACCCGGTGCCGCCGGTCTCCATCGTTACTTCATAAATCGATTCAAGGGAGATGGAGGCGACCCGTGTCTTTTTGCCGGTCACGCCTTGGTGGTCGATAAAAATCAGCCGTTCGTCCGTAATGATAAATGTATCCCGTACTAGCCGAAACCCCATCTGGATCTTCTCGTCCGGCATCAGATAAGCGCCGTATTGTCCGGTCAGCTCCGAAACGGAAACCTCGGAATAATTGCCCAGCAGCCCGCTAAACAGATTGGCCATTTCAAATTCCTCCTGAAGTGTAGAAAATAATTGGATATGCCTGATTAGTTATTCGGCGTTCAAGGTGCCGGTTCCTTCTGGCTGCACCCAAATACCGGTTGACAGATCGTTCAAAATACGGAGCGGCTGAGCCGCTTGAATCGACGCAGGAGCGCGCTCGCTTGCGTTGTCCGATTTTTGCGTCACGTTGGGGTTGTGGTTGCGAACTACCTTATAACCGAGAGCAGTTTCGACAGTCGTTTAAGCAGAGAGAGAATGGGACAAGGCTAATCGTACTGCAACCTTTTCCTATGTGAGCCGTCTGTTAAGAACAGGCATCATGATCAAGGTTCCTAATCAACAGGGAGATGACACATATGAACAAGTATATAAAAATATCGGCGGCTAGCATCATGCTTACGGGAATGCTGAGCCTTGCCGCATGCAGCTCCGAAGGTGGCGGAGAAGCTTCTCCGCCGCCATCCGCCGCCGTGCCGTCACCCGCAGCGGCGACCGCTCCGGCAACGGCTGCAGCCTCTCCGGCAGCCAGTGACGCCGCCCCTACGGGCAGCCCGGCCGCTTCAGCCGCGCCGTCGGCCGCTGCATCGCCCGCCCCCGGCGGCGGCATGGGGCAGAATACAGCCGCGCTGCTCCAGGAGCTGCTGGAGCTTGCCAAGCAGGGCAAGGCGCCCGGCATTCCGTTCGCCGCGCATACGGATCTCATCGACGATGTGAAGAAAGCCTGGGGCGAGCCGGAAAAGGAAGAAAGCGCGGGCAAGGGCATCTACGCCACTTACAATGCCAAGCATGTGGTGATCGGTTTCAACAAGGGCAGTCTGATCTTTGATGTCCGGTCCAGCGCCGCCGATTTGCAGCAGCTGACGCTGAAGCAGATTGAGGAAGCGCTCGGTAAACCGAATGACGTAAAGACCAGCGGGAACGACAGCATCTACATTTACAATGCGGGCGCGCAGTATCAGTTGAAATTCGTGATTCTGAAATCTACCGGTCAAGTCGATCACATTTCAGTCTTCTCCGAGCAGGATTCCATCAACAACATGGCCGGGTAGCAAGCAGGACGGCGTACGCAGGTTCGGGCGCTTAAGAACAGTCAGGAGGGACTTCCCGCCTGGCTGTTTTTTTTGCGAGTGCATGGACAAGTATTTGGAGTAAGTTTCGAAGCTAAGTTAGCCGGGTTGAAGCGCAGACACGCGTTATGATTTTTTTGTTGTTGACAATAACGAATTTACGCTGTATATTTATCTTAAATCAAAGACATTTGGATTAAAGAAATTATAAACAAAGATGTTTGGGTCAAAGATATATGCAGGAGGTGATTCAATGCCCAATCAATTGGACGACGCTCAAGCGACTTCCCTTAAGCTGTTTGTTGTTCTATCCAAGGCTTACAGAGCGATTTCGGATCAAGCTATAAAGGATGTCAGGCAGTACGGATTGTCACCTTCCGAATTTGCGATTCTCGAAGTGCTGTATGCCAAGGGGAAAATTCCCATGCAGCAGATTGGAGAAAAGATTTTAATCACAAGCGGAAGTATTACCTACAATATCGACAAGCTGGAGAAGAAAAATCTGTTAAGACGCGTGCCATCCCATGAAGACCGGAGAGTGATCTATGCTGAAATCACGGACGCCGGAAATGATTTGTTTAATCGGATCTTTCCCGAACATGCCGATAAAATCCATTCACTAATGGAGGGGATTTCCCAGGATGAACAGCAGGAAGCGATTGTACTGCTTAAGAAATTGGGGAAACAGGCGAAAGGTTTAGGCTAACCGCTTCTATAGTTTAAAAATCCAATTAGGAGGCTGTGCATTATGCAAACGATGGTGTATACCCCTGCTTTGCAGGGAAAGGGCGAATTTGACGGCGGGAAAATCAAAGAACAAAAGCCGATTGGCTTTTCGGGCGAAGGATCGGTGATCAATCGGGTGGGCCCCTTATTTTATTGGGCATGGGCCACTTCAAGCACCGAAGCCAAGATCGGTCTGCACCCCCATCAAGGTTTTGAGATTTTGACATATGTAGTGGAGGGCAATGCCTTTCACGGGGATACCTTAGGTACGGACAGCACAGTGGGCGCAGGCGGGGCCCAGGTCATGCAAACAGGCTCGGGCGTAAGTCATCAAGAAAGGCTTAGTGCAGATTCGGAGCTTTTTCAAATATGGTTCGAGCCGGATTTGACGGAAGCGTTTCGGAGAACGCCAACTTACCGGCAGTATGCGCATGAAGATTTTCCGCAGGAAACGAGCGAAGCTGGATTTACCGTAAAGACGGTTATTGGTCCCGGCGCTCCCGTTCAATTGGTCACAGACAGCGAAATGTGGGATGTTGAAATAGGCGGTGGTGCCCGGTATGTACAAAAAGTACCTGCTGGCTATACTTTAACGGCTTTAGCCATTCGCGGGCAAGGAACATGGGGAGAGTCAGGAGCATCGAAGGAGCCTGTGCCTTTTCGGCATAAAGATTTCATCATTAAAGCCGTGGAAGCCGATACGGAGGTAGAAATAATGAACTCGTCTGATCAAGACGCGCTACGTCTGATTTTCATCAAGGTTCCTTCCAAGGTGAGTTATCCTCTTTACCCTAAAAGAAAGTGATTTCTATCGATTTTTGTCAAATATCTTTAAATAAAGATTTTTTAAACCAAAACAATTAGGAGATGATTTAAATGGTAGCATTGGGATTACTGTTGGTTCGTTTGGTAGTGGGACTGTTGTTCATCGGGCATGGCGCTCAAAAGCTGTTTGGCTGGTTCGGTGGTTATGGCCCGAAAGGAACGGGGGGCTGGATGGATTCAATCGGGATTAAACCGGGCGTATTCATGGCAGTGCTGGCGGGACTGCTCGAGCTGCTCGGAGGTGTTCTTTTTGCTCTCGGACTATTCACTCCGCTTGCCGCCTTGTTTATTACGCTGACCATGCTCGGCGCCATCGTTAAGGTGCATGGCAAGAACGGATTGTGGGTAACCGCCAATGGCTATGAATATAACGCTGTCTTGATCGCGGTAGCCATCGGAATTGCTTTGATCGGTGCAGGGGCATATTCGCTGGATGCGGTATTGAATATTTAATTGAGAATGATCTCGAATCGGTGAGTACAAATCCACTATAAGAAAGAGGTTGTTATTATGACGACAAATCCATTCATGAAAGCAGCGAGATTTCACCAATATGGAGGAGCGGATGTTATCCGGTATGAGGATGCACCCGTTCCGGAAGTAACCGAGGATGAAGTGCTGATTAAAGTTGCCGCCACCTCATTTAATCCGTTCGATGCAAAATTGCGTTCGGGGGCATTTCAGGCGTTTCTACCGATCGAGCTACCTTTTACGCCCTCTGTAAATGTCTCAGGCACTGTTGTGAAAGTAGGCGACTCCGTTACAACGTTTCGGGAAGGAGACAATGTTTTCGCTTATCTTGATGTGACAAGGAATGGTGCCGCCGCAGAGTACGTCGTCAGCAAAGCTGTTCATATCGCTCATGCACCCAAGACATTTGACTTGCACGAATCGGCCGCAGTACCAAGCGTAGCGTTAACTGCCTGGCAAGCCTTATTCGACTACGGTAATCTGCAGTCCGGTCAGCGTGTGCTTATTACGGCCGCTGCAGGTGGTGTCGGAACGTTAGCCGTGCAATTGGCGAAATGGAAGGGGGCTTACGTAATTGGTACGGCGTCTGGAAAAAGCTTTTCCATGCTTGAACAGCTGGGCATCGATGAAATCATTGATTACAAAAAACAATCCGTTGCTGAAGCATTGAAAAGCAAGGTAGACGTGATCTTCAATCTCTCGCCTGCCGGTAAAGAGGAATTAAACAGCCTTTTGCAGCTGCTAAATGAAGGTGGAACGTTCATATCCGCCGTTTCTCCAGCTGATGAGAACATGGCGAAAGAACTGGGAGTAAAAGCCGTTCGATTAAACTCTCACCCTGATGCGGAGAAATTAACCCAAATCGCTGAATTACTCGATGCAGGGCTACTGAAGCCGATTATTACGGAAAGAACAGGTCTTAGCGAACTAGCGGAAGTCCATCAGAAATTTGATGACGGAAAAGTTAGCGGAAGAGTATTGATCATCGTTGACGGAGTAAAATAATTTTTTTCAAGGAGGATTCAGGGATGACAACTTTACGGGATTTTGAGAACAAAGTGGTGCTCATTACAGGAGCCGCAACCGGAATCGGACGCGCCGCGGCGCTTGCATTTGCGAAACGCGGGGCAGCGATAGCCATCGGTGATGTAGATAAAAGAAGCAATGAAACGGTCAGGCTGATTGAAGAAGCGGGAGGAGAGGCTGTTTTTTACAAAACAGATGTGTCGAATAAGGAGCAAGCCGCAGCTTTGGTTGAACAAACGGTCAATCGGTTCGGCCGCCTGGATCACGCATTTAATAACGCCGGAGTCCTGCCGCCTTCCAAACCGTTTATTGAGATGGATGAAAATGATTTTGACAGAACGATTGCAGTCGATCTTAAGGGTGTATTCCTGATGATGAAATATGAGATCGAAATGATGCTGAAGTCCGGCGGCGGTACGATTGTAAATACGGCGTCTATCGCGGGACTCATCGCAGATCCGTTCATGGCTCCTTACGTGGCGGCGAAACATGGCGTGGTAGGCCTGACCAAAGCGGCGGGCATCGAGTATGCTTCGCAAGGGATTCGGGTAAATGGGGTAGCGCCAGGACTCACTGAAACCCCTATGATTAAGGAGTGGCTGGATGATCCGGAAACCCGAAAAGTTGTATTGGCAAATGTTCCTGCTGCGCGAATGGCCCAACCTGAAGAGATTGCGGAAATGGTCGTTTTCTTATCCTCTTCCGGAGCAAGCTTTGCGGCGGGGCAAACCTTCCCGGTGGATGGCGGTCAAACCGCCCGCTGATTGATATGTTACTGCAGAGGAGGTGAAACATATGAGCAAACACGCAGGCGAGGATTGGATTGCAAGCTGGTATGCAAGTCCGGAGCCCACATGGGGCGACGAATTTCCATTCTTAACGAATCTTCCTGAAAAGCTGAACAACCAGACGATTCGTCAGGTTGCGCGAATCAGTCTTGGTGGCCAGCGGGTAAGGGTTGAACTGTCCAACGAATATGGCAAGCGGCCGCTGGTCATCGGCGAGGCTGCTATCGCTCTGACAGGAACGGGTTCGAAAATTGTCCAAGGATCGAACCGAAAACTCGCATTTAGCAGAAAAAGATCCATTGCGATACCTATTGGAGCAACGATTTTAAGCGATCCGGTCGAGCTGGACATCGATCCGCTCAGCAGTGTGAGTATCAGTGTATTTTTGTCCGAAGAAACAGAGCCAACAACCTTCCATTGGGATGCCCGCCAGACGACTTATATAGCAAATGGGAACCATATATCAGACATAGACATTGATGCAGATACCACTACTGTCGCAAGTATGTACTTAAAAAGAATATTCGTTGATGCGCCGATGAATGCGGGCACCGTTGTGGCGATAGGGGACTCTCTTACCGATGGGGCTTCAGCCACCGTCGATGCCAATACGCGTTGGCCGAACTTCTTGGCCAATCGCCTTGTACCACAAAACGTATCTGTCCTCAATGCGGGAATATCGGGGGGGCGCTTGCTCAGCAACGTAAAGGGAATCAATGTGTTGGCCCGTTTCGACCGCGATGTACTGAATCAGCCGAATGTGAAGACCGTGATTGTGATTATAGGGAGCAACGATATCGGCATGCCAGGCATGGCCTTCGCCCCGACTGAATCTTTACCTGCGGCTGATGCGCTTATTGCGGGCTACCGTCAACTCATTGCACGCGCTCATGCCCGCAATGTCCGAATCATTGGCGGAACGCTGCCGCCGTTCCAAATGTATTATACGGAGGTCAAGGAAAAGCTGCGCCAGCAGGTAAACGAATGGATTCGGAGCGGAGAGTTCGATGCCGTATTCGATCTCGATGCCTTATCGAGAGATCCGGATCACCCTTCACGTTTTTTGCCGGTGTTTGATTCAGGTGATCACCTTCATCCGGGTGACGCCGGGAATAAGAGGATCGCTGAAGCGATGGACCTCGATATGCTCTTGGCTGACAGAAAATAAATTGATTATGTTTTAAAAAATACATTCATTTCTTGAGGAGGAATTCATATGTCTAAATTAAACATTGGAATTATTCTGGGAAGTACGCGTCAAGGCCGTTTGAGTCCGCAAGTAGGCGAATGGGTAAAGCGTATCGCGGACCAGCGCGGCGACGCCAATTATGAAATTGTGGATATCGCCGATTACAAGCTTCCATTGCTTGGAGAAGCCGATGCTGCAGCGCAGGCGGCTGCCTGGAATGAAAAGCTGGATTCCTTGGACGGCTTCGTCTTTATCGTTCAGGAGTACAATCACAGCATTACGGGTGCGCTCAAAAATGCCCTCGATTATGCACGCGAAGCATGGAACAATAAAGCGGCGGGAATAGTAAGCTATGGCGCTGTAGGCGGCGCCCGTGCAGCTGAGCATCTGCGCGGCATTCTGGGTGAACTGTCCGTAGCGGACGTTCGTATTCATCCGGCTTTATCCCTCTTCACTGATTTCGAGAACGGGCAGACATTCAAGCCGGCCGATCTTCACCTCACGAACGTAAATGGCATGCTGGATCAAGTGCTCGCCTGGAGCGGCGCGTTGAAGACGCTGCGCTAATATGAATCCCTCTCACTGCCAGATTTGAACTGTGCTTCAATGTGGACAGCCGAAATAAATAACGTCATGCAGTAAAAAGATGGCTCCTGAACTTCATCGGGAGTCATCTTTTTACTTGCCCCTCTTTAGGGAATGCCGTCAGGTGTTTCTTCTTAGCTGGAGTCCCCTGGTAAGGGCCTGTTATAATAGCGGGAAGAGTTCCGGCAGGGAGTGGGAGGATCGGCATGGTTCTGGAATTTAATGAAAATGGGCATACAGTATCCGCCGAGGAAATAACGGTTGAATTGTTCGCCAAAGAGTTCGCCCTATTGCGGTTCCTGTACCGCAACCGGGGGCGGGCGTTCAGCCGGGAGCAGCTTCTGAACAGCGTATGGCCGCTCGAATATCCGGTAGAACGCACGGTGGACGATCATATCTACCGGCTGCGCAAAAAGCTCGGCCCGTTCGAAGGTCTGACGATCCGCACGGTCCGGGGATTCGGATACTGCCTGACCGTGAGGGAGCAGGCGCCGGGCATTGACGCCAGCCCGTCCGCGCAGGACGGGGAACTGCGGGAGAAGATGCGGGAGGTATTCGTCAAATACCACCAATACGGACAGGGGAAATCGATGCTGGCGCTTGCCCGGCAGCAGGATATTTTGGGCTACGAGTTGGACCCGTTCTACTCTGCTTACGTGCGTTTTGTGCAGGGCGATTTGGAGTGGCTGCTCACGCTGGCTCGACTTCCGTCGGGTTCATTTATAGTAGCCGCTTCGTGATACTTGAAAAGCACCGCACATCTTCAAGACCTGCATTCAGCAAGGGTGCCCTTTAAAATTCGTGGAATTTATAATGCTCTTTCCAGAATCTCTTGGCTGATGTCCAATGTAAGATCATGAGTTTCCGAAAGTGCTGTCATCCCATGAGTCTTTAACTGTTCAATGATTTCCGGTATTTTATCCGCACCAATGTTGTAGTCGGACAGTCGTGTCTTTACCCCCAGACTTTCAAAGAATCCCCTCGTTTTTTGTATGGCTGAATTAATCCGATCATCTTCGCTTCCTTCAGTTATGCGCCAGACTCGATCGGCATACTGCAAAAGTTTCGCGCGCTTTTGCTCGCGGCGAACCTCCAGTAACGAAGGTAGTATAACAGCCAAGGTTTGCCCATGGTCAATACCGTATAAGGCGGTAAGCTCATGTCCGATCATATGCGCCGCCCAGTCCTGAGGGACTCCGGCACAGATTAATCCGTTTAGCGCCAATGTAGCACTCCAGACCAGATTTGCGCGCGCATCGTAATTTTCCGGTTCAGCGATTGTCGTTTCTCCTATTTCAATCAACGTTTGCAGAATGCCCTCTGATATGCGATCCTGAATTCTTCCTTCTACGGGATACGTCAGATATTGCTCGGTTGTGTGTACGAAAGCGTCAACCACTCCGTTGGCTACTTGAATTTTAGGCAGCGTATAAGTCAGGGTCGGGTCTAATATCGAAAATTTCGGAAATGCTAATTCACTGAACACGGGGTATTTCCCTTGTCCATAGCTGATTACACCGCCGCTGTTCATTTCTGAACCGGTAGCAGGTAAAGTCAGCACGGCACCGAAAGGAACCGTGTGTCCTATAACGTCCAAGCCAATGGGCGAAAAACCGTATTTCAGAAGATCGAGCGCATCCCCATCATAGGAGGCAGCAAGCGTAATGAATTTAGTTCCGTCAATTACAGAACCGCCGCCGATGGCAAGTAAAAAATCAATTTGTTCACGGCGAACAATTTCTGCAGCTCTTACCAAGGTCTCATAATGAGGATTCGGCTCTATTCCGCCAAATTCATGAACTATTCTGTCACCCAGTGCGTTTCTCACCTTATCGACAGTACCGTATTTTTTGGCACTTCCCCCTCCATAGGTGATTAGAACTTTTGCATCGGCTGGAACAAGCTGATCAATGCTGCCAAGTCTGTCCTCACCAAATAAAATACGTGTTGGATTGTAAAAATCAAAATTAAACATGGTAACCTCTCCTTATCAGATTTATGCTTTCCATAACCCCAATTATCTTCATAGCCCCTTATCAACGCTGGACATAGGATGACCATTTCACCATTCTATCCCTGAGATCCAAAGTCTCGCCGTCCACCGTAAATGTTCCGTTCCCCTTGTGATGGATTAGCCGGCATTCCTCTCTATCCGGATCAATCCAGGCTTTCACCACTTCCAGAATGATGAGATTGTATTTGTCAATCAAACCATCGTCAGCGATCCGGCATTCCAGGTTCACCAGGCACTCAGCGACAAGAGGAGCTTTTACTTTCTCAGCAGTTACCGATGTCAAACCGAAGATTTTAAACTTGTCTGTGTCTATACCGGAACAGTTTCCGATTCCAACAACCTTAGGGGCAAGATCAACCGTTGGAACGGCAAGCACACATTCCCCTGTAATGCGCAGAGTTTCGAAGCTTTGATCCCATGAACCGAGCATGCAGCCGATAAGTGGCCTGTCGCCATCTGCTATCATCATGTGATAGCTCATTGCCATCAGGTTGGGCTGACCGTGAAGGGAGGTTACTACCAATACAACCGGGCCCGGTTCTATAAATTGGTATGCTTTAGATAATGGGAGTTCTTTCATTTACAATCAGCTCTCTTTTTTCGAATTTATACTCAGACGGCCGAGAACGGCATCCTTTTTCTATCCCAAGGACGTATCATTCTTCCCGATAAAGAATCATCCCGGCATGGTAGAGAATCCCGTCCCGAAAATCGCCGTCAGCTGCAAATCCGGTATCATCCACATACTCGATGTGGTCTCCTGCAATGGTGTACCGTCCTTGATATGCGCTCTTGCGATTGCCGCGGGCTTCGTCGTAACGACCATTGGGCAATAACTCATGACGAATGTACCCGTCTTTGGTTACCCACATGCCAAGATATGGGTGATCGTTCGTGTTCTTGATTTGTGTCATTTTACGTTCTCCCTTCGTGTTATTAGTTGTGGATCTTTTCTTGCAGTGCATCCTGTCCTCCTTGACGCTCTTGCGATTGGGGTCTTCTTCATTATGAAGTAGATGAAAGAATAGCCGGTAGCCGGAATCAGGCGCATTCTTGCCTAATTCTCCATGTTTCAATAAAATTATAGAAACACAAGATTTGTGGAGGTTGGAGATATGAGCTTGGATAAGAAGGAAGAAATGCTGCAGCAGGAATTAGCGGCGCAAATTGAACAATATACTGGGACAGACGGTATATGGGCCACGAGTATTCCTTCGCTGCATTTTATTAAGGCATCCCAAGAAACCGATCCGATCCATTCCCTCTATGAACCCGCGTTATGCATCGTCGCTCAAGGAACAAAGCTCGTTTTGCTAGGTAAGGAAAGCTATGTGTACGATCCATCCTGTTATCTGGTCGCTTCGGTGCAGTTACCCGTTTCCGGACAGGTGATTCAAGCTACGCCAGAGAACCCTTACCTGTGTATGCAACTGGATTTTCAGGGGAGTCAAATTATCGAGTTGATTCAGGAAGTGGATATATCGCGGAGCGTTCCATCAAGTAAACGGGCTCTTTATGTCAGCAAAACAAACACATCCCTTCTCGAAGCAGCCGTCAGACTCGTTAAACTGTTAGACACGCCACAAGACATTCCCGTAATTGCCCCATTGATCATCCGGGAAATTCTTTACCGGGTTCTCCTGGGAGAACAAGGTCATTCGATTAAACAATTCGCCGTAACGGGAAGTCATGCGGATTGCATTGCACAAGCCATTGAAATGATTAAACGGGATTTTGCCAAACCGCTCCGAGTGGAAACGCTGGCGGCGGCTGTGAACATGAGCACCTCCTCGTTGCATTATCATTTCAAAGAGGTAACGGCAATGAGTCCATTACAATATCAGAAAAAGCTTCGTTTGCAAGAGGCTCGCAGGATACTGTTCTCCGGCGGGACGGAGGCCGCAAATGCGGGATTTCTGGTCGGATATGAAAGTCCCTCTCAGTTTAGCCGGGAATATTCCAGAATGTTCGGGCTCCCTCCAATTAGTGATATCAAACAATTTCGCGATACGTTACGCGTCGGTTCGAACTGAAGCAGAATAACCCCTTCCGGTCCATGGCCGGAAGGGGTTATCACAATACTGTTCGAACGCAAAGGATTCTAATGATTATCTCCGGTTCTTACGCTTCCATAATAGATTCTCTACCCGTCGTTTGGCCGGAAGGGGAACTGACATATCTAAGAGATGAGATCACTGCTCCCACCGCCAAAATGATTCCCACAGCTGCGGCCCAAGTAATGGAAGACAGCGATATTTGCTCTACGGCGGTGCCCCCAATTCCAGCGCCAACCGCCATGGCAAGCTGAATGGTAGAATTGTTCAAGCTAAGCATGATTCCCGAAGATTCAGGTGCAAGTGTTATTAAGTGCAATTGTTGTGGAGGACCTGGACTCCAGGTTGCGAATGACCACAGGATTAACAGTGGAATAATAATTGACGGAGATGGGGCAAAGAGCATGATCAGAATGAGTGCCGTGACATTAAGCGATAGCCCTCCGATCAAGGTACGGTGAATCCCCCATTTGTCTGTACTGAAGCCTCCAACCCTAGACCCTACCAAGCTTGCGATGCCAACCGCGAATAACGTGATACTCAGGGTTTGATCGCTCATTCCGGTTACTGTAAGCAGGAACGGTGAAATGTAGGAATAGAAAATGGAGTATCCGGCAATCCAGAAGAAGGATACAGACAAGGCAATGACCATTTTGGGCTGCTTCAGCAATGCAAGCTGATTCCGTAAGGGAACAGGCTCCTCCCCATCCATTCGAGGAATTGTTAGCGCAATAATGAATATTGCCAATAGCCCAATTAAACTAATTCCCCCGAAGATGGCCTTCCATTCGTAAGCCGAGGAAATCAATCTCCCAATAGGTACACCGAGAATTAAGGAGGCCGTGAAGCCCATAAGGACGGCTGCAATGGCGCTTCCCTGCTTGCCTGGTAAAGTGACCTTGGTCGCTATTGTAAGAGAGGCGACAATCGTGACCCCTGCGCTTATCCCCATGAAGATCCGAGTTGCGACAAGAGGTTCATATCCTGGTAACACATAGGCAAGTAGATTGCTGATTACAAATAAGCTTAGAGCGTAAAGCAGCAGCTTCCGTCGTTCCATACGTGCTGTCAAAGCCATAATAACCGGAGTGCCAAAAGCGTAAGAGAGTGAAAAAATAGTAATTAGCTGACCTGCCGTCACCAATGTGACCCCTGTTGACTCTGCAATTTTATCAAGTATGCCTGCTATGATATACTCCGATGTTCCGACTAGAAAACTAAGAACCGCTAACGTGTAGACTCTTAATGCACTCGACATGTCTCTTCAATTCCTTTCCATTCATTCGTTCTTCCCGCTAACTTGTTTCTTTTCACCATTTTACTTTTCTCCTTTTTCGTTGATTGCGAAGGCCTCGTCATGAACCAAGTATGGAGCAAATAGGGGCTGATACGGTATCTGATTCGTATAGAGTTATTGCTCAATCCTCCAAACAGTCTAAAAAGAACTTAAGAGCTTTTGGAGCGGAGAAAGGATCCGATCTATTTGGTTTTTAAAGACCATCCTGCGCTGAGGATGGTCTTTCAATTGAGGATCAGCGTATTGGGGTATATAAAGATGGAGAATTAAAGGTGACAACCCCTGTCGTGACAGGCACAAAAATCTACAACGAAGATACGCCTACAGGTGTCTGGTATATTGAGTATAAACAAGCTCCAGCCACTCTTAAGGGGAGTGAAACCGGTAATTTAAATTACTCAGTGGATGTTAAATATTGGGCACCTTTTACGGTAAGCGGGTGCGGGTTCCACGATGCAAGCTGGCGGGGGAACTGGTCAAGTAATGCCTATATTAAAGAAGGATCAGGTGGGTGTGTAAATATACCGCCCAATATCATGAAAATCGTATATGATAATTTGATTCAGTATGAGCCAGTAATTATATATGGAGTGAGGGTTATCTAGCCATAGGGTAAAGGGGGATAATGAATTCGCAGTTTAGGTGGTTAAGGAGAACCATACCATAAGTAACGGCAAGTTTTATGGAGAGAAACTCGCAGCAGTCTATACTTCCTTCATGTCGACCATGGATTGGGGTGGGCATGCTTCACGGAAGGTGTAACTAGGCTCCTGCGAGTTTTTTCGCATACATGATGTGGATTTATGACGAACTGCAAAAAAGTTTATTACGCTGTTTGGCTGAAGGGGCAGTTCAACTCCCCCTCTGAAATTGAGATATAGGCTGAATATCATTACGTTCGAACAGCTTCCAGACCTGTTCTGCCATAATTTGTGGCGGATGCGGCATGCGGTTGGCTATCCACCATTCCACTAACCCTACGAAGGCAGAGGCAGTGAAATGAGTAATCATTTCTTTATCCATATCCTGGTTAATGCCCTGCATATCGACCTTTTCTTGGATCAGTTCAGTAATCACCTGCAGCATGCGCTCCCGGAACATCACAGTTCTCTGATTAACAAGCATGGCAGAGAAGAAAATAATATGCTCTTCCATATAAGCAAATATGGCCCTGAGTGCGCCTACTAGTTCTGCTTTTTCCCGCTTTACCGGGGCCAGTATGCATGAACTGCTCATCTGGTTCAACTGATCATCTATGCATTTATCGAGCAGGTCGTATTTATCGAGAAAATGAAGATACACTGTTCCCCGGTTGATGTTGGCTCGTTCCGATATATCATTAATCGTGATTCGTTCGAATTCTTTCTCAAGGAACAGGTTCAGAAAAGCTGTTTTAATCGCTTCTTTGGTCCGAAGGATTCGTCTATCGGTCTTGACTGCAGTCTCCATTCTTCACTTACCTCCATTCCGTTAATGAACAGTTCCATATCATATGTTGAATATCATACAAAGACACCTGTATTATCGATTGAACTAGATTTTCATCGCTCTATAATTATAGTCAACGGCAGTGATTTAATCAACTCTAGTTAAATAATTAACTAATGTTGATCTGTCTGTTGGGTATACTAAATTCCTTGTTAAGGGGCGAAGAAAAGTGGAAAACTTAAAGTCTAAGGTGATCATTGTTACAGGCGCATCCAGCGGAATTGGAGAGTCAACGGTAAGACTATTAGCCCAAAAGGGGGCTAAGGTAGTATTGGCGGCAAGAAGAACGAATCTTATGCAGGAGATCGTAAACGATATTAAGCAAGAGGGCGGTGAAGCGGCCTTTATTGAGGCAGAGGTAAGCTCGCCGGAAGACATGAAAAGGCTGGCACAGTTTGCTATCGAGCAGTATGGCCGGATTGATGTTCTTGTGAATAATGCCGGATACCAGCAGCTATCCTTATTAAATGAGCTCAAGATTGAAGAGTGGAATAAGGCGATTGATGTAAATATCAAAGGTGTTTTGTATGCCATTGCCGCAGTCCTGCCGACAATGCGTGAACAGAAATCGGGACATATTATAAACATTTCTTCGGTTATGGGCCATAAGGTGATTCCAACCACCACAGTATACAGTGCCACTAAGTCGGCAGTTCGCGCGATTTCGGAAGGGTTGCGGCAGGAGGAATCACCGGAATCAAATATCCGATCAACCATTATCTCTCCAGGAATGACAGCGACGGGTGTTCTTGCTGATTATGCAGAGTATCCAAGCCTTTCACCAGCTGCTGTGGCTAGAGCGATTGCCTATGCAATTAATGAACCTGAGGATACAGGAGTTAATGAGATTTTGCTTAGACCGACATTACAATCCTTATAATCCCCTGACGAGTAGGGGAGTCAATGGAAAAATAATTATAAATAAAACTTGCCGTTATAGACAGCGCGGAGAACCGTACCACAAGTGATGGTAAACAGGGCTAGGCAAGAATTAATATTGGATAATCTCTTCATAAGCAGATTAATGCAAAGGTAGATTTTTGTTAACGGTATAACTTTAAATACAGTGAGACTAAAGATGTTATTTACCTAGGTATCACGATAAGAAACAGGAACGGTAACACGAAAATCGACAGCTATCTTATTCGATTCATGATCAGCTCTCCTTTTAGTCAGCGGTTCTATACTGAGCATGGTCCAGAGCGCCGTCATGATCGGGGCTCCGGTGCTCGGCGGCGCCATGATCGATTGGGCCGGTCCCCGGCAGATATTCGCTAGTCTCGGGCTCGTCATTACGCTTGTCGGCGGATTGGGGATGCTCCTTGGACGTCTGCTCTGGCCCGGGGAGAAAGAGGAAGAACGCCGAGCGGCCGCAAGCTTCAGTGCCGGTTCACAGAATGATTATAAATAAATCGGGCAGCTATTGGGGAATAGTCCAAACCAGTTCCTGGGTTTAACATACACTTAAAGGGTCAAATGCATCATGTGACTATGCAAAAGCATACTTTAAGGGCAGGTGAATCCGGAAAATGATTGAGCTGGTTTTGACTATCAACGATAGGGACGGAAGATACGCAGAGCATGCGGGTGTTGTTCTTGCATCCATTTTTTCCAATACCCAGCAGACGATCAATGTCCACATTGTTCATGATGATTCACTAAGCGATGAGAACAAGCTAAGGCTCACTCAGCTCGTCGATGCGTTTCATCACAACATCTTTTTTTATCATGTCACAATTCCCGGAGATTTTCTTGAAGTTGCGGCCGGCGTGAATAAAATCGACTATTGGACAATAGCCAGTATGTACCGTCTGCTGCTCCCGCAGATTATTCAGGCCGACAGGGTTATTTATCTGGACTGCGATATTCTGGTCAATATGGATATTAACGAATTGTGGAGTGTTGATCTGGGAGGGCAGTACTTAGGCGCAGTTCGGGATCAAGGCGTAAATTTGATGGAGTACTTTGTTTCGCTTGGGCTTAACGCGGAGCTGTATTTTAACTCGGGAGTCATTCTGTTTCATTTGAACAATATCCGCAGCAGAGAGACCTGGTATCAAGAAATGCTCGGCTTCATGCGCACTTTTCCGTCGATAACGATGCCTGACCAGGATATTCTGAATGCCCTGTACAGCTTAAACTATGTGCAACTAGATCTGCGGTTTAATACGTTCGCTCACCCCGAGCTCGATTTGGAGAATAAAATAGTACATTTCGCCGGGGACGGAAAATGGTGGAATGAAGATTCGCCCGCTGCGCCGTTGTACCAAAAATTTCTTGCTATGACCCCTTGGGCACCGGGATTTATACCAGCACCTGCTTCTGTCCCGGAATCAATCATCCCGTTAGACCCGCCGCCCCCGCCGCAGGAAGAACAGGCGGTTGCGCCGCCTGAGCCACCCGCTCCGGAAATTCCGATTCCCGATCCGCCGGTTCTTGAAATCCCCGCCCCGCAAGTGGAAGTACCGGAGGTGGCTCCCGTAAAGCCGCACGGACGGAAACGCCGCAGATTGATTCGGTTGCGGAGAAGATTGAGACTGAGAAGGAAGCTGCGGCTGCGGCGGAGATTAAGACTGAGAAAGCTCAGATTAATCCGCGCGAAATATCGTTCCCGTAAGCGGGTAAAACTGCTCAAGCGCCAGCGCGCAGCGAAGAACAAAGTCCTGAAACCGGCCAAAAAGAAGCTGCAGCGGGTCAGAACCATTCACACATCCCGTTCGAAGCGTCCATTGAAACGCACCTCATAATCGGTTTATTGTACATTCGCCCAGCTCTCGGCCTGACGCCAGGATGAAGAAATATGTAAGCGGAAGGTTTCCGCCGATAAGGCCCGACTGCTCCCTTTAGCTTAGAGGAGCAGTCGGTGCATTCAGGACTGAATATTCAGAGCGGTCTGAATGTTTCGCAGATCCAGTTGAACTTGATCTTTAAGATTGTATGGGTGATACAAGCCTCGCCGCACCGTATAATCGGCAATCAATTCATACAGGTCTATGGCTTCTTCAAGCTGCTTGATCAGAACGGATTTGAATTCAGGCGTGGCGCATTCGGTGACGGCCATGGCGTAGTTTCGGACTCCGCTTTTGGCAGTGATCAGAAAATCCATGGCAATAACTTCATCGGTCAGGGTATTCATCCCTGTCATGCGTTCCAGGATCGGGTTCATCGTATCATCTCCCCTGCTGCGATTTGGATAAAAGTGTGCTTAGATCCTGAAGGTGCTGCGTGGATACTTGAACGTCATGTTTCAGGATTTGCTGCAGTTCCGGGTCGGACACCAGAACCTGCATCGTTTTGGATTTCGTCAGGCAGACGGTCTTGAACGCCGCTATTTCATGGACCTCGAGCGTTTCGTGTAAAGCGTATGATGGATTCATTTTTGATTACTCACCCCTTGTCGGATCAGTCATTACGGTTTTAGAATCACTTTAATGCAATCGTCAGTCTTCGTGTCGAAGACCTCATAGCCGCGCTTCGCATCGCTAAGCGGAATGACGTGCGTAATAATGTCTCCCGGGTCCACTTTACCAGAGGTTACCAGCTCGTACATATAGGGCATATAATGAATAACAGGAGCCTGTCCGGAGCGGATGTTGATGTTGCGCTGCATGATATCGCCAAGCGGAAACCCGTTATAGCGCCCGCCATATACTCCTGTTATTTGGATCGTTCCGCCTTTGCGTACCGCTTGAGACGCGATGACCAGAGGACTCAATGTTCCGCCTTGCAGCTTGAGGCCGCTTGCGAGGAATTCCAGATCGCTCATTTTTCCGTCCATTCCGACGGCGTCAATCACGACATCGGCTCCGCCTTTGGTAAGCTCCTTGAGGTGGTTGCCGATATTTTGCTGCTCCTCGAAATTGACAATTTCCACTTTATTCGTAAGCTTTGCATGCCGCAGGCGGTAATCGACGTAGTCGACGGCTATGACCCTTTTTGCGCCTTTCAGCCAGGCAAACTTCTGGGCAAGAAGTCCCACCGGGCCGCAGCCCAGTACGATCACGGTATCTCCATCCTTCACACCGGCGTTGTCGATGCTCCAGAACGCGGTCGTCATCGCATCGGCTATCAGGCAGAGCTTTTCATCCGATTCTTCGCAGCTTTCGGGGATTTTGAAGTGGGTAAAGTTCGCGAAAGGAACGCGCAAATACTCGGCTTGTCCGCCAGGATACCCGCCAGTTGTTCCGGAGTAGCCGAAATACGCGCCGATTTCCCCGTTTTCGTTGGAATGGTCGCATTGGCTTTCCAGATGGTTTTTGCAGTAAAAGCACTCTCCGCAGGCGATGTTGAACGGGATAATCACCCGGTCGCCTTTCTTCAGCCTGGTAACACCTGAGCCAACCTCTTCCACAATCCCCATCGGCTCATGCCCGATGACATAATCCTCCTGAAGATTGGGAATCATCCCGTGGATCAGGTGGAGGTCGGAGCCGCAGATGGCCGTGCTGGTCAATCTGACAATCATGTCGTCAGGCTTTTCGATTTTGGGGTCCGGGACCTCTTTTACGGCAATATTTTTAATGCCTTGATACGTTACGGCCTTCATGCCTGAGTTCCCCTAAGGTGTTCATCCGGCGTCCTGTCGAACAAGCCTTTGCGCCGCGTATCCTCCGGGAACAAATTCATTTGCCCGATCATGACCGTGTTGTTTGCCGAAAGCTGGTCCAGCTGGTATTGCTCATTAAGTTCATAAGGATGGAACCATTTCTTGCGCATCATGAGGTCGGAAATCTCCTGGTGCATTGCGATTCCTTGTCTCAGCTGATTGCG
The DNA here is from genome assembly GCF_000612505.1 of Paenibacillus sabinae T27. NCBI lineage: Bacteria > Bacillati > Bacillota > Bacilli > Caryophanales > Paenibacillaceae > Paenibacillus > Paenibacillus sabinae. Next base: position 1,266,112 of record NZ_CP004078.1, read on the forward strand.
CAGCAGCGCTCTGGCATCCGGAGAAGCCGTTTCAGTGAGGGCAATCGCCGTATTTCTTACTCCTTCTTTGGCACGAATAAGGAAGTCCGTGGCAAAGGTAGTGTCCGCCATTTCCGGCATATTTAACGCGTTTATCGGGTCTAAATAATCCGGGTTCATTGGGTTTCCTCCTCTAGTTTAGAATGGGCGTGGGACGATTGGTGGGGACGGGCGCCTGGAAAGGAGCTCTGGCATAGACGGCCTGCAGCTCCGCAATTGCCTGGATGGACTGCTCGACATCTTTTTGCATCAAGTCTTTGAGCTCCTGATCAAACACGATTCCCTGCATAAGCTTGGATTTGGCCAAGCAGAGCGTTTTAAAATTAAGCGCTTCGTGAAGCTCCATCGATTCATGCGGCGCCAGAATTTGTGTAGTCATATGTGAAATAATCCCCTCCTTATTGGTTTTCTAGGATAGCATTTCCCGGCCCTACGGAATTATGCTGAAAAATAAGAAACCGGCGTGGGGGGCTTCGGTCGTAGCCCCGTAGCTTCGAATCTTCCACTCCTTGTGTGAACGAGGAGATCAATATAGGAGCTAAACAGTCGTCTATCATGTACAGAGCGATTCCCCGAGTATGACCAAGGAACAATTGATTGAAGCGGCTAAAAGCCTGTTATAAGCAAAGCAATACAAATAAGAACGGTTGATTCCATTGAACAATGGCGTCAGCCGTTCTCTTTTGGTTTTTCAGATTCCAAATTACAACGTCTGTCCGCTGTCCACCGTGAGAATCTGCCCGGTCATCGCTTCCTGTTCCAGGACTGTGCAGATCATGGAGGCGATATCCTCGGGGGTTGAAATCCGCTGCAATAAAAGATGGGGAGCGAGCCTGCGCATTTGTTCTTCCCTGCCGGCCCACCATCTTGTCGCGACGGCGCCCGGCACGACACAGTTGACCCGAATATCGGGAGCGAGCGCCCGGGCCAACGATTTCGTAAGACCGTGAACGGCCGCTTTCGATACGGCATAGGGAAGCGAGGAGCCGAGTCCGGTTTGTCCGGCGATGCTGCCGAGATTGACGATCGCTCCCTGTTTATTTTTCTTCATATGGGGGGCAACAGCCCGCGCGCAGTAGAACATGCCCTTCACATTCACATCGAACAATTCATCCCAAGTTCCCCCGGTTACTGCTTCCAGATCGTCGATGGGAATATGCTTGGTAATGCTGGCGTTGTTGACGAGTACATCCACGGTGCCGAATTGCTGAACGATGGTTTCGATCATGGCCCGGACTTCGTTGTCCCGGGATACGTCGGCTTGTACAGCTATCGCCCATCCGCCCTGATCGTTAATCCGGCGGATGGTTTCCTCCGCCTCCGGTCTGGAGCGTGAATAATTGACGACAACAGCTGCTCCCCGCTCGGCCAGCATAAGGCTTGCCGCTCTGCCAATCCCCGTGCCGCCGCCCGTAACAAGGGCTATTTTCTGCTTCAAATCCATATCCGTTCACTCCCTGCGCTATGTTTAATCCTTATCAAGTAAATATTGTAAATCGCCCCATTCGATTTGTATAATTGAACTAATTGAAGCTTAAATTCAAAAATTTTGAACTAGCAGAGAGGAGGGAGCAGAGTGGATCTTAAAACCCTTAAAACTTTTCAATTGATCGTGAAATACGGGAGCTTCGTCCGTGCGGCTGAGGAAATGAACTATGTGCAATCGACCGTGACGATGCAAATCCAGAAGCTTGAAGCCGAGCTGGGCGTTCAACTGATCGAACGGGGAAACGGAAAAGAACTTCGGCTGACCGAAGCCGGAAGATTATTTCACGGCCAAAGCCTGCAAATCGTAAAAAACATGGAGCAAATCCAAACGGATCTGGCCAATTTGCAGCTCGGAGAATCGGGGCATCTTCGGATAGGAGTGACGGAGCCGACAGCGAGTTACCGTTTGCCCGGCATTCTGAAGGGGTTTATGTCCACGTATCCGAATATCCGCATTTCCGTGGAGTTCGGGAACACTCCCCTGCTGAGCGAGCGAACCCTCAAAGGAGAGCTTGATTTTTCGCTCTGCTCGGCGCCGGATCTTGGAACCGACCTTTATTTTGAGCCCTTGTTCAAGGAAGAGTTCGTGGCGTTAATGCCTGAAGATCATCCGCTGGCGTTGAAAGAGGTTCTCTCGCCGGAAGATATTCGGGATTATCGCCTGCTGATCACCTCGGCCACCTGTCCGTACCGCAGGAAGCTGGAGATGGTGATGCAGGAAACGGGGAACCTGACGCTTGATACGATGGAGATCGGAAGCATGACGGCGTTGAAATTTTTCGCCCAGAGCGGCCTCGGCATCGCCCTTGTCCCCAAAATTATAGCGGAGCCCGTTTCAGCGGGAACCACCACCCGCATCATCGAAGGAAGCCTGATCCATATGACTTTCGGGCTCCTGTCCAAAGCTTCGGCATATCCGCCGCAGTTGGCCGGGCACAAGCTTTATCAGTATCTGAAGCAGCATCTAGCTACATAAAATCGAAAAAATAACGGATCACATGGAAAAAGACCGGCGAAGTGTAGGTCAGGCTGTCGACCCGGCTTAAGTAGCTTTTTTTCAACGCATCGAACTTATCGTCATCGCCGATTAACAAATCCCGCTTCAGTACGGAAACCGTCAAGCTGCCGAAGAAACCGCTCAGACTGATCAGCATACCGGAGAAGATACCGAAAGTCGGGTCAAGCGGCGTCAGGTAAGGGTAGATCAGATACGAGGCCCCCGTCGTTACGAGAAAAGCGCATGCGAAGCCTTCCCACGTCAAATTCGGATTGGCGGTCGGGACGACTTTCCGCTTGCCGAAATAGATGGATGCGAGATAGTTTACAGCATCGCCAAGCTGCGTCAATACCACCAGAAAAAGCACAAGACCCGCTCCGTACTGCGGCGTGGCAATCTGGAAATAGGCCAGGTGGCTAAGTCCGAACACCATTAGCATGAGTCCCCACTGAGCCCGGCTGACGCTGCGCAGAAATCCGACCGTTCCTTTGTTAATCAATCTCGGGAGCGGCAGGAACAAGAATACATAGATGGGAATAAAGACGATAAACATCCCGTACCACCCGATATAAATCCAATAGAACTGCACGGGAATCGACAAATACGCCCACAGAAACAGTCTGCGGTCGGCTTTTTTTGACTTAATCATGGAGAAATATTCCTTCAGCGCGAAGAAGGCGAGCACCATGAGGGAAAGGAGCGAAACGACCGGGTTGAATAGGGTGGCCAAGCAAAAAATGAGCAGCATCCCCCACCACGTCTTAATGCGAAATCCAAGGCCTGTATAGTCTTTGTCCGGCTGAATTCTGCCCATCACATAATACAGCAGATGAATGACGGATAGGACTGCAAAAATAAGAACGAGCGTTAATAGCGAACGGTTCACTGACAATCACCAACTTGCCTGCAGAGTAGGAATCCAATAAAGGAATCTTATGATATTATGAAGGAAACGTTCACACTTGATAAGGGGAAAATTTGTAAATGGAAGCAGATCAATCGGTTTATATCCTGCTTACGAATACTGGAACACTTTTTACGAAAATCATTCAAGGCTATACGAAAGCGCCTTACAATCACGCTTCGATTTCCTTCAACCGGGAACTTTCGGAGCTGTACAGCTTCGGGAGAAAGCATCCGAGCAATCCTCTGAATGGCGGATTCGTGAAGGAGGATCTCAAGACAGGCACATTCAGCAAGTATCCGAATACGACGTGCGTCATCTATGAGCTTCAGGTAACAAGACGGGAAGTTGAGAAAATGAGAAGGGTTCTGCAAATCTTTATCCGCAGCCGCCAAAAGTATCTCTATAACATTCTGGGCGTGATCGGCGTCGCGCTAAAAGAACCGGTTGAATTCAGCAACTCCTACTTTTGCTCGCAATTCGTCGCGGAAATTCTGGAGCGGTCCGGTGTAAAGCTGTGGAATAAGCTGCCTGCGCTCGTTACACCGGATGATTTTCGGCAAAATGACCGGCTGCATTTGATCTACGAAGGGAAATTAAGTGAGTACGAGCCGGAGCGCTGAATAGCGGGTGCAGAGAGATTCTCAACATGTTGAAAGGGGAGAGAAAATGGTTCATGCAAAGAATGTCCTTAGCAATCAATTATTATCCAATGCGAATGATCCAAGCTGGCATATCCCGTTCATGCAGGCGGTCCGAGACATCACGGAGGAAGAAGCCTTTTGGAAGCCTTGTCAAGACAGCAGCAGTATCGCTGAGCTTACACAGCATTTGCTGTATTGGAATGATACGTGGCAGACCAGATACCGCCAGCGCCGGATGGATGCTGTGCCCCCTGTAGGAGATAACAACAACAGCTTTGTCATACCGGAGAACACCACATTTCGTGAGTTAAGTGCAGAGCTTCTAAAGGTGCTTTTAGGGTGGCAAGAGCTGCTGTCCGAAGAAAGCCTGGAAGCCGAGGTGGCAGGATTTCCGGAGCCGGCTAAATGGTGGGAGATCATCAGCAACGCGGCAACCCACAATGCCTATCATATCGGCCAAATGGTTTATATCCGCAAGCTTTGGATGGGGAATATGAGGGAATAAGATGGCGAGCCAGTGATACCAAACACTGATTGGATTTATAGGGAAGGTGAACCATGAAGAAAAAGATTCTGCTGATTCAGCCCGAGAACGAGAAGATCAACCGGTTCAGAAGGAAGCAGTTCAATAACTTCGTCCAGATCACGATGCCGTATTTGGCGGGGTTCATCGATGAGAGCAAATATGAGATCATACTGGTGGATGAGTACCGGCAGCGAATCCCTTTCCGCCGCACGTTTGATCTGGTCGCCATCACCGTGAATACGCCGAACGCCTACCACTGCTACGAGGTCGCGGAGAAGTTCCGGGCACATGGGGCCAAGGTGGTCATGGGCGGACCGCATGTTACGCTGCTGCCGGAGGAGGCTTCGCAGCACTGCGACAGTATCCTGATCGGTGAAGCGGAAGCGACCTGGCCGGCGTTTCTGGAGGATTTTTATACAGGACAAGAACGGGCCGTCTACCGGTCAGAGGGCATACCCGTTCTGAAGAATCTTCCTTTGCCGAGATGGGATCTCCTAAAGAGAAACCCGCTGATGAAGGGCGCGGTGTTTGCGACACGGGGCTGCCCTTACCGCTGCGCGTACTGCAATCTGAAGCAAATTTACCACGACCGCTTCCGCGTCCGGCCGATTCCTGAGGTTATCCGCGAAATCTCACTGATGAAATCGAAGTTTTTCGTGTTCTGGGACGATAATTTTTTTGCGGATAAAGCCCACGCCATCGAACTGATGGAGAGCCTGAAGCCCTTGGGCAAAAAATGGGCGGCACAGGTGACCCTCGCCGATTGCAATGACGACGAGCTGCTGGAGCGGGCAAGGGAAGCGGGCTGTTTGTATCTGTTCGTTGGGCTGGAGTCCTTCTCGCCATCCGCATTGCGGGGCGTCAACAAAGGGATCAACCGGGTCCATTCGTACCGTGATATCATAGGGAAGCTGCACAAGCACAAGATCATGATCCAGGCCGGCATTGTATTCGGCTTTGACGAGGATACGCCGGCTACCTTCCGGCATACGCTGGAGGCCTGCGAGGAGCTGGGAATCGACGGAGTGACCGTCAGCCTGCTCACACCGCTTCCCCGAACGCCCGTCTATGCCGGGATGAAAGAGGAGCGGAGGCTGCTGAATGAAGACTGGAGCCTGTACAACGGGAAGACGGATGTCGTGTTCCGTCCCCGGAATATGACCTCGGAGGAGCTGCTTGAGGGCTACCTCGATTTTCGCCGCAGGTTCTATTCGCTGCCCTCATTTATCAGGAGGATGAAGGTTTCAAGGACGCATCTCTTTTACAATTTCATTATCAATCTGGGATACCGATTGGCCCTCAAGCGTTAAGCGGGAAGTCCGCAAGCTGAGGGCTTTTTTTTGCGTTGATTTTAATGCATTGTTACTTCTGTAAGGAGCGGTGCTTGAATTATGGGCTAACTGGAGAGCTGAGCGGGAAAAATTGGAGCTTATTGGACCCGAATCCGAGTACCCACTCGAATAAAAGGGATTTCCTCCCTCTTAATGGGGGGATTTCCCCGGAATAGGCCCTTTTCTCAGAAATAAGCTGGAGCTTTTCCCGTTTATTTCACTAAATACGTCCCCAGGGGGAGGATAAGCGGGAGCTTTTCCAGTCTAATTTCTAAAAAAAGCGAACGAAATATCCGGTACTCTCCAATATAGAGTGTAAGACCGAAGGGGGAATGGCGGATGAATCATCCAAACCAAGATTCGCAGCTCGCAGCGCTTGTGCTTGCCGGCAGCCGTGAAGCGTACAGCCAGCTGTATGAAAGAACGATAACCGAGGTGTACCGAACCGTCCGTTTCCTCATTGGCGGGTCATCCGATACGGATGATGTCGTCCAGGAGATTTATATCCAGATGTACCGGTCTCTTGGGCAGTATGATGCAGCGCGGCCTTTTCGTCCGTGGCTGATGGGGGTGGCTATGCGGCAAATCCGGGCTTACCGGAGAAAGAGGTGGAATCAAATCCGTCTGATTAAAAAAGCGCAGCAGAGCGGGATCATCGCGGATTACGATTTTTCGGGGGAAGTGGTAGACAAAGTATCGTACCGTCCCCTAATCGCAAGCGTGGAACGCCTTCCGTACAAGCTGAAGCAGGTCGTGATTCTGCACTATTTAAATGAGTACTCCCAGGAGGAAATTGCGGATGCGCTGGGCATCCCTCTTGGAACGGTAAAGTCCCGTATCCACTCCGCCTTGAAGAAGCTGCGCAGCAAGCGGAGCAGCGAGATTTTGCTTATGGGAAAGGTGGAGGATTTGCATGAAGCTTGAGCAAGAGCTGCGAGAGGCATTACGGGAAGAAAGCAGGGCCTGGACGGCTCCTGCGGAACTAAAGGTCAGAATATTAAATCACAAATCAGTGAAACCGGAGGGAAGAAGAATGAAAAAATGGATTGCGGCAGGCATCCTGGCCGCCGTGCTGCTCGTTCCTACAGGAGCATATGCCGGGTACCATTATATCGCGGACTCGATATACGGCTCGCAGAAGCAGATTGAGCAAAAGGGTGGCACCCTGGAGCAGTATGACCATTTGGAGGAGAAGCTGCAAGCGGCGAAACAGAGCTTTGAACCGCAGGAGTTCGCGAAGCTGACGGTCCTGCTTAAAAAGTTGGGCGATTATAACCTCAAGATAGCCGATGACAAGGGAGCGCTGCATCCCGAGCGGCTGAGCCCTGAAGAGCAGGAAGCCTATAAGAAGCTTAACGCGGAGCTTGAACCTTATTTTGAGAAATTGAACGCGGAGGGAGCCGGGAATGGGGGCGTGAAGGAAACCGGGCAGCAGGCGGACAGCGCTGCGTTCTGGAAAGAGGCGCTGGCCTGTGGGGAGAAGAACCTCAGCAGTCAGGAACTTGCCAAAGTGAAAGGGATCATCGGCGAAATTCAAAAGATAGAGGTAAAGCCGGACGGCAGCGCCCGGGCGTTTACGGCTGAAGAGGCCGAGCATCTTAAAGAACTGATCCGGCAGCTGGAACCCTACCAAGATCAATTGGGGATTATGCTGAAGCCGGCTTCCTGACTCCTGACTCCACCGGTAAATATGGTGTTGACCATGAACAAAAGCCCATGCGGTCTGCAATCAGCAGGCACATGGGCTTTTTACTATTCCGTTTAGCGTGATTTGATCCCCTCGAATCCATAGGTTATTAAATTTTTTATAACCGTTTCCTCCAGATTTTCGCCGGTAATTAACAGTCTATAAAAAATGGGTCCGTACAAGAGATCAATACATAATGAGATATCCAAGCCTTCTCTCAGTTCACCACGCTGGGCTCCCCGCTCAAGAAGCTGCCGCGCCTCAAGCCGCCGAGGATGGAAAAATTCCGCCCGGTAGGCTTCAGCCAACCCCGGATCAAATTGTCCCTCACCGATCAGCTCGGTAATGACTTTCCCTTCCCGGGTTGACAGAAATCTGGCCAAATTCGAGGCATGAATGATGATATCGTCATACACCGACCCGGTATCGGGTATCGGCAGTCTTTCGGAAGCCGCGCACAGGTAGCCGGCCATGACGACGGCAGCTTTATTGGGCCACCATTTATAAATGGTCGCTTTGCTGACCTTGGCCCGTTCCGCAATTTTTTCAACCGTTACGGCACCAAATCCGGTTTCGAGCAGCAGGTCATAGGAGGCGCTCAGAATAGCCTTTTCGGCTTCGACATTGCGTGGACGTCCTCTTTTGGTATCCATGGGGAATTCTCCTCCTTAAAAGTTCCATCAAGCTTTGCCTGACATATACTGTACGTATATTATACAAAATATTTATGGGTTGGAAAAACTATTTACAAAACTGAACGTTCAGTATATTATATAGATGTGGATTAAAACTAAGGAGGAATTAGAATGAATCACTCGCAGTCTGAAGTTAAACGTGTGCCGAACTGGATCATGCTGCTGCTGGCCATATCGTGCGGCCTTATCGTTGCCAATCTTTATTATGCTCAACCTTTGGTGGGACCCATCAGCGAGGCTACGGGTTTGTCGCCCGGCGCGGCGGGATTAATTGTAACGTTGACGCAAATCGGTTATGTACTCGGATTGTTGTTCATCGTTCCGCTTAGTGATCTTATCGAAAATCGGCGTCTGGCAGTTTCCGCGTTGATCGTCGTCGTGTGTGCTCTGATTGCAGCGGCGCTGGCGACGAATGCAACGATTTTTCTGGCGGCGTCTTTATTTATCGGACTTGGATCTGTAACAGCGCAAATTCTTGTTCCTTATGCCGCTTATCTGGCATCGGAAGAGCAGCGCGGCCGCGTCGTAGGCAATGTAATGAGCGGACTGCTGCTGGGGATTATGTTTGCCCGTCCGGCGGCAAGCTTTCTGGCCGACCTCTTTGGATGGAAAGTTATATTTTGGCTGTCGGCTGGAATCATTGCCTTGCTGACCCTTCTTCTGTCTCGCGCACTTCCTGAGCGCAAGCCCGCGCCAACCCTGAAATATGCCCAATTGATAGGATCGTTGGGAGCTCTATGGAGAGGAACGCCTGTTTTGCGCCGCAGAGCCTTTTATCAAGCTTTTCTATTTGGCTCCTTCAGTCTTTTTTGGACCGTTGTCCCGATGCGGTTATCCGGATATTTTCATTTGTCACAGCAAGGAATCGCCTTATTTGCCCTGGCCGGTGTGGCTGGAGCTGTAGCTGCGCCTATCGCCGGGAGACTGGCTGACCGGGGCTGGACCCGAATGCTGACAGGTCTGGCTATAACGATTGCCGCTGCATCTTTTTTACTCTCGTATCTGGTCCGTGGCAATTCTGCCGTATCTCTGGCCTTGCTGCTTCTTGCCGCAATCGTACTGGACATGGGAGTTTCCGGTAATCTTGTGCTGGGGCAGCGTGCTATCTATTCCTTGGGGAGTGAGTCCAGAGGGCGTCTGAACGGCCTGTTTATGGCTATATTCTTTGTCGGCGGGGCATTAGGCTCTTTCCTGGGGGGCTGGTCATATGCTTACGGCGGCTGGTCCTCGGCAGCCTTGTTAGGCTTGCTGATGCCGGTTTTGGCCCTGCTGTACTTTTTTACAGAACACAAGCAGTCGGCGGCTGCGCTGGTTAACCATGGCGGCGGAACCGTCGCCGAGAAATAAACATCTTTTCCCGGCCGCAGCGCCGGTTGTAACGGCAAGAACCTGAGACTTGTGCAGGTTCTTGCCGTTTATTTTTGCCCGGGTGTATCCGAGGTCCCACGCTTGTCACGCCTGTCTGCATATTGCGGTGTTGTCCCTCATAGACATGTACTAATCAATGCATTCAAAACAGGTTAAGGGGATGATGTCATGCGCCGGATAGTATGGGTACTCGCGGTCATTATGAGCGTGGCCCTTCTGATGACGGGGTGCGGAAAGAAGGATGCCTCGTCCGTGGTCAAGGATTTGAACGACGTGGCCGACAAGCTGGAGAGCAAGACGGGAGCTTATCAGGGGGCGGGCACGATGACCCTGTATACCGGAGAGCAGCCGCAGGAGTACAAGGTTGAGGTATGGTACAAAAATCCGTCGTATTACCGGATCAGCCTGGCCAACGTGCAGAAGAACCTGACGCAGATCGTGCTGCGCAACGATGAAGGCGTGTTCGTGCTGACTCCGAGTCTCGGCAAGAGCTTCCGGTTCCAGAGCGACTGGCCGGACAATCAGGGGCAGGTCTACCTGTACCAGACGCTGGTGAAAGGCATCGTCACCGACAACAACCGCCAGTTCGTGGCCGACAAGGACAGCTACATATTCGACGTTGCGGCCAATTACCAGAGCAGCGCCCTGGTGCGGCAGAAGATTTGGCTGGACAAAAAGACTTACGGGCCCAAAGAGGTGCAGGTATCGGATGCGGAAGCCAAGGTCGTGGTCGATGTGAAGTTCGATAAATTCACCTTTACCCCCGAGTTTACGGCCGATTCGTTTGACATGCAGAAGAATATGGCTTCGCAAGGCGCTTCGGAAAATACGGTAGCCGAGGTTGATGAGAACGGCAACCCTCTGCCTGCCGCGGATACTCAGGATGGAACGCAGGCACAGGCAAGCGCGCAGCTTGGCGACTTCGGCATCATCGAGCCGGGGTACACCCCGGATGGCGTGAAGTTCAAGGATTCCAATAAAGTCGAGAATAGCGACGACCATGCCGTGCTTCTGCGGTATGAAGGAATTTACCAGTACACGATTATGGAATCGCGTCCGCTCGATCAGGCCGTGTCGCTTGCGCCGGGAGAAGGCGTTGACCTTGGCTTCACCCTTGGTCTTCTGACCGGGGCCGAGGATGAGCAGCAGACCTTGACCTGGATGGGCGACGGGCTCCAGTACCGGATCACAAGCGCGAACCTTCCGCTTAGTGAAATGATGGAAATCGCCGTGTCTATGCAGGATCAAGCGGGTAAATAATAGGTTGTAGGCGGATACTGCTTATTGTGGGATGATTTCCTTCTACAATGTAGTATCCGCTTTGCTTTCCTCCGGTAACGTCAAATCCCTGCTTACATTGACAGTCCCTTCCGTTAGCATTACCATTACGAATAAGAAAGAGATCAATGCAATCCATGGCAGATGCTTATTTCACACGAGAAGGTGACTGGAAGTGCAAGAAAGCTATCGACCGACCGTAGCCGAGATTGATTTGGATGCTTTGCGCGCAAATTACGAAAGCTTCCGCCAGCATTTGTCGGCGGGTATGAAGTTTATGGTTTGCGTCAAAGGAAATGCCTACGGTCATGGGGCAGTGGAAGTGACGCGGGAACTTGAACGCCTGAGTGCGGATTATGTCAGTGTGGCTTTTCTGGACGAGGCGATCGAGCTGCGTCAGGCGGGAATCGGCCTGCCGATTCTGGTGCTTGGCTATACGCCCCCGGAAGCCATTGAGGCCGCCTGGGAGAACGACGTAACCGTGACGCTTTTTACTCCTGAAGTGCTGGAGGCGGCATCGAAGCTTCCTGTGAATGACAGCCGGAAGCTGAAGGTGCACATCAAGATCGACAGCGGCATGGGCCGACTCGGACTTCTTCCGGCCGATGCGCGGCCGTTCATTGAAGAGGCGCAGCGCGTTCGGCAGTTGGAATTGGAGGGGATGTTCACCCATTTTGCCAAAGCGGATGAAGCAGACAAAAGCTATACACTGGAGCAGTACCGACGGTTCATGAGCGTGACGGAAGCGCTTCGGGAAAGACAGATCCACATCCCGATCATACATACGGGCAATAGCGCTACGGCCATTGATACCCCGCATTTATCTCCGAACATGGTTCGCGTGGGCGTCAGCATATACGGATTCTATCCGTCGACCGAGGTGAACCGGCAGCAGGTGAAGCTGCACCCGGTCATGACGCTGAAGACTAAGGCTGTATATGTCAAAAGCCTGCCGGAGAGCTGGGGCATCAGCTACGGCACCCGCTACCGCGCAGATAGCGGCGAATATATCGCCACGCTGCCCATAGGGTACGCAGACGGATATTCCCGCATGCTGAGCGGCAAGGCAGAGGTGTTAATACGCGGCCGCCGCGTTCCTGTCGTCGGAACCATCTGCATGGACCAGTGTATGGTATCGCTCAAATCTTTCGCCAAAGAGGCGGAACAAATCAAAGCCGGCGAAGAGGTTGTACTCATCGGCAGTCAGGCTGGCGGCTCCATTACGGCAGACGAGCTGGCTCTCCATCTTGGAACGATACACTATGAGGTGACCTGCATGCTGGCCCACCGGGTGCCGCGCGTTTATATCCGCGAAGGCTCGGCTCCCCGCCTGGTAAATGCCTTACTGCAATCCGGAAGCCCCAATCCTGTAGGATAAGCGGGAATCATCAAGGAATATGAATTCGTGGACAATGATGTGACTTATGGTCTATACGAACCGCCGTTTCTAGTTTATAATTGAATGCAGCATACTTGATATACTGACGGCATATATTCCTTGTATAAAATTCCTTGCATAATGCTACACTGGAATACAAGGGCAGTAGGTTTGTGGGGGTGGAAGAGAAGTTGGCCAATTTGCAAAACACCAAAAGAATCATGATCAGCTTGCCCGATCATCTCTTGCAGGAGGTGGACGGAATTGTCCAGATGGAAAATTCCAACCGCAGTGAATTGATCCGGCAGGCCATGAAGCTGTATCTCAGCGAACGGAGGAAGCGTTCCATCAGGGAGTCCATGCAGCGTGGATACATGGAAATGGCCAAGATTAACTTGACCATGGCATGTGAAGCGTTCCTAGCCGAGGAAGATGCAGACAGCACTCTTGGCCGCTTAGTAAGCGGGGTGTAGATATTGATCGTAAAACGCGGCGACGTTTTTTTTGCCGACCTTTCGCCAGTAGTGGGCTCGGAGCAAGGCGGGGTAAGGCCCGTGCTGGTTATTCAGAACGATATTGGCAATCGCTTCAGTCCTACGGTAATTGTTGCGGCAATTACCGCACAAATTCAGAAGGCCAAGCTGCCCACCCATGTAGAGATTGAAGCGGCGTCCCACGGGTTTGACCGGGATTCCGTCATTCTGCTGGAGCAGGTCCGGACGATCGACAAGCAGCGCTTGACGGATAAGATCACCCACCTGGATGACGAAACGATGAAAAAGGTGGATGACTCGCTGCAAATCAGCTTGGGGCTGATTGATTTTTAAGCTGAATCGCTATCTCATAGAGAAGGTTAGGAAGGGCTCGCCGCGGTTGCGCGGTGAGCCTTTTTGTCGTCGGCACGGCCGTCAGTAGCGGTTAAAGGTATTGAAGCTCCAATCTTGCTGATTGTGAAAGCCATGAGGCTAAAGATACAGGGTGACGGCAGAGAGCCATAGGCCGCAATTCCCTCGTAGTACTCGCGGGAACAACGAATGGTTTTGTATGGAAGAGCATTGCTGTTATTTTATCCGCTGAAGTTTCGAAGAAGCGCGTGTCTGGGCCTTCCCGCGAGCTTTTTTACCCCGGAGATTGTCCAGGGCGGCTGGAACGTCTTTGGCCAAGTATGATACTATTTGACATAGCGGATTTAAGAGGTTGGAGGAGGAAGCTCATTGATCGAACAGGATAAGAATACCGTTTCGGAGGAAGCGGCGCGCCGGGAGCGGCAGACGATGATCAGCCAGATCGCCAGGGAGCTTGGCCTGTCGGAGAAGCAGGTAGGGACGACCGCGGGGCTGCTGGACGAGGGCAATACGATCCCGTTCATCGCCCGGTACCGCAAGGAGATGACCGGAGAGCTGGACGAGAACGCGCTGCGGGATATCGAGGAGCGGCTCGGCTATTTGCGTTCGCTCGGTGAACGTAAACGTGAAGTCATCCGGATCATCGAGGAGCAGGGCAAGCTGACGGAGGAGCTGCGGGAGCAAATAACGAAAGCAGTCAAGCTCCAGGAAGTGGAAGACCTGTACCGGCCGTACCGTCAGAAGCGGAAGACCCGGGCGAGCGTCGCCAAGGAGAAGGGGCTGGAACCGCTGGCCGACTGGATCTTGGAGCAGCGGCGGGGTGCGGACCCGGCAGCGGAGGCCGCAAAATATATTGACTTAGACAAAGGCGTGGAGTCGGCCGAGCAGGCCCTGCAGGGCGCGCAGGATATTATCGCTGAAGCAATCGCCGATGACGCGGCGGTCCGGGCTTGGGTGCGCCAGTTCACGGCGTCGCAGGGAATTCTCGTCTCCGAAGCGAAGGATAAAGAGCAGGAATCCGTATACGAGAACTATTACAACTACCGCGAGCCGGTTCACAAAATGCCGCCGCACCGCATCCTTGCCATCAACCGCGGGGAGCGGGAGAACGTACTGAAGGTGGGCATCGAGGTCGATACGGCCCGAGTTCATGCGTATATCACCCGCAAGCTGGTTAAGGGGCCGTCTCCGGTCAAGGACCTTCTGGAGGCCGTGACCGAGGATGCCTACAAGCGGCTGGTTGCTCCTTCGGTGGAGCGCGAGGTGCGCGGAGAAATGACCGAGAAGGGCGAGAAGCAGGCCATCTCGATCTTCTCCGGCAACCTGCGAAGCCTGCTGCTGCAGCCGCCGGTCAAGGGACGCCGTGTCCTCGGCGTCGACCCCGCGTACCGCACCGGCTGCAAGCTGGCGGTCGTCGACGAGACCGGCAAGCTGCTGGAGGTGGCGGTAACCTATCCGACGCCGCCGAACAACAAGAAGCGCGAGGCGGCGGAGAAGTTCAAGGAGCTGATCGCGAAGTACGGCATTCAGCTCATCGTGATCGGCAACGGCACCGGCTCGCGGGAGACGGAGCAGTTCACCGCCGAGGTCATTTCCGACATCGGCAACCCGGAGCTGGCCTACCTCATCGTCAATGAGGCCGGGGCCAGCGTGTACTCCGCCTCCAAGCTCGCGCAGGAGGAGTTCCCGGATCTGGATGTGGCCGAGCGCAGCGCCGCATCCATCGCCCGCCGCGTGCAGGACCCGCTGGCGGAGCTGGTCAAGATCGAGCCGAAGGCGATCGGCGTCGGGCAGTACCAGCATGATGTATCGCAGAAGTATCTGGACGAGAGCCTGAAGGCGGTGGTGGAATCGGCGGTTAACCATGTCGGCGTGGACGTGAACACGGCATCGCCGTCGCTGCTCTCCTACGTAGCCGGCATCAATTCGACCATCGCCAAGAATATCGTGAAGTACCGCGAAGAGAACGGCAGCTTCAGGAACCGCAAGCAGCTGCAGAAGGTGCCGCGCCTCGGCGCCAAATCGTTCGAGCAGTGCATCGGGTTCCTGCGTATTCCGGAGGGCGAGAATACGCTCGACCGCACGCCGATTCATCCCGAATCGTATGACGTGGTCAGCCGGTTGTTCAAGGTGCTCGGGCTTGAGCTCTCGCGGATCGGTAGCAAAGAGCTGGCGCCTGTGCTTGCTGTGCAGAACCCCGAGGAGCTGGCCGCGAAGCTTGACGTCGGCGTGCCGACGCTGCGTGACATTCTGGAGAGCCTTCAGCGCCCTGGCCGCGACCCGCGTGAGGAGCTGCCACCGCCGATCTTCCGCACCGATGTGCTGAAGATCGAGGATTTGGCGCCCGGCATGGAGCTGCAGGGCACGGTGCGCAACGTCATCGACTTCGGCGCCTTCGTCGATATCGGCATCAAGAACGACGGGCTGGTGCATATTTCCCAGCTCAGCTCAAGCTTCGTCAAGCACCCGATGGACGTTGTGTCCGTTGGCGACAATGTAACCGTATGGGTGCTCGGCGTCGACCTGAAGAAAGGCCGGGTCAGCCTGACGATGCGCCCGCCGCGCGCTGAATAAAAAGGCCAACCAGAGGACTCTGGTTGACCAGTAATACGAAACCTCCAAGCCACCCCGGTCCAACCTGTTAGACAGGTTCGGCCGGAGTTGGTCTGGAGGTTTTTATTTGAGGTATCCGGCCCGATAAAAGAAGGTGCCGCCGCTGCATCCCGCAACGCAAGCTTTGCGCGGCGTCTTAGAGTTGCGGGTTATCGGGCTCCGGCGGCGTATACGAACCGGGGAGCGGCTTCGCGCTTGCCGTGTAGCCTTCCGGCAGGTAAGCAACGGCTGTCGCCTTGGAGATGACCTGCGGATATATGCCCGATCCCGGATTGGTGATTTCATAGTAAATAACGGCCTTTTGTCCGTCGCCAAACTCGATTCTCGCAATCGTCAGGCCGTAGCCCGGATTGGGCAGATTGCCGACCGTCACCGAGACTTTATTCACGCCGTCCGCTATCTTTTCCACTTTTAGGTCTGCGGCCGAGTTTGCCCCGGAGGAATCCTCTCCGCCGCCAATCGACCCCGTCATGCGCTCCACGAAGGCTCTTGCATCATGCACCCAGGCGGCTGCCTCCGAGCGGGTAACGGCGTCATCCGGACGGAATTTGCCTCCCGGCTCCAGCGAAATAATGCGCATATTGAGCAGCGTCTGGAGGCTGGCATCCGTCTCCGCGCTCAGTTTGCCGCCATCGGCGATATTGAAATACATCTTCGTCACCGGAAAATCGCCTTTGGCTCTCAAGGCCGCATCCAGCAGCTGCGCAAAATGGGCGCGGGAAACCGCCGCATTCGGATGGAGCGTCTTGTCAAGCGGCAGGCCGTTCTGGACGGCGATCAGGAGAGAAGGGGCATACCAGGATTTGTCGTCGACCTTGGCAAAATAATCGCTGGCCTTGGACGGACTGCCCGGCACCGGATTGGGTTTAAGGGCAAGCCCGCTAACGATCAGCTGGACAGCTTGGCCGTATGTCATCTTGGACTTGGGAGCAAAAAGCTGGCTGGTCACTCCGTTAATCACCCCGGCTTCATGCAGTGCATTGATTTTGGCCTCCGCCGGATCACCTTTAAGGTCGGAGAAAGCGAATGCTGACGCTCCGAAAGATACCGAGGCGGCCAAAATCCCGCATGCTATGGTCATTTTTTTGGCGCTGTGCCTGAATGTCTGTATATTCATGATATTATCACCTCTTATCCTTCTAGATGCCCCATTACGCCAAAAAGTTGCAGGCAGATTCAGGTTTGTCCAAAAAACCAGCCCCGGCCGTCCCATTTTCTATTTAATTTTTATTTTCTTATCTCCTACCAGTGTGTGGAAAATGATCTCCTTCTCACTAAGCCATTCAGGATCATCCATTCCCAAAACTTGCTCGGCCGTTTGGTAATCTTCAAAATTCATAAGTATATGAAGATTCTCCCATAGAAACCATACTGTACTTGACAATAAGGGTTTGTGTTTCTTTAGGAGATTGAAAATATTCGTATTTATATTCGGAAAGTGAATAAAAAATAAGGGCGAACAACAGGAAAATAGCTAGAAAGAATCCTGAAATGAGTAAGGTATATACTTTTTTAAGCAAAATCAAAATGATAACTAAGAAAACAACATTGTATAGCAGCAAGAAGAACTCCGGTGGCTTTAACAGCGGCCTTAGATAATAGTTATTTAGGTGTAACAGAAACAATGCGATATCCGTTAATAGGAGAAGGCTTAGACACATTAATGCCCTGTTTTTATTGGTGGCTGGCTTTTCTTCCATCCCTGTAGCAGCCCTCCTTTTTTATCTTCCCCATGTAGTATAGACGATTTTTCGATTGAAATGATCACAATAATTTAACTGAATAATCTTGAAGCCCGCTGCTGGAAATCTCTGCAACGAAGCGATAAGATAGAGAAGTTCACAAGTAGTATCGTTGAGAATAAATGAAATGGGGGCGTTTCACAAATGAAGATTGCGGTAGCCAATGATCATGCGGGGTATTCCTTGAAAGAGGAAGTAAAGGCTTATCTGATCAGTCAAGGGCACGAGGTTCTGGATTTCGGAACGGACAATGAGGAAGCTTGCGACCTGCCCGATTATGTATATCCTGCGGCTTTGGCCGTAGCGGAAGGAAAGGCGGACCGCGGCATATTTGTCGACGGTGTAGGCTATGGAAGCGCGATGATCGCCAATAAAATTCACGGGCTATACGCGGCGGTGTGCCAGGACCCGTTCTGCGCGGAGCTGGCGCGTTCTCACTCCGACACCAATGTGCTGTGTATCGGCGCCAAAATTATCGGCTCGGCGATCGCTCTGGAAACCGTCCGCGTGTGGATGACGACCGATCATTTGGGAGATGTTGAGAAATACAAGCGGCGCGTGGACAAGGTCGTTGAAATCTCGGAGAAGCATTTGAAGAAATTGACCGAAATCTAAGTAGCTCGGACTTCGGCCGCTTTCGGAGACCTTTATAGCCCATTGCTTCCCGAAAGCGGCCGGCATTCTTCACCTGAGCCAGCTCCTGTTTTTTCCCCTCTATAATCCCCTGATTGTTTCTGCTTATAGATTATTCCTTATACAAAAAATATCGTATTTCTCCTAAATTATTCAGGTGAGTACGATATTTTTTATACAATTTAGTATTTTCGCGGAATCTCTCTCTGACTATACATTATACAAGATTGATATTCGAAAAATTCGGAATGATAATTAACCGGCCTCTTGCCGGCTGAGTCCCCGGAACGAAGATCCCTACCGTTTGAATATTACCTACTTCCACTGCAAATTCCGTATGCGGACCAACATCAAATGTGAGGGTAGACGCATTATATCGAGTAATAACAAGCTGAACGGCCGCATCTTTGCTTTCGTTCTTCAACTCCACCAATGCATCAATTCCTGGGGGGATTTCTTCTATAAAATAACCCTGCCCAACGCCAGCGCCCTGATCGAAATGCAAATCTACATGTTTCATTCTTTTGACTCCCTTCCAATGTGATACTGTATAGTATTCCTTCCTATGAAGTTGCGACTAGTTTACATGACTATTATTTAAATAAATGGTTAAAACAACCAAAACTTTTACCTATTAAGTACATATATTTACATTAACTCATCTATAATTAAGGAGAGATGCTGCATGAACTTGCTGAAGGATCTGTTAGGCAAACAAGTTATTGCAATGGTTTCAGGATTGCTCCAGCCTTTGGAAGGGACCTTGATAGATTATGGACCGGATGTTGTGATCATTAACAATGGAGTCAAATACCTGTACATTCCGGCTGCCCACATTAGATTTTTAATGCAAAATACAGAAGCTGCCGCCAGTCCGGATCATGTTGACCAATCCCTGCCTTCAAGTCAAGATACGATCTCCCTTCGGCCGCTTGTGGAGAATAGCAAGGGTATTTTCACAGAAATATATATTACCGGAGTTCATGTGCTTCACGGGTACATTCAGAATATACTGGACGATTATCTTCTCTTCTATTCCCCGGTTTTTGATACCATACTCGTTCGTATGAAGCATCTTAAATATATGATCCCTTATCCTGCCAAAGTTGTCCCGTATGCTCTGAAGGAAGATGAGCTCTTGTCCAATCTTTCTGCTGTATCCGTAGAACCTGACTTCAACCGGCAGCTTGAAAATATGGTGGGGAATTTCATCGCGATGGATATGGTTAACGATCCTCAGAAGGTCGGATTACTAAAAAAAGTTCAGGCCCCCATGTTTGAGCTTGTCACTCCGAACGGTGAAAGTATATTTGGACTGATAGACCATATTCAGACCGTAAACTTTCCAAGAAAATAAAGAGTTTTCGTGACTCATTTGAGTTACGGCCAACCTGTGCCAAGAAACAAGCTTCAACCGTTGATATTACTGGATTAACGGTTGAAGCCCCACATCTTCTTCATATTGGCATTCAGCTAAAAATCAGTTGAACCCAATAGTACAGCAGAAACAAGGTGACTATGGTTGTAAGCGGAATAACAATCAGCGTGACGTGTAAATAATCTTTCCATTTAATTTTAATCTTCTTTTGTCTAAGGATATGCATCCAGATAAGAGAGGCGAGTGTTCCAATAGGAAACAGCAAGGAACCGACATCGCTGCCTATAATATTTGCAAGATAGATCGTTTTTAGCGTTACCGGATCAAGATTCATTTTTGTTAGAGTAATAGTTCCGATCATCAAGGCAGGATGATTATTAAAGACGTTTGATAGAACGGAAACCAATCCGCCCATAATCAAGCTTGCGTGCAGTAATCCTTGAGAAACAATGGGAGTACATACTTTTATCAGGAGGGTTATCAGTCCGGCATTCATAAGCCCGTAAATAATAACGTACATAGAGAAGGCGAAGACCAGAATATGCCACGGAATTTTCTTCAGTATATCGACGGGATTCGTACCCAGTTGGTACCATCTCCATACTAGTAAGCAGATCGAACCCGATACCGCCACCCATTCAATGGGTATGGAGAAGAAGGAGGCAACAAAGAGGAGGCAGCGAAGTGTAAAGACAAACAGTAATATTTTCAACATGAACAGGCTTCGTTTTCTCTTAGTTTCTACTGAGGTTTTTCCCTTTAGCGGATGGAAGTTTGTAGTGAAGAATTGCTCCTCCAAATCATAAGCTGCGGTTGGCAATGTCTTTGGCAATCTCTTGTTTAATACAAGAAACATTAGCAGCGACATGAACAATAATCCGATAATGGCGGGTATAAACATCATGGCTGTATACATAAACAGACTCATATTAACAATTTTCAATGCAATTAAATTAACAATATTACTTACCCCGATAGGAGCACTGGAGGCTGTTGCGATCAAAGCTCCGCTTAATAGATAAGGAATCATTTGATGCGGTTTTAGCCGCAGATTTTTTAACAATAATATTAATATAGGAGTCGTTATCAGGATGCTTCCGTCATTGTTAAATAAAAGGGTCATTAAAAAGCATAATATCTGAATGTACCAATATAAGCGATAACCGGAGCCTTGACTCATAGTGGCTAGTCTTACCGCGGCCCAGTTGAAAAATCCGAAGCTTTCCAATATGACCGCCATGATAATCGTTGCCATAATGGTAATGGATGCCCCGCCGATTTTATGGATAATGTCTGCAACATCACTGCCAGATACAATTCCTGTAAGTAATATTAGTCCAGCCCCAATGGATGCCGGCCATGCTTCATTTATACCTCCAGGCCTCCAGAAAATAGCGAACATAGTCATAATGAAAACAAAACCCGTAAATCCGATGTCGAATGTCATAACTGCCCTCCTTCATGCCTTGTAAAAATAAGGCAACGCTGCATTTCTTCTAATTAATATATTTATATTCAATCCATTTTGGTAGGAACTGGTTGTTGAACCAAACTTTAAAATATATACTTTCAAATTGCGATTTCGAGAGAATCCGCATTTCCGAAGTTTGTTAGATTTACCTTTAATAAAAGTAAGCGTTCACAATATTGCAATATTTACCTAAAAATATTGGAGGTTTTTGAGGGAATATGAATAATAATGATTGTTTTTTGCTGGGGATATGATACTATATGGTCAGGTGGAGGAATGAAAATGCTTACAGAGGAACGCTGCAGGTTAATAATACAGCGCTTACAAGAAAAGGGCGTCGTTAAAATCCAAGAGCTTACGGAAATGCTCGAAGCCTCGGAATCGACGGTGCGGCGGGATTTAATCGATCTGGAGAGCCGCAATTTGCTGAGGAGGGTGCATGGCGGAGCATCTTTGGTAGCCAACCGAAGCCAGGAACCCGGCATGGAGGAAAAAACCTTCAAAAACATTCAGCCCAAAAACGTTATTGCCCGTTTGGCCGCGAGCCAAGTGCTTGATGGTGAATGTATTTATCTGGATGCGGGAACAACTACGTTAGCCATGATTCCCCTCATTAACGCGAAGGGCATAACCGTCGTTACCAACGGCTTGTCCCATGTCGAAGCGCTTGTAAACAAGCGTATTACGAGTTATCTTCTCGGCGGCATGATGAAGAGCCACACCAAAGCCGTTATCGGAAGCATCGCATTTCAAAACATGGACAATTTTCGTTTCGATAAATGCTTTTTGGGTACAAATGGCGTAGATGCGGAGTGGGGGTTTACGACACCTGATCCCGAGGAAGCGCTGATCAAGAGACGGGCCCATCAGTTATCCGCCGCAACCTACGTGCTAGCAGACTCCAGTAAATTCGGCGAGGTTGCTTTTGCCAAACTGTTCGATCTGCATGAAGCTACCGTGATAACGGAGGCTGTACCGGAGAGGCTTCGCCAATCCATTGCAAGTAAAACCAAAATAATTGAGGGATGATCAATGATTTACACTGTGACGCTTAACCCTTCCATCGATTACATCGTGGAGGTTGAAGACCTGAAGCTTGGCGACTTGAACCGGATGAAGCGGGATTTGAAGCTTCCCGGCGGCAAAGGGATCAACGTATCCCGCGTTCTGGACCAGCTTGGGGTGGAGAATACGGCTCTGGGCTTCCTTGGGGGATTTACCGGCCGGTATATCGCCGACAAATTGCGTGAAGACTCTATCCAAAGCGATTTCGTATTCGTGGCGGATGACACCCGGATCAACATCAAGCTCAAACATGGGGACGAAACGGAGATTAACGGACTTGGGCCGGTCATTCGTGACGAGGAGGCACAGCAGCTTCTGGATAAACTGTCCCATCTGCAGGAGAACGATATTGTTATTTTGTCGGGTAGCGCGCCTCCATCGCTCGGAGGAGATTTCTATCAAAAGCTTATCGAGGCCTGCGGACAGTCCGGTGCGGAGTTCGTCATTGATACTACCGGGAAGGCTTTGATGAACGCTCTGGTTCATAAACCGCTGGTGGTAAAGCCGAATCATCACGAGCTGGCAGAGCTGTACGGGGTTACAATTAACTCTATCGAAGAGATTGTCACTTACGGCCGCAAGCTTCTGGAAGAGGGCGCCAAGCATGTGCTGATTTCCATGGCGGGCGAGGGAGCTTTGCTTATTACTCAAAATGACGTATACCGCGCTACTGTACCGTCCGGGACGGTGAAGAATTCCGTAGGCGCGGGGGATTCGATGATAGCCGGATTTGTCGGCACGCTGTTTCTTACCGGAGACCCGATTGAGGCTTTCCGCGCGGGAGTCGCTTCGGGAAGCGCCACTGCATTTTCCGATGACCTGGCAACAAAGGAGGAGATCGAGCGGCTGCGTCCGCAAGTTGAGATCGTCCCCCTTTCATAAGCCGGATCGTCATAGGACAGGGCGTGTGACAAGCACATTTTAAAGAATTTACAGGGAGTTGAACTGATATGAGAATTACGGATCTGATGATTAAGCAAACTATGATCATGGACCTGAAAGCTACAACCAAGGAAGCTGCAATCGATGAATTGATTGCCAGCCTTTCCGCAAACGGCCGGATTAACGATCCGGTCCTGTTTAAACAAATGATTCTGAAGCGTGAAGAAGAATCCAGCACGGGCATCGGCGGCGGGATTGCCATGCCTCACGCCAAGACCAAAGCCGTCAATGAAGCGACGGTTGTATTTGCAAAAAGCGCCGGCGGCGTGGAGTTTGAATCTTTGGACGAAGAACCGGCGTACCTGTTCTTCATGATCGCCGCTCCGGAAGGCGCTGCCAATACGCACCTGCGTACACTTGCCGCCCTTTCCCGGCTGCTGATCGATGCTGAATTCATCGACAAATTGAAGAATACCAAGACACCTGATGAAGTAACGGCGCTCTTCGACGCCAAACAGGAGGAACAAGAAGCGGCCAAAAAGGCGGAAGAGGAAAAAGCCAAACGGGAAGAAGAAGCAAAAGCCGCGGAGCCAGCTGGAATGATCGTTGGCAATCCGAGCAACTTGGAAGCGTTTGTAGTCGCAGTTACCGCGTGTCCCACTGGTATTGCGCATACCTTCATGGCCGAAGACGCTCTTAAGAAGAAGGCAAAAGAACTGGGCATCAATATCCGGGTAGAAACCAACGGTTCCGAAGGCGCGAAGAATGTGCTCACTTCCGACGAAATCCGGCGGGCAAACGGCGTTATCGTCGCCGCCGACAAACAGGTTGAAATGGCGCGCTTTGACGGCAAGCCGCTGCTGCAAAGACCGGTAAGCGACGGCATCCGCAAGCCGGAAGAGCTGATCCGCAAAGCGGCTGCAGGCGACGCCCCGATCTACCATAATCAAGGCAAGGCCGCTTCGGATGCGCCGTCCGCTGGCAAGACCAGCGTCGGCAGCAAAATTTATAAAGATTTGATGAACGGTATCTCCCACATGCTGCCGTTTGTTGTCGGCGGCGGTATTCTGCTCGCCATCTCCTTCTTGTTCGAGCAAGTGGCAAGCGTGGATAATCCGATCGTCAAGCTTCTGCAAACCATCGGCGGCGGCGACGGAGCGTTCCACTTCCTTATTCCGATCCTGGCCGGCTTCATCGCAATGAGCATCGGCGACCGTCCGGCTCTGATGCCAGGTATGGTCGGCGGCTTTATGGCTGCTAGCTCCAATGCCGGTTTCCTTGGCGGTCTTGCCGCCGGTTTCCTGGCCGGTTATATCGTGATTGGCCTGCGCAAAGTGTTCTCTGGCCTGCCCAAGACGCTTGACGGCCTCAAGCCGATTCTGCTGTACCCGGTATTCGGTCTTCTTGTAACCGGCGCGATTATGTTCTATCTGTTCGATCCGGTGTTTAGCTGGATCAATGAAGGTCTCATCAGCGGTCTGAACAACCTTGGAACCGGCAACGCCGTTCTGCTTGGATTGATCCTCGGCGGAATGATGGCGATTGATATGGGCGGTCCTTTCAATAAAGCGGCTTATACATTTGCCATTGGCGTCTTCACTTCCAGCGGCAACACGAACGGTTTGATGATGGCGGCTGTTATGGCCGGCGGTATGGTTCCTCCGCTTGCCATCGCACTGGCAACCACGCTGTTTAAGAATAAATTCACGGAAGACGAGCGTAAATCCGGCTTAACGAACTATGTACTTGGCCTGTCCTTTATCACCGAAGGCGCGATCCCGTTCGCGGCCGCTGATCCAATGCGCGTTCTGACTTCCTGTATTCTGGGTTCGGCTATTGCCGGAGGATTGACTCAGTTCTGGCACATCAACATCCCGGCTCCGCACGGCGGTATCTTTGTAGCTGCGCTCGCGAACCACGCGCTGCTGTTCCTGTTGTCAGTTGCCATCGGCGCGGTTGTCTCTGCTCTCGTGTTCGGATTGTGGAAGAAGCCGATCGAAGCGAAGCAAGTGGAAGTAAGAGCAGAGCGCTCTATCGTATAATTGAACATCAATATGAGGGCAGTCCCTCAAACTTAAGCAACGGCCTGGGAGATCCAGGCCGTTGTTTTTTGGAAATATCAGAGAGTATAAGCTTCGCGCTTATCCTTAACCTGATATTTTTACGAGAAACGGATGCCTTCCTCTTCCAGAGGACGGCGTAGCCGTTTCTTCTTACGTATATATTCGGGCTGCCTAAATTAACGCTTCCGACAGAGTCATTCGCGGGATTTGGAGCATACCCATTTCACTATTGCTCTGCTTTCTTCCTGGCCCGGAATCTTCGGACCTTCATCAGATTACCGCAGGCTTTATCATCGCAGTAGCGCTTGGAACGGTTGCGCGTATCGTCATAGTAAACCCAGAGACAGTCGGGATTGTCGCAAATGCGGAATCTCGACTCTTCCTTTTCCGCCAGCGCCGAGGCAAAAGAGGCGGCGATTTCCGCCATCACTTGCTCCCAGTCAGCCCGCATCGGCAGGAGCGTCATCGTCATTCGTCCCTCTTCGTCCAGTGCCGCTTGCCGCATTACGGGACCGGCCGCCATGTAGGGGTTCAAGCGCTCCGGCAGACCGTCAGGCGTACCGCCGTCCACAATTTCCCGGACCGTGTCAAAAAGACAGCCGCGAAGCTTCTTGAGCTCCTGCAATTGCGCGGAATCCGCCGGGATGGCAGGCAGTCCATGAGCGGTTAGCCAGGACTTAAGCCACTCCGGATCTTCCAGCCGGTCCAGTTCCTTGGATTTGTCCCCGGTTCTCCAATCCCGCCAGTAGCTGTTAATAAAATCATCCCACAGCATCATTGATCCTTCCTTTCCTACAGAAATATTGTAACAGTTAAAACTTAGTTTTGCTAGTTACTTGAACTAGGGTCCGGTATATGCTACATTCTTGATGTAACTATTGTTGTTGTTATAGCTGGTTACCATACTTGAAGGAGGCTTATCATGCAAAATAAAATTAGCGAGGTTCTGCTTCAAAACTGGGATTATGCGATGGATCAGGAGGATTGGGCGCCGCCGCTGAAGGATGCGCTGGATGGTGTAAGCAGCGAACAAGCGCTTTGGAAGCCGGAGGGAGAAGCCGCCAACTCGATTTGGGAGACGGTCAACCATCTGACTTATTATAAGGAACGGCTGCTGCGCAAGCTGAAGGGTCTGCCTAAGCTGCCGAATGCAGAAAGCAACGACGACACGTTCACGGTAACGGAGAGCGGCGAAGAAGCCTGGGAACAGGCGGTTTCCCGCCTTAAGAAAGTCCACGCTGATCTGCGTGAAATTATTGAGGCGCTCGGAGAAGGGGCGTACGACTGGGGAGGCTCCGGGCATGCTCCCGGAGAAGAGGTCATGAGCCTCATCCTCCATGATTCCTATCATACAGGCCAAATTGTGCTTGTCCGCAAGCTGCAGGGCTCCTGGCCGTCCAAACGAAGCTTCGGGTAGTCTGCCTTGTACGGATGCTTTTCAAACCAGCCAGCTCTCGTCTTCCGGATCTCAACGGGATTATGGGGGGAGCGGCGGTTTGTTTCAAATTTGAGCAATTTTCTTCAAAACAAAATCCACCCCTTCTAAAGAAGAGATGGATTTGAATGAGGATATTCATAAGGCTTGCCGGAATGGCTTACGGGCCGCGTTTCTTGGTCGCAAGAGGCCAACCGGACGGACTTAAGCCTAGCGCTTGACAGCGGAATCCCGGTAGAAGAACCAGCATTCGTTCAGCAGCTTGATCTGCCGCCGGTCTTTTTTGTAATAAGCTTTCATTAGCTGATGGCTGAGCCACTGCGGCAAGAGAACCCCTCCTCTGCATGCTTAGGTATGTTAACATATGTGCGGAGGTGGGTAATGGTGCGCCATTAGATGAAGATGAATGCTGCCGCATTGCGGCTGCCGGGAAGTCTTTTTCCCAATAAAAAATAATGAGTGACGCTGGCTACTGAGCCCGCTCCTCCTCTTCTTCATACCACTGCTCAAGCTGCGCCTGCAGCGCGCGGATTTCCGTCAGCAGGGAGATAAGCGGATAGTTCTGCTCCTGGATAGCGGCGAAAGCGTGCTCCAGCCGGTTGATATAATCGAGCCCGGATTCGAGGGAATACTCTTCGCGAAGCAGGTCCAGGGAATCGCATTCGGCTACCGCAAGCGGTAGATCCGGCACGTTCTCAGCCGTCAGCTTGTCGATCTCTTTATTCAGTCTAAGATTGAGCGCGCTGAGCTGATACGCGTAATCCTCTGGCATTTCCACGAATTGAAGCTCTTGATTTTGCTGCAAAATTACATACCGCATTTTCGGCATTGTCATTCTCCCTCCGTCCTTGTCTTCCTTCTTGAAGTGTAGCGTATGCGCAAGTTACAATTCAAGTACAGATTACAGCAAGCGCCTGAAGAGCGTGTTAAAGAAACGGAGCCGCCAAAAATCATGAGCATGACGAACGAAGAACTGCAGCGATGGATTGAGCGGGTGTCGCGGGAAAGCTTCGGATTGCCTTTTCGCCACAAAGCGTCGTTTAACAGCCGGCTGTCCTCTACAGGAGGACGGTACTTTATGAAGAGCCATAACATCGAGATCAATCCCCGCCAGCTTGAGGCGTACGGACCCGAAGAGACGGAGAAGATCATCAAGCATGAGCTTTGCCACTACCACCTCCATCTGGCCAAAAGAGGATACCGCCACCGGGACGCCGACTTCAAGGCGCTGCTCGCCAAGGTGGGAGGAAGCCGGTACTGCCAGCACCTTCCCGGAGCCAAGGCGAGGAAGCCGCTGCCTTACCGCTACAAGCTGATATGCCAGCAGTGCAGCACGGAGTATCTCCGCAAGCGCAAGGTGAATCCGCAGCGCTACCGCTGCGGGAAATGTGCCGGCCCGCTGAAGCTGGCAGTTATTGATGAAGCCGGGGCCAAAAGAAAGGCATAGCAAGGGAACTGGGGCCGTCAGCCTAAATTATGAGCCGGTTACATCACTCTACTTGATCCGGCCGATGTCCAAGCTCACCTTATAATTTCCATACTTCAGCAGCCGATCGAGCAGCTCGTTCAGCCGCTGCGGACTTTGCGTACGCGCCCGCATCCAATAACAGCCCTCGCCGCTGACACGGTAAGCCTCTTCAATCTCTTCCTCGGCTTCAACGAACTGCAGGAACGTCCGGTGGGCGCCGCCTGAATTCAGGAATACGGTGATCAGGGCGTGCACGTGAAGCCCCAGCTTTTCCGGATTCCAGCCTACCGAATAACCCGTAATGACGCCCAGCTCCCTCATCCTGCGGATACGCGCCCCTACAGCCTGCCCCGTCATATGAACCGTCCTTCCGATCTCCTTATGGCTAAGTGTGGAGTCCTGAATCAGCTGACGCAGAATAAGCAGATCGGTCTCGTCTATAAGCGCTTGGCTCATCTTTAGATGATTTCCTTTCCAAATGAAAATAAATACGCAGTAATCCTTTCACGGCATGATGTACTCCATTGCCAGCGAAAAATTATACTTAATTGTAGCAGAACTCATGAAAAAGAAGGAGTGCATCCCTTATGAAGCTGCAATTGATCAGACATGCTTCACTTTGGCTGGAATATGGCGGATTGACCTTCCTGATCGATCCGATGCTCGGTGAACAGGGAGCCTATCCGCCGATCATAAACAGCGGCAATGAACGGAGAAACCCGCTAGTCGGCCTCCCCGGTCCAGTGGAAGAATGGCTGCGTCCAGACGCCGTCGTCGTAACCCATCTTCACAATGACCACTGGGACCCCGCGGCGGCGTCTCTGCTGCCCAAAGATGTTCCGCTGTTCTGCCAGAAACAGGATAGGGAGACGCTCGAATCACAGGGCTTTACCGCAGCCGTTCCCGTTGAACAGGAGGTGGAGTTTCAAGGAGTTCGCATCATGCGGACCGGGGGAAGGCACGGCACCGGAATTATCGGACGGAAGATGGGGCCGGTATCCGGCTTTGTGTTCCGGGCGCCTGGCGAGCCTGTGCTCTACATCGCAGGAGATACGATCTGGTGCGATGAGGTGCGGGAGGCGCTTGACTGGCTCCGGCCGGAGGTTGCGGTCGTCAATGCGGGCGAAGCGAGGTTCGCGGCCGGATGCCCCATCACCATGGGTGGACGTGATATCGCGACCCTGCGCGGCCATGCTCCCGGAATGCAAGTGGTAGCCGTTCACATGGATGCGATCAACCACTGCCTGCTGACCAGGGATAAGCTGCGTGAAGGGCTTGAGAAGAAAGGCGGGTCCGGCAGCGTACTCATTCCGGCGGACGGGGAACAGCTTTATTTTTAATTCGTAAGCGATTTCCCAGGTTTTGGCCTGCTCTTGACTGTAAGGTGAAATCATGATAAATTAAGTTTTGTTCACATTAAAACGTTCCCTGATAGCTCAGTTGGTAGAGCACTCGACTGTTAATCGAGTTGTCACAGGTTCGAGTCCTGTTCGGGGAGCCATTTTCTTGGAGAGATACCCAAGTGGCTATAAGGGGACCCTCTGCTAAGGGGTTAGACTGCGTAAGCGGTGCGAGGGTTCGAATCCCTCTCTCTCCGCCACATTTCTTCCGAAATGTGCGGCTGGTTTTTAATATGTTGTACACGATACATATATAATAGAAGAAAGAGCTCCCGAGAGGGGGCTTTTTTTTATATTTAAGCGGCTGTTCGTCTTAGGGAAGCGGACCGAAAAAGCACAGCTGATCCATGGCCGTGGAAGAAACATGTAATTATGCAACCAATTAACTCTTTAATATTTTGAAGGAATAGTGCTTTAAAGAGAGAAATGTTATATTAATTGCTACAAAATAAAGCTTAATATTCGTTTAGACGAGAAACCCTCACTTAAACAGATCTTAATCATTCTCCATTTTTCTCGCTTATTCTCTGGCTTTTTAACAACTCGTCACACTACATAACCCAATACTTACAATCTCTGTTAGAAAATATGACATCGAATTTCGAAATTTCTTGGAATCCATGAAAATCTTAGTGACGAAAAAAAGGACATATGTTAATATAGGTAACATCATTAAAAAGAAAGAAATGAAAGAGAGAAGAGGGAAAGACAATGAAAAAGGGAAAAGGGGATGGCGATGGAGTATTTTATTCAGCAATTAATTAACGGGATTTCCGTAGGCAGCATTTATGCGCTGATCGCCCTGGGCTATACCATGGTTTACGGAATTATCAAGCTGATCAACTTTGCACATGGGGATGTGTTTATGGTTGGCTCGTTTATCGGGTTGTTCAGCGCCAGATATCTGGCCTCGGCGGGTCTTCCTCCGGTGCTTGTTCTGATTCTGTCTCTGGTTTTCTCCATGGTCGTCAGTGCGCTGCTCGGCATCACCATTGAGCGTCTGGCTTACAAGCCGCTGCGCAAATCCACACGGATTGCAGCGCTCATTACGGCTATCGGCGTATCCTTTTTACTGGAATATACCGGTGTTCTCGTACTCGGGCCGCAAGCTCAAGGTTTCCCGGATATTCTGACGAAGAAGCAGTATCAATTGTTCGGCACTTCCATACAGGTGGAATCCAATCAGATTATGATTCTGATTACAACGATTATTCTGATGATTATTTTGCAATATATTGTACGTTATACCAAGACCGGTAAAGCGATGCGGGCGGTATCGTTCGATATGGAAGCGGCGCGTCTGATGGGGATCAACGTCGACCGTACCATCTCAGCAACCTTTGCTATCGGTTCCGCGCTGGCGGCTGCGGCCGGTGTTATTTTTGGCATGACATACAACTCCGTTGACCCGCTTATGGGGGTTATGCCGGGGCTGAAAGCTTTTGTCGCAGCGGTACTTGGCGGTATCGGAAGCATTCCGGGCGCACTTGTGGGCGGTTTGCTGCTGGGTACGGTAGAGACGGAAATCTCTTCGCTGGGATATTCGTCCTGGCGTGACGGTGTAGCTTTTGCCGTGCTGATCCTGATCCTTATCTTTAAACCATCCGGGCTGTTCGGTAAAAATGTCCGGGAGAAAGTGTAGGAGGGGAAACGGTGTGAAGAAATTAAATAAAAAATTCTGGCTTGGCATTATCGCAGCTGTGGCTTTGTATGGAGTTGTGCAAGTTCTGCTAACAACCGGAGGATTGGACGATGTTCAAGAATCCATGCTCCTTCTGATCTGTGTCAATGTTATTCTGGCCGTATCGCTTAACCTGATTAACGGCATTACCGGACAATTCTCCATCGGCCATGCCGGGTTTATGTCTGTCGGCGCCTACACGTCGGCCATTCTGACCCTTGACTATGATGTTCCATTTATTTTCGCTATCCTTGCTGGAGGGATATTGGCTGCAATTTGCGGTGTGCTGATCGGGATGCCTACGCTTCGCCTGAAGGGCGACTATTTGGCGATCGCGACGCTCGGCTTCGGCGAAATTATCCGGATTGTCCTGCTCAACACGGAATACGTCGGCGGGGCTTCTGGTCTTAGCGGCATTCCGGCCAAATCGACATGGACGATCATGTTCTTCTTCATGTTAATTACGATTGTGCTGATTAATAACTTTATCCGCTCCACACACGGCCGGGCTTGCCTTGCCATCCGCGAGAACGAAATCGCAGCCGAAGCGATGGGGATTAACACAACGCTGTACAAGGTCATTGCTTTTACGATCGGCGCACTGTTCGCAGGGATTGCCGGGGGGCTGTCTGCCCATACGTTCTACGTAATCACCCCGGGCAGCTTCAACTTCCTGAAGTCGTTCGAAATTCTCGTTATGGTCGTTCTCGGCGGACTCGGAAGCACAGCCGGTTCGATCGTCGGCGCTGTTTTCGTCACCCTGCTCTATACTTACCTCCGGGATTTCCCGGAATGGCGGATGATTATTTACTCGATCGTTTTGATTCTGATGATGATTTTCCGTCCGGGCGGTCTGCTTGGAAGCACGAAATTCTCTCTCAAGAAGCTCGGTAAAAAGGAGGCGAAGGCAAATGGCGGCATCAGCGACAGCAGTGCTTCTTGATGTTAAGGAAGCCAGCCGTTCCTTCGGGGGACTAAAAGCGCTCAGCGAGGTTTCTCTTCATATTAAAAAAGGCGAACTGATCGGTCTCATCGGACCGAACGGCGCCGGCAAAACGACGCTGTTCAATCTGCTGACCGGTGTCTACCCGCCTTCCACAGGCAGCATTATACTTAACAATGAGTCAGTTGGCGGCATGAAACCGTTCAAGATCAACCATAAAGGAGCCGCGCGCACCTTCCAAAACATCCGGCTGTTTACGGCAATGACCGTGCTGGAGAACGTTAAAATTGCCTTCCATCAGCATGCCAAGCACTCTTTGTTCACTTCCATGCTTCGCCTGCCGAAGCATTTCAAGGGAGAGAATGAGATTACGCAGAAGGCGATGGATATTCTCAAGATATTCAATCTCGACGACCAAAGCGAAGAGCTTGCCGGAAATCTCAGCTATGGCAACCAGCGCCGCCTTGAAATTGCACGGGCGCTTGCGGCCGGACCGAGGCTGCTGCTGCTCGACGAGCCGGCGGCCGGCATGAACCCGAACGAGACACGCGATTTGATGAACCTCATCGCCTGGATCCGCAAGGAGTTTGACCTTACGATTCTTCTCATCGAGCATGACATGTCGCTTGTTATGGGAGTCTGCGACCGGATTTATGTACTCGACCGCGGAATACTCATTGCCAACGGTACGCCGTCAGAGATCCGGAGCAATCCAAAGGTTATCGAAGCGTATTTGGGACAGGAGGCGTAAGGGCTATGCTTACAGTACAGGGAATCAACGTTTACTATGGAGCCATTCACGCTCTGAAGGATCTCAGCATCAACGTCAACCAGGGGGAGATCGTTACGCTGATCGGTGCCAACGGCGCCGGAAAGTCAACGCTTCTCAAGACGCTTTCGGGATTGCTTAAACCCAAGACGGGAAGCATTGAATTCCTGGGCAAATCCATTACGAACCAGAGCGTTCAGGCGATCGTTAAGCAGGGGCTCATTCATTGTCCTGAAGGACGGCGCGTGTTTGCTAA